>NZ_LXSD01000308.1:20000-23204 GCF_017168095.1 Lysobacter enzymogenes | reverse complement strand
GGATCCGGCCTTCGGTGTAAAGCCCCTGGCGATGACCTACTCTTGCATGGCTTAAGCCACACTACCATCGGCGCATATGCGTTTCACTTCCGAGTTCGGGATGGGATCGGGTGGTTCCACACAGCTATTATCACCAGGGAGAGGGTGGAGGGTCGCTGTCTTCGATGGATTGAAGTAGCGCGCACGCTCTCGTTGGGTGCTTTCAACGCGATGGACTGCGTTGTCGGCGAATAGATTGGAATGTAGCGAGTCAGTGTTTGGTCTGGAGTGTCGACGCGTCGTCGAGTCCAAGGCCACTTGAGGTTATATGGTCAAGCCACACGGATCATTAGTACAGGTTAGCTCAATGCATTGCTGCACTTACACACCCTGCCTATCAACCACCTAGTCTTGATGGTTCCTTTAGGGGAGTCGAGCTCCCGGGAGATCTCATCTTGAGGCGCGCTTCCCGCTTAGATGCTTTCAGCGGTTATCGCTTCCGAACATAGCTACCCGGCAGTGCCACTGGCGTGACAACCGGAACACCAGAGGTTCGTCCACTCCGGTCCTCTCGTACTAGGAGCAGCCCCTCTCAAATCTCCAACGCCCACGACAGATAGGGACCGAACTGTCTCACGACGTTCTGAACCCAGCTCGCGTACCACTTTAAATGGCGAACAGCCATACCCTTGGGACCGACTACAGCCCCAGGATGTGATGAGCCGACATCGAGGTGCCAAACACCGCCGTCGATATGAACTCTTGGGCGGTATCAGCCTGTTATCCCCGGAGTACCTTTTATCCGTTGAGCGATGGCCCTTCCATACAGAACCACCGGATCACTAAGACCTACTTTCGTACCTGCTTGATCCGTCGATCTTGCAGTCAAGCACGCTTATGCCTTTGCACACAGTGCGCGATGTCCGACCGCGCTGAGCGTACCTTCGTGCTCCTCCGTTACACTTTGGGAGGAGACCGCCCCAGTCAAACTACCCACCATACATGGTCCCCGACCCGGATAACGGGCCCAGGTTAGAACGTCAAGCACGACAGGGTGGTATTTCAAGGATGGCTCCACCACAGCTAGCGCCATGGTTTCATAGCCTCCCACCTATCCTACACAGACGAACTCAACGTTCAATGTAAAGCTATAGTAAAGGTTCACGGGGTCTTTCCGTCTTGCCGCGGGAACGCTGCATCTTCACAGCGATTTCAATTTCACTGAGTCTCGGGTGGAGACAGCGCCGCTGTCGTTACGCCATTCGTGCAGGTCGGAACTTACCCGACAAGGAATTTCGCTACCTTAGGACCGTTATAGTTACGGCCGCCGTTTACTGGGGCTTCGATCAAGAGCTTCGCCTTGCGGCTGACCCCATCAATTAACCTTCCAGCACCGGGCAGGCGTCACACCCTATACGTCCACTTTCGTGTTTGCAGAGTGCTGTGTTTTTGATAAACAGTCGCAGCGGCCTGGTCACTGCGGCCCCTCTCAGCTATGAACCAAAAGGGGCGCACCTTCTCCCGAAGTTACGGTGCTATTTTGCCTAGTTCCTTCACCCGAGTTCTCTCAAGCGCCTGAGAATTCTCATCCTGCCCACCTGTGTCGGTTTACGGTACGGTCTGCGTAAGCTGAAGCTTAGGAGCTTTTCCTGGAAGCGTGATATCAGCAGCCTAGCCCTAATGGGCCGGTCCTTAGTCTCAACGTTGCCCCCCCGGATTTGCCTAAGGGGACCGCCTCAACTCTCTCACCAGGACAACCAACGCCTGGCCTGCCTAACCTTCTCCGTCCCTCCATCGCACTTACGCGAGGTGCAGGAATATTAACCTGCTTCCCATCGACTACGCATTTCTGCCTCGCCTTAGGGGCCGACTCACCCTGCGTCGATTAACGTTGCGCAAGGAAACCTTGGGCTTTCGGCGTGCGGGCTTTTCACCCGCATTATCGTTACTCATGTCAGCATTCGCACTTCCGATACCTCCAGCAGACTTCTCAATCCACCTTCATCGGCTTACGGAACGCTCCTCTACCGCGCACACATAAGTGTGCACCCCAAGCTTCGGTTCATCGCTTAGCCCCGTTAAATCTTCCGCGCAGACCGACTCGACCAGTGAGCTATTACGCTTTCTTTAAAGGGTGGCTGCTTCTAAGCCAACCTCCTGGCTGTCTGTGCCTTTCCACATCGTTCACCACTTAGCGATGAATTTGGGACCTTAGCTGTGGGTCTGGGTTGTTTCCCTTTTCACGACGGACGTTAGCACCCGCCGTGTGTCTCCCATACAGTCCGTCTTGGTATTCGGAGTTTGCCATGGTTTGGTAAGTCGCAATGACCCCCTAGCCATAACAGTGCTCTACCCCCAAGAGGATACATATGAGGCGCTACCTAAATAGCTTTCGAGGAGAACCAGCTATCTCCGGGTTCGATTAGCTTTTCACTCCTAATCACACCTCATCCCCTACCTTTGCAACGGGAGTGGGTTCGGGCCTCCAGTTGATGTTACTCAACCTTCACCCTGGGCATGACTAGATCACCCGGTTTCGGGTCTACTGCCCGCGACTATGCGCCCTTATCAGACTCGGTTTCCCTTCGCCTCCCCTATACGGTTAAGCTTGCCACGAACAGTAAGTCGCTGACCCATTATACAAAAGGTACGCAGTCACCCTTGCGGGCTCCTACTGCTTGTACGCACACGGTTTCAGGATCTATTTCACTCCCTTCACCAGGGTTCTTTTCGCCTTTCCCTCACGGTACTGGTTCACTATCGGTCGGTCAGGAGTATTTAGCCTTGGAGGATGGTCCCCCCATATTCAGACAGGGTTTCTCGTGCCCCGCCCTACTCGATTTCATCGCATCAGCCCCTTCGCATACAGGGCTGTCACCTTCTACGGCGAACCTTTCCAGGTTCTTTTGCTGAAGCTGATGCAACTTAAGGGCTAGTCCCCGTTCGCTCGTCACTACTTAGGGAATCTCGGTTGATTTCTTTTCCTCCGGGTACTTAGATATTTCAGTTCTCCGGGTTCGCTTCCAGCAGCTATGTATTCACTGCAGGATACCTATTGCTAGGTGGGTTTCCCCATTCGGACATCGCGGGATCAATGCTTGTTGCCAGCTCCCCCACGCTTTTCGCAGGCTGCCACGTCCTTCATCGCCTCTGACCGCCAAGGCATCCACCGTGTGCGCTTATTCGCTTGACCATATAACCCCAAGTCGCCTCGGAGCCATAGGG
>NZ_LXSD01000308.1:0-17500 GCF_017168095.1 Lysobacter enzymogenes | reverse complement strand
TTCGTTTCAGTTCGTCAACACTCACCGAAACCGCTGTTTTCCGCGCTCCCCGCAAGCCATCAACCGCTTGCCGGGCCGCGCATCTTACAGCCTGTTTTCGATCCGTCAACACGTTTCGAAACCGCCGTCTTCCGCGCGTCCCGCCGATCGATGCTGCCGTCGGCGGGCCGCGCATTATGCGGATGCGCCCCCGCTTCGGGAAGGGGGTCGGCGAAAGAATTTTCATGGCGGTTTCGTCTTGACGCCGCCTGGCCGCTGGACGATGTTCGCCGCATCGTCCAGCGCCCAAGGAACCGGCCATGTCGAAGACCTCTGCTGTACTGCTCGCCTGCCTGCTGGGTCTGGCCGCTTGCGCCGGCGACGGAGGCGGGAGCTGGGTCGAAGTCGGCGGCCAGCGTTACGGGGTCGAGGTGGCCAAGACCGCCGAGGAGCGCGCGCGCGGGCTGATGTTCCGCGACGAGATGCCGGCCGACCGCGGCATGGTGTTCGTGCACGACAGCGAAGACCTGCAGGCCTACTGGATGAAGAACACCAAGATCCCGCTGGATATCCTGTATTTCGATTCCAGGCGGCGGCTGGTGTCGCAGCAGCGCAACGTGCCGCCGTGCTCGGCCGGCGACCGTTGCCCGCCTTATCCAAGCGAGGCGCCGGCGCGGTATGTGCTGGAGCTCAACGCCGGGCAGGCGGAGCGGCTGAAGCTGGAGAACGGGGCGGAAATGAAGTTCGGGCCGGGGATCGAGTGAGGGCGATCGCGGATCGCGCCGCACCGGCAACAAGCCCCAGGCGGGCGCTCAGACTTCCATCATCTCGAAATCGTCCTTGGTCACGCCGCAATCGGGGCAGGTCCAGGTGTCGGGAACGTCGGCCCAGCGGGTGCCCGGGGCGATGCCTTCTTCCGGCAGGCCCTGCGCCTCGTCGTAGATGAAGCCGCAGACGACGCACATCCAGGTGCGGTAGGCGGTGGTCGCGGCGGCGTCGGACATGGGCGGATAATGCGGTTCGTATGGGACGCGCATTGTCCCACCCCGCCCTCTGCGACGGAAGCCGACCCGATGAATCCCTCCTGGCCGCGCCGCGGCCTTTACGCGATCACGCCCGACGAGGCCGATACCGCGCGACTGCTGGCGCGCACGGCGACGGTGCTCGACGCCGGCGCGGCCTGGCTGCAATACCGCAACAAGGACGCCGATGCCGCGCTGCGGCGCGAACATGCGCTGGCGCTGCTGCCGCTGTGCCGCGCGCGCGCAGTGCCGCTGATCGTCAACGACGACTGGCGGCTGGCCGCGCAGATCGGCGCCGACGGCGCGCACCTGGGCGAGGACGACGGCGAACTGGCGGCCGCGCGTGCCGCGCTCGGGCCCGACGCCATCCTGGGCGCGTCCTGCTACGACGACATCGCCCTGGCCCGCGCGGCCGCCGCCCACGGCGCCAGTTATGTCGCCTTCGGCGCGTTCTTCCCCTCGCCGACCAAGCCGCACGCCCGCCGCGCCGCGCCGCAGCTGCTGGCGCAGGCCGCGCCGCTGGGCCTGCCGCGGGTGGCGATCGGCGGCATCACCCCGGACAATGCGCGCAGCCTCGTGCGCGCCGGCGCGGATCTGCTGGCGGTCATCAGCGGCGTGTTCGACGCGCCCGACCCGGCCGCCGCCGCGCGCGCCTACCTTTCCTGCTTCGAAGACCCTGCCCATGAATAACGCCCGCTCGCACGAACTGTTCGCCCGCGCCTCGCAACTGCTGCCCGGCGGCGTCAACTCGCCGGTGCGCGCGTTCAAGTCGGTCGGCGGCGAGCCGTTCTTCGCCGCGCGCGCGCAAGGCGCGTATCTGCACGACGTCGACGGCAACCGCTACGTCGACTACGTCGGCTCCTGGGGCCCGATGATCGCCGGCCACGCCCATCCGCAGGTGCTGGCCGCGGTCGAGCGCACCATGCGCGACGGCCTGAGCTTCGGCGTGCCCAACGCGCTGGAAGTGGCGATGGCCGAGGAGATCGTGAAGATCGTGCCGAGCTGCGCGATGGTGCGCATGGTCAACTCGGGCACCGAGGCGACCCTGTCGGCGATCCGCGTCGCCCGCGGCGCCACCGGCCGCAGCCGCATCGTCAAGTTCGAAGGCTGCTACCACGGCCACGGCGACAGCTTCCTGGTCAAGGCCGGCAGCGGCGTGATGACCTTGGGCCTGCCGAATTCGCCGGGCGTGCCCTCGGCGCTGGCCGATCTCACCCTCACCCTGCCCTACAACGATTTCGACGCCGCGACTCAGTTGTTCGACGAAGTCGGCGGCGAAATCGCCGGCCTGATCATCGAGCCGATCGTCGGCAACGCCAACTGCATCCTGCCGCGCGACGGCTATCTGCAGCACTTGCGCGCGCTGTGCACGAGGCACGGCGCGCTGTTGATCTTCGACGAGGTGATGACCGGTTTCCGCGTCGCCCTCGGCGGCGCGCAGGCCTTGTACGGGATCGAGCCGGACCTGAGCACCTTCGGCAAGATCATCGGCGGCGGCATGCCCGTAGGCGCGTACGGCGGCCGCCGCGAGCTGATGAGCCAGGTCGCGCCGGCCGGCCCGATCTACCAGGCCGGCACGCTCAGCGGCAATCCGGTAGCGATGGCGGCGGGGCTGGCGACGCTGGAACTGATCCAGGCGCCGGGCTTCCACGCCGATCTGGAGCGCCGCACCCACGCGCTGTGCGACGGCCTGGAAGCGGCCGCGCGCGAGGCCGGCGTGGCCTTCCACACCACCCGCGCGCCGGGTATGTTCGGCCTGTATTTCCGCGAAGGCCCGGTGGAAACCTTCGAGGACGCCAAGGCCTCGGATACCGCGCGCTTCAACCGTTTCTTCCACGGCATGCTCGAGCGCGGCGTGTACCTGGCGCCGTCGGCGTTCGAGGCCGGGTTCGTGTCGAGCGCGCATGGCGAGGCGGAAATCGCCTACACGCTGGAAGCGGCGCGGGCGGCGTTCGCGGCGTTGTGATCGCCGTGGCGCGGCGCCGCAGTCCCGCGAACGAAAGGGCCGGCTGATCAGCCGGCCCTTTTCGTTGCCGCAACCGCCGCATCGATCAGAAGGTGAAGGTCGCGCTCAAGCCGACGTTGCGGCGCGCGCCGAACCAGCAGTCGCCGCGGCCCATGCAGATGCTGAAGTAGCGCTTGTCGGCCAGGTTGTTGACGTTGAGCGCCCAGCGCCACGCGCCGGTTTCGTACGACACCAGCGCGTCGGCCAGAGTCACCGACGGCGTGGTCGGCGCCGGCGGGCTGTCGAAGGCGCTCATGTAGCGCAGGCCCAAGCCGGCGGCGAAACCCTCGCGGCCGCCGAGGCTGAAACGCTGCTTGCCCCAGACCGCGGCCTGATGGCGCGGCGTGGCTTCCAGTTGCTTGTCGTTGTCGAGGTAGTTGTAGTGCGCGGTGATGTCGAACGACTCGGTCAGCCGGCCGGTCGCCTCGAGTTCCAGGCCGCTGACCTTGGTCTTGCCGGCCTGGATGTTGGTGTTCGGATTGCGCGGATCGGCGACCAGGCGGTTCTTTTCGCGCAATTCGTAGGTCGCGGCGGTGAAGCTCAGGTCGCGGCCCGCGGGCTCGAACTTCACCCCGGCTTCGATCTGTTCGCCTTCTTGCGGGGTGTAGCGCGCGCCGGTGATGGCGTTGCTGCCGGCCAGCGGGGTGAAGGATTCGCTGTAACTCACATACGGCGACCAGCCCGCCCAATCGTGGAACATCACGCCCAGGCGCTTGGTGGTGGCGCTGGAATCTTCGTCGCGCTGCCCGGCGATGCCGTTCCTGACCCGGTCGTGGCGCACGCCGGCGACCACGATCCAGTGCTCGCCGAGCTTCATCTGGTCCTGCAGGTACACGCCGAGCTGGCGCTGGCTGCTCTTGACCGGCGCCGGCAGCGACGGCGGTGTGTAGGGCACGTATACCGGATTGAAGATGTCGATCGGCGGAACCGTATCGAACGTCTGCGCCTCGTCCTGCTTGAAGCGAGCGGCGTCCAGGCCGGCCAGCATCTGGTGCTCGACCGCGCCGGTCTTGAACCGGCCCTCGACGTGCTGGTCGATGTTCTGCATGCGCACTTCGGTCTTGGCGAACCAGCCCTCGCGCGGCAGCAGGCGCTGCTGCGGATCAAGGAAGGGATCCAGCGGGCTCGCGAACGGATTGCCGTAGACGCTGACGTAGTCGACCTTGTTGCGCGCGGCGCGGAAGGACTGGCGCACGCTCCAGTTTTCGTTGAAGCGGTGCTCGAACTGCCAGCCCGCGGTGGTGCGGTCGGTGTCGTAATGATCGCCGGGGTTGCCGATGTAGCGGCCGAGCGGCACCCGGCCGTTCGGGTTCGGCGCCAGCGTGCCGCTCCAGCCGAAGAACTGCGCGGTCGAACCGCTGCGGTCCTGCTGCCAGGTCATCTGCAAGGTCAGCGACGTGTCTTCGCTCGGCCTCCAGGTCAGCGAGGGCGCGAACACGCGGCGGTCGTCGTCGACCTGGTCGACCTGGGTTTCGCTGTCGCGGTACACGCCGACCAGGCGGTACAGCCAGGTGCCGTCGGCGGTCAGCGCGCCGGTGACGTCGGCATTGACCTGGCGGCGGTCGAAGCTGCCCAGCTGCACGCCGATTTCGCGCCGCGTCTGCGCTTGCGGGCGCTTGCTGACCAGGTTGACCACGCCGGCGGTGCTGCCCTGCCCGAACAGCATCGAGGCCGGACCGCGCAGCACTTCGATGCGCTCGAGCAGGAACGGATCGGTGCGCGCGGTGCTGGTGTAGTAGTTGAACGAGCTGCGCAGGCCGTCGAGGTATTCGGTGGGCGAACTGCCGCGGATCAGCACCGAGTCGGTGCGCGAATCCAGGCCGTAGGCGTCGGAACGCACGCCGGCGGCGTAGCCGAGCGCGTCCTGCACGTTCAGCGCGCCTTGGTCGGTCATGCGCTCGCGGGTGACCACGGTGATCGCTTGCGGGGTTTCGCTGATCGGCGTGTCGGTCTTGGTCGCGGTGACGGCGGTGGCGGCCTTGTAGCCGTCGCCGACGCTTTGCACGACGACGTGGTCGAGCGTGGTGGCCGTGCGCTCGGCGTCGGCGTCGGCGTCGGCCGGGGCGGCTTCGGCGGCGTGCGCGGCGGCGGCCGGCAGGGCCAGCGAAAAAGCGATGGCCAAGGTCAGGGGCGCCAGGGAGGGGCGGCGGCGGGACATGAGGGGGCGGCTCCGGAGGTTACGGCAAACGAGAATTATTATCGTTTGAATCGCGCCTGCGGGTAAAGGCCCTGGATTTGCCGGGTTTCGTGGCCGACCGAAGCCCCTGCAGCAACGGCGCGAGCCGCGAACACGGGCCAGCCGGCCGCGCCGCGCGAACGGCCCGCAGCGCTCGCACGGTTGCGTCGTTGGCGTGGTTTCGCGGTCGCGGCTTGCGCCGCTCCTACAAGAAGCCGGCGATGCGCGCGGCCAATGCGTCGAGCTTCGCGCGCGGACTCGGCGCGGGAACGCCGTTGGGATAGACGCGCATCAGGCCGTCGCCGACCCGCCTGGGCTGCACGTGCAGGTGCACGTGCGGGACTTCCTGGCCGCCGGCGTGGCCGTTGGATTGCCATAGGTTGAGCCCGGGCGGCGCGGCGTCGGCGGCGAGCGCGCGCGCCACCCGCACCGCCAGCGCCATGAGCCGGCCGGCGGTGTCCTCGTCGAGTTCGTACAGGGTTTCCACGTGCCGGTTCGGCACGATCAGCACGTGGCCGTCGACCGCCTGGCGCAGGTCGACGAACGCGGCGACATGTTCGTCGCGGTGGACGAAGCTCGCCGGCGCGGCGCCGGCGAGGATTCGGCAGAACACGCAATCCATCGGCGCCGCTCCGTCCCGGCTCAACGGCCGAGGAACTGCAGCAGCGCCGCGCGCAGGCGCTGCAGGCCGTCGGCGATGTCGGCGTCGCCGATGTTCAGCGCCGGCACGAAGCGCAGCACGTCCGGGCCCGCCTGCAGCAGCAGCAGGCCGTGTTCGACGCAGCGGTCGAGAATCTCGCCGGCCTTGCCGGCATGCTCGGGGCGCAATTGCGCGCCGATCATCAGGCCGCGGCCGCGCACTTCGGCAAACAGCTCCAGCTCGGCGTCGAGCGCGGCGAGGCCGGCGCGGATCGCCTGCGCCTGGCGCGCGACATTGGCCAGCAACTCGGGCGAACGCAGCTCGCGCAGCGCCGCGCCGGCCACCGCCGCCGCCAGCGGATTGCCGCCGAAGGTGGTGCCGTGGGCGCCGAATTGCATCGACTGCGCCGGCTTGGGGCCGACCAGCATCGCGCCGATCGGAAAGCCGCTGCCGAGCGCCTTGGCCAGGGTCACCACGTCGGGCGTCACCCCGTAGGCATGGCAGGCGAACAGCTCGCCGGTGCGGCCCATGCCGCATTGGATCTCGTCGAGGATCAGCAGCGCGCCGTGCTTGTCGCACAGTTCGCGCAGGCCTTGCAGGAAGGCCTCGCTGGCCGGCGTCACCCCGCCCTCGCCCTGCACCGGCTCGACCAGCACCGCGCACACCGCGCCGTCGGCCATCGCCGCCTCGGCCGCGGCGAGGTCGTTGAAGTCGCTGTAGCGGAAGCCCGGCGGCAGCGGTTCGAAGCCTTCGTGGTACTTGGGCTGGGCGGTGGCGGTGACCGCGGCCAGGGTGCGGCCGTGGAAGCTGCCGCGGAAGCTCAGGATGATGCGGCGCTCGGGTTCGCGGCCCTCGCCGGTCGCCCATTTGCGCGCCAGCTTGATCGCCGCCTCGTTGGCTTCGGCGCCGGAGTTGCACAGGAACACGCGTTCGGCGAAACCCGAGGCCGACACCAGTTGTTCGGCCAACCGCAGCGGCGGCTCGCTGACGAACACGTTGCTGGTGTGCCACAGCTTGCCGGCCTGTTCGGTCAGCGCCGCGAGCAGCGCCGGGTGCGCGTGGCCGAGCGCGTTGACCGCGATGCCGGCGCCGAAATCGACGTATTCGCGGCCGTCCAGATCCCACACCCGCGAGCCTTTGCCGTGGTCGAGCACGATCCGACGCGGGCGGTAGACGGGCAGGTAATAGCGCTCGGAAAGGGCGTACAGCGAGGCGGTGTCCATGGGCGGCAAGGCGTGGGCTGGGAGGAGAAACGCCATTGTCGCAGGTCGTCCCGGCGCGTGCAGGCGCGGCCGTGGGCATCACGCCGCGCTGGCGCGGGCGAGGCAAAATGACCGGCCCGCGAGGAGAGGACAGGCATGCGACTTCTGCTGGACCCGCAACTCAACCCGGCCACCGAATCGGGCTGGCGCCGGCGCTGGTTCGACATCATCTACCGCCACGACACGCCGTCGTCGCGCAATTTCGACCTGCTGCTGATCGGGCTGATCCTGGCCAGCGTGCTGGTGATCATGGGCGACAGCGTGCCGCGCTTCCATGCGCGCTGGTCGGGCTGGCTGTACGGGCTGGAGTGGATCTTCACCGTGCTGTTCACCATCGAATACGGCCTGCGCCTGGCGGTGGTGCGGCGGCCGTGGCGCTACGCGCTGAGCAGTTGGGGCCTGATCGACCTGCTGTCGATCCTGCCGACCTACCTGTCGCTGCTGATCCCGGGCAGCCAGAGCCTGCTGGTGGTGCGGGTGCTGCGCATGCTGCGGCTGTTCCGCATCCTCAAGCTGACCCAGTACGTCGAGGAAGGCGGCATGCTGGTCGGCGCGCTGTGGCGCAGCCGGCGCAAGATCTTCGTGTTCATCAGCGCGGTGCTGACCGTGGTGGTGATCTTCGGCGCGCTGATGTACGTGGTCGAAGGGCCCGAGCACGGCTTCACCAGCATTCCCACCGGCATGTACTGGGCCATCGTCACCATGGCCACGGTCGGCTTCGGCGACATCGCGCCGGCGACGCCGCTGGGCCGCTTCATCGCCTCGGTGCTGATCCTGATCGGCTACAGCGTGATCGCGGTGCCGACCGGCATTTACACCGCCGAGCTCGCCAGCAGCCTGCGCGAGGCCAGCCACGAGCGCGGCCACCTGGATCGCCGCGGCTGCCCGCAGTGCGGGCTGGAAGGCCACGACCCGGAAGCGCTGTTCTGCCGCAATTGCGGGCATCATCTGCCCACGCCCATGGGTTAGCCGCGCGCGGCGCCCCGGGGCGGCACCGTCCATGCCGAGGGGAAACGCCATGCGCCGTCGCCGTACCGTTGTGCCGCTGTCCGCTTCGTTGTTGTCCGTCGCGCTCGCCTGCGCCCTGCCCGCCTTCGCCGCGCCGCCGAAGATCGCCATCGCCGAGACCGCCGCCTTCGACGCGGCCTCGGTCGCGCCGTTCGCCGGCGATTACGCCGACGTTTACGCCTATCTCGACAAACAAGGCGCGCACAACCTCGCCCAGTTGCAGCGCTGGGTGCGCCAGCCCTCGATCAGCGCGCAGAACAAGGGCATCGCGCAGATGGCCGAACTGCTGCGCGCGGACCTGCAGCAATTGGGCTTCCGCGACACCGCGCTGGTGCCGACCTCGGGCCACCCCGGCGTGTACGGCTATTACGACGCCGGCGCCGAGCACACCCTGGTGGTGTACATGATGTACGACGTGCAGCCGATCGAACCGACCGGCTGGAAGGTCGACGCCTTCGCCGGTTCGCTGGTCGACGAACCCGGCCTGGGCAAGGTGTTGATGGCGCGCGGTGCGACCAACCAGAAAGGCCCGCAGCGCGCGTTCCTCAACGCGCTCGACGCGGTGATCAAGACCCGCGGCAAGCCGCCGGTGAACCTGATTGTGCTGGCCGAGGGCGAAGAGGAACTGGGCTCGCCGCACTATCCCGAAGTGGTGGCCAAGTACGCCGACACCCTGCGCAAGGCCGACGGCGTGTTCTTCCCGATGAACACCCAGGACCGCGACGGCAGCGCGTCGATGTTCCTCGGCGTCAAGGGCATCCTCTACATGGAACTGGAAGCCAAGGGCAACCCGGCCAGCGGCGGCCCGCAGCGCTCGGAGGTGCACGGCTCGCTCGCGGCCAAGCTCGATTCGCCGAGCTGGCGCCTGGTGCAGGCGCTGGCGACGCTGACCGGGCCGGACGGCGAGATCGCCGTGCCCGGTTATCGCGACGCGATCCGCGCGCCCAACCGCGAGGAGCAGCAGTTGTTCAACGGCGTGGTGCGCGACCGCACCGATCCGGCCAAGCAGCTCGAATCGCTGGGCGCGGCGCGCTGGAAGAACGGCCGCGACTATCGCGACGCGACCGCGGCGGAATTGTTCGACACCACGCTCAACATCGACGGCCTGGTCGCCGGCTACACCGGCGAAGGGGTCAAGACGATCCTGCCGCACCGCGCGGTGGCCAAGGTCGATTCGCGCCTGGTGCCGGACCAGACCCCGGACCAGGCGCTGGCGCTGATCCGCAAGCGCCTGGACGACAAGGGCTTCCAGGACATCGAGATCCGCAAGCTGTCGGGCTATCCGCCGGCGCAGACCTCGGTGACGGCGCCGCTGACCCAGGCCGCGCTGAGCGTCTACCGCAAGTACGGCCAGACCCCGCCGGTGGCGCCGCGCATCGCCGGCAGCGCGCCGTATTACGTATTCACCCAGACCCTGGGCCTGCCGATGATTTCCGGCGGTCTCGGCCACGGCAGCGGCGCGCACGCGCCGAACGAGTACATGGTGGTCGAGCCGGCCAAGGGCTCGAAGATCGCCGGGCTGGCGCAGGTGGAACGGTTCTATGTCGATCTGCTGTATTCGCTGTCGGATGCGTTGAAGCAGCCGAAGAAATAAGCGATCCGAGCGCGGCGGCCGGCGTCTTTCGCGGCGCCGGCCGCTGCGTTTTCGCATGCGCAATCCTGCCGCGCCGCCGCGGGAATCGTACTCGCCTGTCCTCGCCGCCGCATCGAAAGCTCGAGCCCGCACCGGCTTTCGTTTTCTCCGCCTGTCCTTCGCGCCATCGCCTCACCGCGATCGCGTTTTCGCGCGTTTTGCGACGGATTCCCTGTCCGCGGCGCGCGCGAAAACTTTCACGGCGCGAATGTTCCGGCGCAATCCCGCGCCGCCGTTGACGCGCGGATTTACACGCCGCGCCCCGCATTGACGCTGTCGGCAAAGCGGCGGAGTAATCGCCGCCGACGCATCCTCGCGCCGCACGCGCCGATGCGCATCAGGATTCGGACGGCCGCGTCATGCCGCCCGACGGCGACCACTCCCGTACCCGGAGAACGACCATGCGATCCACCGCTACACGGCTTGTGCTGTCACTCGCGTTGCTGCCGCTCGCGCTGCTGTCCGGCGCGGCGCTCGCGCAAACCACGACCGTCGTCCCGCTCGGCGGCAACGCCTTCATCACCCGCACCGCACCCGCCGGCGAAGAGCTCGTCGACGACACCGGCCTGCACAACTGGAGTTCGAAGCAGGCCGTCGCCAGCGTCTACTTCTACGTCAAGCGGCCCGGCCAGCTCGATCTGAGCCTGGTCGGCGGCTTGAACGGCGCGAGCCGCAGCACGGTCGAGGTTTCGGTCGAAGGCCAGCGCCGGCTCGCCGTGTTGGCCAGCGGCGCGACCACGTTCCCGGTCGGCCGCTTCGAGGTCTCGCGCCCCGGCTACGTCAAGGTCGATCTGCGCGGTGTGCGCAGCGACGGCGAGTACTACGGCGACATCAGCGGATTGGAAGTCGGCGGCAGCGCCACGTCCGCGGGCCTGGTGTTCGCCGACGATCCGGCCAATTTCTATTGGTCGCGGCGCGGGCCGTCCGGGCACCTGGGCTTCTCGGTGCCGGACAACACCGAGTATTTCTACAGCGAAGTCACCGTGCCCAGGGGCCACGACCACATCGGCACCTACTTCATGGCCAACGGCTTCAACGGCGGCTATTCCGGCATCCAGGTCAACTCGGCCAGCGAACGGCGCGTGCTGTTCTCGGTGTGGGATTCGCCGACCGGCAAGACCACGCTGTTGAAGAAGGGCGCCGACGTCGTCGCCCAGGACTTCGGCGGCGAAGGCACCGGCGGCCAGAGCTTCCTGCGCTACGACTGGAAGCCCGGGCAGACCTATCGCTTCATCACCCGCGCGCATCCGGACGGACACGGCAGCACCCTGTATTCGGCCTGGTTCGGCCTGCCCTGCGCGAGCGGCCGGCGCGATTGCCCGTGGAAGTTCATCGCCACCTGGAAGTACGACGGCGCCTCGACCTATCAAAAGGGCGTGTACTCCTTCATCGAGTGCTTCAACCCCGCCCTGGGCTATCTGGACCGCAAGGCCTGGTACGGCAACCAGTGGGCGGTGAGCAACACCGGCGCCTGGACCGAAATGACCTCGGCGCGCTTCACCGTCGATGCGACCGCGAGCAACCGCCAGCGCCTGGACATCACCGGCGGCGCGGCCGCGCCGGCGTTCTATCTGCGCAATACCGGCTTTTTCAGCCATGCCGAAGCGGCCGGCACGGTGTTCACGCGCAAGCGTTCGCAGGCGCGGCCGAACGTGAACCTGGCGGCGTTGCCGGAACCTGCGCTCTAAGCTTCCGCGGTCAAACAAAAAGCCCCGCATCCGCGGGGCTCTTTTGCGCGGCGCCCGGCGGCGACGCCGATCAATCCAGGAACAGGTCCGGCAGCGGCGGCTTGCCCGGCTCCACCGCGTATTGCTCGAAGTCGGTGACGCCGGCTTCCTTCAATACGTCCTCGTCGATGAGGAAATGGCCGTAGAAGCCCTTGGCCGGGCGTACCAGCACTTCGCGCACGGCGTCGGCGACGATCTGCGGTTTGCGGCAGCGGTCGGTGGGGATGCCGGGGATCATGTTCAAAGCATCCGTGGCGATTATGGTCTTCGGCCAGAGGGCGTTGATCGCAACTCCGGTTGGACCGAATTCGCCGGCCAGGCCCAGGGTCACGAAGCTCATGCCCATCTTGGCGAGGGTGTAGCCGGTGTGCGGCGCCCACCACTTCGGATCCAGGCTCGGCGGCGGCGCCAGGGTCAGGATGTGCGGGTTGGCGGCCTGCTTGAGATACGGCAGACAGGCCTGTGCGCACAGGAAGCTGCCGCGCGCGTTGACCTGCTGCATCAGGTCGAAGCGCTTCATCGGCGTGTCCAGCGCGCCGCGCAGCCAGATCGCGCTGGCGTTGTTGACCAGGATGTCGATGCCGCCGAAGGCGTCGGCGGTCGCCGCCATCGCCGCCTGCACTTCGTCTTCCTCGCGGATGTCGCATTTCAGCGCCAGCGCGCGGCCGCCGGCGGCCTCGACTTCGGCGGCGACGCTGTGGATCGTGCCCGGCAGCTTGGGATTGGCCACCGCCGACTTGGCCGCGATGGCGATGTTGGCGCCGTCGCGCGCGGCGCGCAGCGCGATCTCGCGGCCGATGCCGCGCGAGGCGCCGGTGATGAAGAGGGTCTTGCCTTGGAGAGTGGACATGGGCGGCCTGGGATCGAGAGGGGACCGGAACGCGGATCGCCGCGCGCGGCGCGGCGTTGCGGCCTCATCCTAAACCCAATGCCCGATGCAGCGCTGTTCCGTAGACCGCGTTCGCCGGCACCGTCGCGCGCGCCGGACCGTACGTTTCAAACGATGGTGTTTGAAACGTCGAGCCTCGAATGCGCGTCGTCGATGGCCTCATCGCTAGCGCGCCGCGCGCGCGAATCCGGCCGCCGCGCTCAGGGCTTGGGCCCCTGCCCCTCGTTGTCTTCCCAATGCAGGATGCGCCGGGTCACGAAGCGGTAGACCGGCTTGCCGGTGACGAACCACAGCTCGCGCACCCAGGAATGGCGTTTGAGCACGCGCCGCTCGACCGGGGTCAGGAACTGCGGACAGTAGGTGCGCTTGTGCTTGAGCAGATGGCGCAGGTCCTCGCGCGCGAGCAGGCGCATCCAGCGCGAGCGCGGGTCGCCGCGCACGGCCAGCTGGAAATCGATGATCGCCGGAGCGCCATCGGCCAGCACCAGCCAGTTGGCTTCCTTGGCCAGGTCGTTGTGGGCCAGGCCGCAGCGGTGCAGGCGCTGCAGCAGTCGCCGGGCGCGGCGGAAATAGGCCAGATCGCCGTGCGGCGGGCGCTGGTACATGGCCGCGCCGTCCAGATAGCTGCGGTCGAGCTTGCGGCCGTCCCAGCCGAGCAACTGCGGGGTCGCCTCCAGCCCGGCGATGCGCTGCAGCGCGCGCGCCTCGCGCCGCGCCAGCCACCAGGCCGGCAGGCGCAGCCACCACGGCACATGGCCCAGGTCGCGGCGCACGAACAGGCCGCGGCCGTCGCGCATCAGGGCGATGCGGCCGAAACTATCGGCCTTCAGCGCGGTCACTTCGATCACTTCCGACATGCGGTGCAGTGTACTTCGCGCCGACGCGGCCCGGCCCGGCCGGGCCCTGCGCGGGCATCGGCGGGCCGCTCCCGGCCGGGTTACAGCCCGTCACCGACGGTCACGCCCAGTGCGTTCGGTCACCCCGCCGCTTCATCCTCGCCACAGCCCGCCCTGCCTATAATCGACCGATGGATTCCGCCTGGCTCGAAAGCGCGACCGCATGGATCGCGGCCCATCCCATCGCCGCAGGCATCGTGATCTTCCTGATTGCGTTCTGCGACGCCCTGATCATCCTCGGCATCGCCGTCCCCGCCCTGCCCTTGCTGTTCGCGGTCGGCACCCTGGTCGGGCTGGGCCACATCAACGGTCCCTATGCATTGGCGTGCGCGACGCTCGGCGCCTTCGCCGGCGACGGGTTGAGCTATTGGATCGGCCATCGCTGGGGGCCGCAGCTGCGCCAGCGCTGGCCGTTCTCGAAGTATCCGCAATGGATCGACCGCGGCGAGACCTTGTTCCACCGCCACGGCAGCAAGAGCATCGTGATCGCGCGCTTCGTCGGCGCGGTGCGGCCGTTCGTGCCGGCCATCGCCGGCATGCTGCACATGCCGATGCGCCGCTACGCGATTCCCAGCCTGTTCGCCTGCGTGACCTGGTCGGCGCTGTTCCTCGCCCCGGGCTGGGTGCTGGGCGCGTCCTACGACGCGGTGGCCGCGGTCGCCGATCGCCTGGCGGTGGTGCTGGGCGCGTTGCTGGTGGCGGTGGCGGCGGTGTGGGCGGGGGTGCTCTACACCTGGCGCTGGTTCGCCAACCACGCCGACAACCTGCTCGCGCGCGCGCTGCGCTGGACCCGCGCGCACCCGCGCCTGGGCCGCTACGCCGGCGCGCTGATCGATCCCAATCGCCCCGAATCGGCCTCGCTGGCGATGCTGGCGGTGTGTCTGCTGGCGATCAGCTGGATCTGGTTCACCCTGCTGGCGACCTTGCTGGCCAGCGGCGGCCCGCTGCAGATCGACCACACCGTGCACGAGTTCATGTGGACCCTGCGCAATCCGCTGGCCGACCGGCTGATGGCGGCGCTGGCCTGCCTGGGCGATCCGATGGTGCTGGCGCCGGCCTCGATCGCGGTGCTGGCCTACCTGGCCTGGCGGCGGCGCTGGATGGCCGCGGCGCACTGGGTCGCGGCGATCGTGTTCGGCCTGGCGCTGACCTCTCTATTGGAATGGGCGATCGACATGCCGCGCCCGCCGACCGCTCCGGCCGGCTTCGGCTTCCCGTCGGTGGCGGTGACCATGACCACGATCGTGTTCGGCTTCTTCGCCGTGCTGATCGCGCGCGAGCTGCCGGGGCGGCAACGGGTATGGCCGTATCTGCTGGCCGGCGTCGTCACCACCTTGGTCGGTTTCGCCCGCCTGTACCTGGGCGCGCACTGGCCCAGCGACCTGATCGGCGGCACCTTGTTCGGCATTTTCTGGCTGCTGGCGCTGGGCATCGCCTATCGCCGCCACGTCGCCCGCTCGTTCTGGATGCGGCCGCTGGCGTGGCTGTTCTACAGCGTGTTCGCGGCCGCGGCGCTGTGGCACGCGCCGCGCGCGGCCGACCCGCTGCTGGCAAAGTTCGCCTCGGCCAAGCCGAGCACGGTGCTGGACGCGCAGCGTTGGTGGCAGCGCGACTGGAGCACGCTGCCGGCGCAGCGCAACGAGCGCGACGCGCGTCGGCGTTGGCCGCTGGACCTGCAGGTCGCCGGCCCCCTGCCGCCGCTGCGCGCGACCCTGGAAGCCGCCGGCTGGCGCGTGCAGGAGCAAGCCAGCTGGCTCAACACCATCGCCCTGCTCGACGACGACACCCCGCCGCGCGAGCAAGTGGTGCTGCCGGCGACGCTGGACGCGCAGGCCGAATCGCTGCTGATGCTGCGCGACGGCCCGACCCTGGACGTGCAATACGCGCTGCGGCTGTGGCCGGCGCCGGCGGTGCTGTCCGACGGCACCCCGCTGTGGATCGGCACCACCCAGACGCTCAAGCTCAACAAACCGTTCGACGCCGCCGCGCTGTGGCTGCCGCAGCCCGACGACGGCGTGGCCCACGCGCAGGTGCGGCGCGCACTGGTCGGCTACACCACGGTGCAGCAGGCGCATCCGAAGAACGGCGTGGAGGTGCTGCGGCTGCGTTCGCAGTACACGGGGCCGCAGGCGGCGCCTTGAGCGCTGCGGGTCGATGCCGGTGGCATCCAGGCGCGTGGCGGCGTTCGGGATTGCAGCGGTTTATCCAGCGCCGCGCTTGAAGCAGGCGGCGAATCGAGGCACGGCGGGCGCCGCCGACCGGGATCGGACTGCGCTTACGGCAACAACGCGAGCAAGCGCTCCAGGCGTTCGTGCGGATCGTCCAGTTGCAGCAGCATCTGCCGCTGTGGCAACGACAACGGCAGCAGTTCGGCCAGACGCCAGCCGACCCAGGCCGCGTCGTCCAGACGCGAATGCGGCGCCAGCGCGTGCTCGCCGCCGGCCTGCTCGAGCAGGCGCTCCAGCAGAGTTACCAATAGCGAGTGTTGCGGCTGCACCACGTCGTCGCCATCGGGCTCGCACCAGCGCACCTGCGCCACCTGCAAACCGTTGTCGCGCACCCGCGCGCGCTCGGCGCGGAAGCGGCGGGCGCCGCGCACGCGCAAGGTCAGCAGGCCGTCCTCGCCGGTGCCGAAATCCTCGATCAGCGCTTCGGTGCCGTAGGCGGCGGCGCTGGCCGGCTCGCCGACTTCCTCGCCCTGCATGATCAGGCACACGCCGAACCCGCGGTCCTGGCGACTGCATTCGCGCACCAGGTCGAGATAACGGCGCTCGAACACGCGCAGCCCCAGGCTCGCGCCGGGCAGCAGCACGGTGTGCAGGGGGAACAATCCCAGCGAATCGTCGGTGGAATCGGGAGCCATGGGAGGAGTTTAACTGCGGTCGCAGGAATATGTAGAACCGGCGTTCCCGCCGCAGACACAGCGATTTGCGCTGCTGTTGCTGTTGCCCGTGCTCCCCCGCCGCCCCGAACTCGCCTCAGGCAAAAGGAGACCCGAAGGGCGGCGCGCAGGATGCGCGCCGTGCGCCACCCAGGCCATGGATGGCCTGTGTGGCGCATCCCCGCGCAAGCGCCGAACCCTAGTGGCTCTTGATTCGAAAACAGGGAAAGCGCCTTTCTTTGGTTGGCGGGGTCAAGCATCAAGTGCATCACCCCACCGCAATCACATCCTCAATGGAAAAGTTCACCGGGCGGCCATACAGCTTTTCCAGGAACACCTCCGCCGGCATGCGCACATCCATGCTCACGCGCGGTCGCATGTTCAACCGCCAGGCGATGCGGTCCAGATCCTGCTGGCTGTGCACCGACAGGTCGGACCCTTTGGGCAGGTATTGGCGCAACAGGCCGTTGATGTTCTCGCAGCGACCGCGTTGCCAGGGGCTGTGCGGATCGGCGAAATACACCTTCAATCCCAAGCCCTTGCTGAGCTGACGATGCAAGGCCATTTCCTTGCCTTGATCGTAGGTCAGCGTTTTGCGCAGTCTCGGCGGCAGCCGCGCGAAGGCCTGGGTGAAGCCCTCCAGCACGCCTTGGGCGGTAGCGTCGGGCAGCCGCACCAACATCACGAACAGACTTTGCCGACACACCAGCACGCCCACCGACGACTGGTTGCGGGCCCCCTTGATCAGGTCGCCCTCCCAATGGCCAGGGATCAACCGTTCCTCGACCTCGGGCGGACGGTCGTGAATGCTGGGCAGATCGCTCATTCGGCCTCGGCCGTCGGGCGTGCGGCGCTGCGGTCGCCGTGCCGCGTGCTTGTGTCGCAGCAGGAACTGGCGACGCAGTTCGCCGCGCGGCATCGCGTACAAGGCAGTGTAGATGGTTTCGTGGGACACGTGCCAGGCCGGGTCGTCGGGGTGCAGTCGATGCAGTTTGAGCGAGGCCTGCTGCGGCGACCAGCCGGCGCGCAGCAAGGCCACGACCCGAAGCCAAAGCGCGGTGCCGGCCCGTAGTTTGCGCCGTCGCCGCGGGCGCTGTCGCAGCTCCAACGCTCGCGCCTGCGCGGTGGCGGCCTCGTAGCCCGGCCGCTTGCGCGGACGTCCGATCAGGGGACGACCATTGCGAGGGCGGCCGCCATTACGGCGCAGCTCCCGGGTGATGGTGCTTTGCGCCCGCTGCAACTCGCGTGCGATTTGTCTCGCGCTGAGACCTTGGCGGACCCAGGCCATGATGGCGCCGCGTTCTTCGGGACTCAGGTGGGTGTAGTGGTGGCCCATGTGCACGACCTTACGGCGGGTGATGCACTTGAGTTTAGAAACCGCC
>NZ_LXSD01000307.1:0-14377 GCF_017168095.1 Lysobacter enzymogenes | reverse complement strand
GGCCGGCGCGCCGGTCAGGAGCCGCCGGCGGGCCGGCGCGCGAGCGCCGCCGATCCGCCCTGCCAGCGAGACCACGCCAGCCCCGGGAACCCACAGCCAACCGTTCGTCCGCCGCTGCCTCGCGCGCGCTTCGCCGCGTCCGCGCGCATCGCGGCTGACGAATTTGTCAGCGCAGCGACAGCCTCGCGTATGCGCGCGGCGCCTACAGTGCGACGGCGGCCCTCGTGCGCGCCGCGCATCCGCCGCAGCGTTGCGGCACGCATACGAATCTTTCCACGCGCCCTGGCTGCTCGACGGCCGCGCGGCGTGGAAACTCCGCACCACCGATCCAGCCGTCGGAACCTCACAACGATGTGGATAGTCCAATACGCGCTGAGCCGCCGCTACACCATCGGCGTCCTGGCGATCCTGATCCTGCTGTTCGGCGTGCTGTCGGCGCGCAAGATGCCGACCGACATCCTGCCCGAAGTCGGCATCCCCTCGGTCAACCTGGTGTGGACCTATAGCGGCCTGCCGGCCGCCGACGTCGCCGCCAAGATGACCTCGTTCTCCGAGGCGGCGATCCTCAACACCGTCGACGACCTCAAGGAAGTCCGCTCGGAAACGCTCAACGGCGCCAGCATCGTGCGCATCGACTTCCAGCCCACGGTCAGCCTCGACCGCGCGCTGGTGCAGATCACCTCGGTCTCGCAGACGATCCTGCGGCGCATGCCGCCGGGCACCTCGCCGCCGCTGGTGGTGCGCAACAACGTCTCCTCCACGCCGGTGCTGCAGCTGGTGCTGTCGTCGGACTCGCTGACCGAAGCGCAGCTCTACGACTACGCACGCCTGCAGCTGCGCTCGCAGATCCAGACCATTCCCGGCATCCGCATGACCCTGCCCTACGGCGGCGCGCCGCGGCAGATCATGGTCGACCTCGACCCCGCGCGGCTGCAGACCTACGGCCTCACCCCCGCCGACGTGACCGCGGCGCTGGAACGCGGCAGCCCGACCTTGCCCTCGGGTTCGATCCGCGAAGGCGCGCGCGAGATGCAGATCTCGATCGACACCAGCCCGGCGACCGCGAGCGAGTTCCTCGACATCCCGGTCGCCTCGCGCGCCGGCACCGTGATCTACGTGCGCGACATCGCCTCGGTCCGCGACGGCGGCGCCTTGCAGACCAACGTGGCGCGCATGGACGGCTCCAGCGCGGTGTCGGTCGCGCTGATCAAGCTCGGCGGCGCCTCGGCGGTCGAGATCGTGCGCGCGGTGCGCGAGCGCCTGCCGGAGATCGAAGCCTCGGCGCCGCCGGGCACGCGCATCCACGCGATCTTCGACCAGTCGGTGTTCGTCGACAACGCGATCGGCTCGATCCAGCACGAAGCCATGCTGGTCGGCCTGCTGGTGGCGCTGGTGGTGCTGGTGTTCATCGGCTCGTGGCGCTCCAGCCTGATCGTGCTGTCGGCGATCCCGCTGGCGCTGCTGGCCTCCGTCGCCATGCTGCATCTGCTCGGCTACACCTTCAACGTGATGACCCTCGGCGGCCTGGCGCTGGCGATCGGCATCCTGGTCGACAACGCGGTGGTGGACGTGGAGAACACCAACCGCAACATCGCGCTCGGCAAGGACGTGCGCACCGCGATCCTGGACAGCGCCAAGGAAGTGGTGTTCCCGGAAATGGTCTCGACAATCTCCATCTGCATCGTGCTCACGCCGATCCTGCTGATGACCGGTCTGTCGGCGTGGGTGTTCACCCCGCTGGCGCTGGCGGTGATCTTCGCGATGCTGGCCTCGTTCCTGCTCTCGCGCACGCTGATCCCGGTGCTGTGCTACCTGCTGCTGCCGGCGGACATCCGCAGCCGCGCCAATCCGCGCTGGGCGCCGGAAAAGCTGCTGCTCGACATCAACCACAAGGTCGAACACACGCTGGACTCGCTGCGCGACAAGCACCACGCGCTGCTGGTCAAGCTCGGCCACCACGGCGGCGTGCTCGCGCTGACCGCGCTGCTGGTGTTCGCGCTCGGCGCCGGCGCGGCGGTGTCGCTGGGCCGCGAGTACTTCCCGCAGGTCGACGCCGGCCAGCTGCGCCTGCAGGTGCGCCTGCCGACCGGCACCCGCCTGGAAGAGACCGCGGCCAGGCTCAGCGAGATCCAGCGCGAGATCCGCGCGATCATCCCGCCGGCCGAACTGCAGACGGTGTACGAGCAGATCGGCGTGCCCGACGCGATCAACCTGTCGCTGGTCGACAGCACCGTGGTCGGCTCGTTCGAGGCCGAGATCATGCTGCAGCTGCGCTCGCCGCACGCCAACAGCCACGACTACCTGGTCAAGATCCGCAAGCGCATCGCCGAGCGCTTCCCCGACGTCAAGCTGTTCGAGCGTCCGCCGGACGCGACCAGCCGCACCCTCGCCGGTTCCGCCGCGGCCGCGTTCGAAGTGCGCCTGATCGGCCGCGACGTGCCCGGCAACATGGCGCTGGCGCGCGAGATCGAAAAGCGCCTGCACCAGGTGCCCGGCGCGGTCGACATCGCCCTGCGCCAGGTGCTGGACCTGCCCGAGTACCAGGTCAAGATCGACCGCACCCGCGCCGCCCAGCTCGGCCTGGACCCGCAGCAGGCCGCGCGCGCGGTGCTGGCGGTGCTCGGCTCGGCCGGCACGGTGTCGCCGGTGTACTGGACCGACACCGTCAACGCCATCGCCTACACCGTGCAGGTGCAGGCGCCTCTGACCCAGATGCAGGACATCGACCAGCTGATGAATTCGCCGCTGCGCATCGGCGCGAGCGGCGAAGCGGTCCTGCTGCGCAACATCGCCACCGTGGTGCCGCGCAAGGTTCCGGCCAGCATCGCCCGCACTACGCTGGCGCCGACCATCAGCGTCATCGCCAACGTGGAAGGTACCGACCTGGGCTCGGTCTACGACAGGCTCAGCGCGATCACCAAGGAATTGAACGGCCAGCTCAAGCCCGGCAACCGCATCGAGATCGTCGGCCAGGCCGGCGAGATGCAGAACGCCTACGGCGAGCTCGCCGCCGGCCTGGTGATGTCGGCGATCCTGGTGTTCCTGGTGCTGGTGGTGAACTTCCAGTCGTGGATCCAGCCGGCGGTGGCCATGTCCGGCCTGCCGATCGCGATCGCCGGCGCCGCCGTCGGCCTGTTCGTCACCGGCACGCCGCTGAGCGTGCCGGCGCTGATGGGCGTGATGATGGTGATCGGCGTGTCGACCGCGAACTCGGTGCTGGTGACCAGCTTCGCGCGCGGACTGATCGCCGACGGCCACGATCCCGAGCTGGCCGCGTACGAATCGGCCGCGGTGCGCCTGCGCCCGGTGCTGATGACCGCCAGCGCGATGATCCTCGGCATCGTGCCGATGGCGATAGGATTGGGCGACGGCGGCGAGCAGAACGCGCCGCTGGGCCGCGCGGTGATCGGCGGCCTGCTGTTCGGCACGCCGGCCACGCTGATCCTGGTGCCCTCGATCCTCGCCGTGGTCGGCCGCCGCCGCAAACCGGCCGGCGGCGAAGACGCCGCCACCGACACCACCGCCGCCGCCCCGGGCGACGGCACCCCCGCTGGAGCCAACGCATGAACCGCTCGATCCCCACTCAAGCGACCGTCCGCGCGCCCTTGTTGCGCACCGCGCTGAGCCTCGCGGTCGCCGGCCTCGCCGTCGCCGCGCTGTCCGGCTGCGGCCGCAGCAGCGCCGAGACCGCGCAGGCGCCGGCCACGCCGGAAGTGCTGACCGTGCAGGCCAAGGCCGCCGACGCGGCCTACGACCTGAGCCTGCCGGCGCGCGCCCAGGCCGGCGAATCGGCGGCGCTGTACGCGCGCGCCACCGGCTTCGTCAGCGAGCGCAAGGTCGAGCTCGGCGACAAGGTCGGCGCCGGCCAGGTGCTGGCGACGATCTCCGCGCCGGAGATCGACCAGGGCGTGCGCGAGGCGCGCGCGGTGCTGGCCCAGGCCACCGCCGACGAAGAGCTGGCCAAGATCAACTTCCAGCGCGCGCAGCAGCTGATCGGCACCGGCGCGGTGTCGAAGGAATACTTCAGCGACCGCAAGGGCACTTTCGACGTCGCCGTGGCCGCGCGCAACGCCGCGCAGGCGCGGCTGACCTCGGCGCTGGAACGCCAGTCCTTCACCCAAGTGCGCGCGCCGTTCGCCGGCGTGGTGGTGGCGCGCAACATCGAGCGCGGCGACCGCGTGGTCGGCGACTCGGCCACCGCGACCGTGCCGATGTTCGAAGTGGCGGTGCTCGACCCGCTGCGCGTGGTCGTCGACGTGCCGCAGAACGTGTCGCTGCAGATACGCAACGGCTTGCAGGCCGAAGTGACCTTCCCGGAACTGCCGGGCCAGGTGTTCAAGGCCGAAGTCGCGCGCAGCGCGCGCGCGCTGTCGCGCGACGCCGGCGTGATGCGCACCGAACTGCGCCTGCCCAATCCCGACGGCCGCATCCCCGCCGGCATGGTCGGCAGCGCCCGCCTGCACCTGCCGCGCGCCGCGGCGGCGGTGGTGCTGCCGGTCTCGACCGTGGTCCAGCGCGCCGCCGGCACCCAGATCGCGACGGTGACGCAGGGTTCGACCTTGGCCTATCGCGACGTCACCCTCGGCCGCAATCTGGGCAACGAGATCGAAGTGCTGACCGGCATCGCCCCGGGCGACACCGTGGTGCTGGCGCCGAACGCACTGCTGGCCGACGGCAACAAGGTCAGCGCGAAGGCGTTGCCGCCGCCGGCGAAGAAGTCGTAAGAGCCGCCCTCATCCGGTCCTTCGGACCACCTTCTCCCGCACGCGGGAGAAGGAACGGCGGGCAACGCCGCGGCTCATAGCCCCTCTCCCGCTTGCGGGGTGAGGGGCTGCGCTTGCGAGCCATCGGCTCGCGCAGCACCGAACGCCCGAACGCTCTGCGTTCGGGCCGGGGTGAGGGCCGCGCCTTACCCGCGCAAGGCCTGGGCGTGATGCGCAATATGCTCGCCGATGAAAGTCGAGATGAAGTAATAGCTGTGGTCGTACCCCGGCCGCAACCGCAGCTGAAGCGGATGCCCCGCCACTTCGCAAGCCGTGCGCAATAGCTCCGGCTTCAACTGCGTGGCGAGAAACTCGTCGTCGCCGCCCTGGTCGATCAGCAACGGCAACCGCTCCTGCGCGCCCGCCACCAGCGCGGTCGCGTCCCACTGCGCCCACGCCTCGCGATCCTCGCCCAGATACGCCGAAAACGCCTTCTCGCCCCACGGCGACTGCGACGGCGCGGCGATCGGCGAGAACGCCGACACGCTGCGGTAGCGCCCCGGATTCTTCAGTGCGATGACCAACGCGCCGTGCCCGCCCATCGAATGCCCGCTGATCGCGCGCGCGCTGGTGGTCGGGAAATGCGCGTCCACCAGCGCCGGCAGTTCGTCGACCACGTAGTCGTACATGCGGTAGTGCTGCGCCCACTTCGGCCGGGTGGCGTTGAGGTAGAA
Organism: Lysobacter enzymogenes; assembly: GCF_017168095.1. Taxonomy (GTDB): domain Bacteria; phylum Pseudomonadota; class Gammaproteobacteria; order Xanthomonadales; family Xanthomonadaceae; genus Lysobacter; species Lysobacter enzymogenes_D. Next base: position 8,940 of record NZ_LXSD01000307.1, on the reverse strand, counting down.
CCCCGCGCCGATCCCCAGGTCGGAACCCTCGGCATCGGGAATGCCGTCGCCGCGCGGACTGGTGTCGGGCGCGACCAGGATCACCCCGTGCTCGGCCGCATACCGCTGCGCACCGGCCTTGTTGATGAAGTTCTGCTCGCTGCAGGTCAGGCCCGAGAGCCAGTACAGCACCGGGCAATCGGCGCTTTCGGCCTGCGGCGGCAGATAGACGCCGAAGCGCATCGTGCAGCCCAGCGTAGTGGCGGTGTGGCTCCAGACCTGCTGGCGGCCGCCGAAGCAGCCGTGGGATTCGATTTTTTCCATTCGCGTCTCGTCCTCGGCTCCGGCCCTCATCCGCCCCCTGCTTTCGCAGGGGCAGGCTCTTCGGGCACCTTCTCCCGCACGCGGGAGAAGGAACAGCGGGCGGCATCGCCGCTTTCAGCCCCTCTCCCGCTGGCGGGAGAGGGGTTGGGGTGAGGGCCGCCGCGCTCAGTAGTGGATCACCGTGCGAATCGACTTGCCCTCATGCATCAGATCGAAGGCCTCGTTGATCCGCTCCAGCGGCAGCGTATGGGTAATGAACGGATCGAGATCGATCTCGCCCTTCATCGCCTGCTCGACCATGCCCGGCAGCTGGGTGCGGCCCTTGACCCCGCCGAACGCGGTGCCGCGCCACACGCGGCCGGTCACCAGCTGGAACGGCCGCGTCCTGATCTCCTGCCCCGCGCCGGCCACGCCGATGATCACCGACTCGCCCCAGCCCTTGTGGCAGCACTCCAGCGCCGAGCGCATCACCTCGACGTTGCCGATGCACTCGAAGCTGAAATCCACGCCGCCGTCGGTCATCTCGACCAGCACCTCCTGGATCGGCCGGTCGAAGTCCTTCGGGTTGACGCAATCGGTCGCGCCCATCGACCGGGCCAGTTCGAACTTCGAGGCGTTGGTGTCGACGCCGATGATGCGCCCGGCCTTGGCCTGCACCGCGCCCTGGATCACCGCCAGGCCGATGCCGCCGAGGCCGAACACCGCGACGGTGTCGCCCGGCTGCACCTTGGCGGTGTTGTGCACCGCGCCGATGCCGGTGGTGACGCCGCAACCGAGCAGGCACACCTTCTCCAGCGGCGCTTCGGGATTGACCACGGCGAGCGAGATTTCCGGCACCACCGTGTATTCGCTGAAGGTGCTGCAGCCCATGTAGTGATAGATCGGCTGGCCTTCGTAGCTGAAGCGCGAAGTGCCGTCGGGCATCAAGCCCTTGCCTTGGGTGGCGCGCACGGCCTGGCACAGGTTGGTCTTGCCCGACAGGCAGAACTTGCACTGGCGGCATTCGGCCGTGTACAGCGGGATCACGTGATCGCCCGGCTTCAAGCTGGTGACGCCCTCGCCGACCTCCACCACCACGCCGCCGCCCTCGTGGCCGAGCACGGCCGGGAACAGGCCTTCGGGATCGTCGCCGCTGAGGGTGAAGGCGTCGGTGTGGCAGACGCCGGTGGCGTGGATGCGCACCAGCACTTCGCCGGCCTTGGGCGGCTGCACGTCGATCTCGACGATCTTCAACGGTTCGCCGGCGGCGAAGGCGACGGCGGCGCGGCTTTTGATGACCCGGCTCATGGGCGGATGTCTCCTGGTGGCGGGAGGTGGTCGCGGCGGACGCCGCGGAGGTCGTGGTGATTCGAAGTCGTGGTTATTTCAGGTACGAGCGCACCAGCGCGGCGATCTCGTCGATGCTGGCCTCGCGCCCGCGATCGGCCACGGCCTGGCCGAGCTCCTCGCGGATATGGCTTTCCAGCACTTCCGACATCAGCCCGTTGACCGCGCCGCGGATCGCCGCGATCTGCTGCAGCACCGCCGCGCAGTCGCTGCCGGCCTCGAGCGCGCGCTCCAGCGCTTCGGCCTGCCCCTTGATCCGGCGCACGCGGGTGAGGACGCGCTTTTTCTCGGCGGGGGAATGCGGCATGGCGAGCTCCGGGCGAGTGGCGCCTGATACTGGGGGATAGTATCAGATGTGTACCTCGCATGGCCTACCTGTAGGAGCGGCGCGAGCCGCGACCGCGCCATCGCATGCGCCGGCGCGAACAACCGCCAGCCCGGGCGCCTGCCCGCCCGGAAACGGTTGCGCCGGTCTATGCGATGCCGCGGTCGCGGCTTGCGCCGCTCCTACAGGGGGCGCCGGGCGGATGCGAAAACGGCGCGCCGGGGCGCGCCGTTCGGCGGCGAAACGCTCGCGCGCTCAGCCGGTGTTCTGCACGCCGGCCGCGATCCCGTTGACCGTCGCCACCAGCGCCTGCAGCAGCGCGTCGTCGGGGCGGTCGGCGGCGCGCCAGCGCGCGAGCAGGTCGACCTGCAGCAGGCTGATCGGATCGACGTAGGGATTGCGCAGGCGGATCGACTGGCGCAGGCGATGATCGCCGCGCAGCAATTCGTCGCTGCCCTTGATCGCCAGCACCGCGTCGCGGGTGCGTTCGAACTCGGCGGCGATGCCGGGATGGAAGCGCGCGTGCAGGTCGCCGTCCGGCAGCGTGGAGGCGAGCTGCGAGTAGCGCTCGAAGATCGCCGGATCCGACTTGGCCAGCACCATTTCCAGATCGTCGATCAAGGTGCCGAAGAACGGCCAGTCGCGCGCCATTTCCGCCAGCGTGTCGCGGCCGTGGCGCTCCAGCGCGGCGCTCAGGCCGGTGCCGACGCCGTACCACGCGGTCAGCCCGGCGCGGTTCTGCGACCAGGCGAACACCCACGGGATCGCGCGCAGCGAGGAGATGTCGCCGCTGCCGGCGCGCTTGGCCGGACGCGAGCCGATGCGCAGCCGCTCGATCACGTCGATCGGCGTGGCCGCGCGGAAATACGCCGGGAACTGCGAGTCTTCGTGCACCAGCGCGCGGTAGTGCGCGCGCGCTTCGGCGGCGAGTTCGCCGGCGATCCGGCGCCAGCCGGCCTCGCGCGGCTCCGGCGCGCGCGGGCGCAGGGTCGCGCGCAGCACCGCGCCGCTGGTCTGTTCCAGGTTGCGCAGCGCCAGCGCGCGGATGCCGTACTTGCGGTGGATCACCTCGCCCTGCTCGGTCAAGCGCAGGTAGCCGTCGACCGAACCGCGCGGCGCGGCGATCACCGCGCGCTCGGTCTTGCCGCCGCCGCGGCTGATCGAGCCGCCGCGGCCGTGGAAGAAGGCGATGCGCACGCCGCTGTCGGCGGCCAGCGCGGTCAGCGCGATCTGGGTCTGCTGCAGCGCCCAGCGCGAAGCGACCATGCCGCCGTCCTTGGCGCTGTCGGAATAGCCCAGCATCACCACCTGGCGGTCGCCGCGCGAGCGCAGGTGGTCGCGATAGACCGGGTCGGCGAACAGCGCGCGCAAGGTGTCGGCGGCGGCGTCGAGGTCGTCGACGGTCTCGAACAACGGCGCCACGTCCAGCGGCACCCGGCCCTTGTCGTCGGCGCAACCGGCGGTGCGCGCCAGCGCCAGCACCGCCAGCGCGTCGGCGGCGCTGCGGCTCATGCTGACGATGTAGGGGCCGAACGCGCGCGCGCCATAGCGCGGACGCAGCCGCGCGACCGCGCGGAACACCTCCAGCGTCGGCTGCGCCGCGGCCGCGGCCGGACGCGCCGGCGGCGCTTCGCCGTCGAGCAACTGGTGCAGGCGCGCGGCGCGCGCGGCGACGTCGAGCGCGGCCCACTCGGGCTGCTCCAGCAGCGCCGCCAGCGCGGCGTCGTGGGTGGCCGAATCCTGGCGCAGGTCGAGCCCGGCCAGATGGAAGCCGAAGCACTCCGCGCGCCGGCGCAGGCGCCGCACCGCGAAACCGCCGGCGTGCGCGCCCTGGTGCGCGGCCAGGCTGCGTTCGATCAGATCGATGTCGGCCAGGAACGCGGCCGCGTCGGGATAGCCGTGCACGCTTTCTTCCTGCGTGGCCTGCAGGCGCGCCGACATCAGCCCGAGCAGGTTGCGGTACGGCATGTCGGCATGGCGAGGCTTGAGCAGCGCGGCGGCCTTGGGCAGCAGGTAGCGGTAGTCCTCGACCTTGGCCAGCACCGCGTCGTCGACGCGCACGCGATGCACCGACTGGCTCAGCAGTTCTTCCAGCGAGGCCAGGTCGCGCCGGTACGCGGCCAGCACCAGCGCGCGCTGGCCGGCGAGCGTGGCGGCGATGGTGTCGGCGCCGACGTTCGGATTGCCGTCCATGTCGCCGCCGACCCAGGTACCGAAGCCGAGCACGTCCGGCAGCGCCGGCGCGCCGCCGTAGGTTTCGCGCAAGGCCTCTTCGAACACTTCGTAATAGACCGGCAGCACCCGGTACAGCACGTCGGACAGATAAAACCCGACGTGCTCGAATTCGTCGGCGACGCTGGGCTTGGCCGCCGGCGCCTCGGCGGTCTGCCAGCTCGCGGTCAGCGCCAGGCGGATGCGCTCGCGGTCGGCGCGGCGCTCGGGCGGAGTGCGGCCGCGGTCGATGTCGGCGACCAGGCATTCGACGATGGTGCGTTCCTTCTCCAGCAACGCGCGCCGCACCGCTTCGGTCGGGTGGGCGGTGAACACCGGCTCGATCCGCAGCCGCGGCAGCAGCGCGGCCACTTCCTCGGCGCTGACGCCTTGCCGCGCCAGGGTCGCGAGCGCGTCGCGCAGGCCGCCGGGCTGGGCGCCGGCGCCGCTGCGCTCGTAGTCGCGGCGGCGGCGGATGCGGTGCACGCGCTCGGCCAGGTTGACCGCCTGGAAGTAGGTCGCGAACGCGCGCACCAGATCGGCGGCCTGTTCGAGGTCGATGTCGGCCAGCGCCGCGGCCAGCGCGTCGATGGGTTCGCCGGCTTCGCGCCGGCGGATCGCGGCGCGGCGCAGGCGTTCGACGCCGTCGAGGAAGCCCTGGCCGCGTTGCTCGGCGAGGATCTCGCCGACCAGCGCGCCGAGGGTTTTCACGTCCTCGCGCAACAAGGCGTCGGTGGGGGCGAAGTCGGCCGCGCGTTCGGCCGCCTGCTCGGCCCACTCCGCGGCGCGCAAAGGTTCGTCGCTGCTGTCGGTCATGACGTTCATCCGCCCTAGGCTAGCGCAGTGGCTTGTGCATTGCAGCAAGCGTCGCAGGGCGCGTGGATGGGCCGCGTTAGTTGCCGCAGTAACCAATGCCGCGCCTGCATCGGGCATGCTGCGGACGCAGTCGCCCCGGAGTCGCCGCATGCACGGATCGCCGCTCGCTCGCTTCGCCGTTGCCGTCGTCGTCGGGTTCGTTGCGACCGCCTGTTCGCGGGCGACGCCGCTGATGGCCGACGCCGCGGCGCTGGCCCAGGCCCGGCGCGAACTGGCCGCGCTGCCGCAGTTCGCCGGGCGCGCGCCGCAAGTGCATTCGGCGGCGTTGTTTCACGACGACGACATCGAGATCGCCGTCGTCGATCCGGGCAACGACGCGGTGATGCACCTCTACCGCTACCGGCAGCGCCGCTGGCAGCGCGAGGAATCGATGCCGCACACCTGCGCGACGTTGCGCCGCTTGCCGCAGCAGCAAGGCGACGATCTGGCGCTGGACCGGATCGATTTCGCCACCGCGGCGCGGGTGCGCGCGAATTGGTACCAACGCGCGAGCGGCGTACCCGGCGCGCTCGCCGATCCGAAGTACGACCGGCTCAGCGGCGTGTGGTTCTACACCCGCGACCACAGCCGGATCGCGGAGCGCGGCCGCGACGGGCCGGATGGCGGCAAGGCCGACGGCGTCGCGTCCGCCGCAGGCCGCGGCGACGGCGCCGACGATCGCGGCGAATGGTCTACCGGCCCGATTTCCGGCCGAGACGGCATCGGCTATGAGATCAAGTTCGCCCTCGACGGCTCGGTGCGCCGCTTCGAACGCCTGCGCTGACCGCTCGTCCGCGACCGCCGCGGCGGCGCTGGCGCCGGTCGTGCAAAACCCCGACACTGTCGCACTTTCCGCCGCCCGCCCGTTCGCAAGGATCGCGTCATGCCGTATTTCGGCCTCGGATTGCACGTCGTCGTCGCCCTGTATTTCGCCGTGCACGCCGTGCGCAACGGCCAGGACCGCTACTGGCTGATGGTGCTTTTCATGTTCCCGCTGCTCGGCAGCGTGGTCTACGCCTTCGCCGTCTGGCTGCCCGAACAGCGCCACAGCCGTCACGGCCGCGCCCTGGCCGGCAACGTGCGGCGCCTGCTCGACCCGGGCCGCGAACTGCGCCAGGCGCAGGACGCCTTCGACGCCTCGGCCACCACCGACAACCGCCTGCGCCTGGCCGACGCCCTGCTCGGCGCCGGCCGCGCCGGCGACGCGCTGCCGCTGTACCGCGCCGCGCTGAGCGGCGTGCATCGCGAGGATCCGCACATCCAGGTCAAACTCGCCCACGCGCTGCTGGAAGCCGGCGAACCGGCGCAGGCGCGGCAGCTGCTCGACGAACTGATCGTCAGGCGCCCGGATTTCCGCTCGCCGGAAGGCCACCTGACCTATGCGCGCGCCGTCGCCGCGCAAGGCGACCAGGCCAAGGCGAAGGAAGAATTCGAAGCGCTGACCGCTTACAGCAGCGGCTTCGAAGCGCACGCGCGTTACGTCGAATGCCTGATCGGCTGGGGCGACGTCGGCCGCGCGCGCGAGCTGTGCGAGCAGGCGCAGGCCAAGGCGCGGCGCCTGCCGGCGTATGCGCGCAAGATGCATCGTGCGGAATTGGACAAGCTGCGTGATCTGGAGAAGCGCGCGCAGGCACTGTGATGCGGCGGCAGTTGGGAGTTAGGAGATAGGAGTTAGGAGTTAGGAGTTAGGAGATAGGAGATAGGAGATAGGAGTTGGCGAAAGCCCGCTTTTCGCTATCTCCTAACTCCTATCCGCTACCTTCTCCCGCCCCATCGTCGCCACGCAACAACGCCACCACCCAATCACGCACCCACTGCAAGCGCGCCGCGCCCTCGGCCTCGGGCAGCCACGCCAGGTACAGGCGCTTCACCGGCGCGGCTTGCGGCAACGGCAGCGGCGTCAGTTCGCCGCTGGCCAGGCGTTCGGCGATCAGGCGCGGATACAGCAGCGCGATGCCCTGTCCGGCCAGCGCCGCGCTGATCGCCGGCATCGGCGAGGACAGGCTCAGCTGCGGCAGCGGCCAGGCCGCGGTGTCGGCGCCGAACCACGCCGGCCAGTCCTCGCGCCAGCCGTCGCTGACCACGTGCAGCAGGCGCGCGCCGGGCACCGGGTCCAGCCACCAGCGCTGCGGGTCCAGGCGCGCGATCAGGCCGGGCGAGGCCACCGGCACCATCGCCTGCTCGAACAGCAACTCGCCGCGCAGGCCGTGCTCGGCCGGCGCGCGGTGCATCAGCAGCGCGTGCACGCGCGCCTGGGCCAGGTCGGCCGGGCCGGCGGGACAGAACAGTTGCAGCTCGAAGCCGGCGCGCGCGGAGAACTCTTCGATCCGCGGCAACAGCAGGCTCACGCTGAGGCTGGTCGGCGCGCCCAGTTGCAGGCGCCGGCTCTCGTCGCCGCGCAGGCGCAAGCGCGCGGTCGCCGCCTCGATGCGCTCGAACCCGTCGATCAGCGCTTCGCCGAACTCGCGCCCCAGCGGCGTCGGCCGGGCGCGGCCGCCGCTGCGGTCGAGCAGGCGCAGGCCGAAGGCTTCCTCCAGGTGCTGGACGTGCTGGCTCAGCGCGGCGTGGCTCAGGTGCAGGCGCTCGGCCGCGCGGCGCATGCCGTCGTGGCGGACCACCGCGGCGAAGGCCTGCAGGGCGCGCAGCGGCGGCAGCCGGCGGGCGGGCGGGTCGTCGCCGCGGCCGGGCGCGGGCGATTCGGGCCGAGTGGTCATCTTTTCTTACCACCTTTCTCGATAAACGAGATTTTTCAAAAGGATTCCGGCCGATAGATTAACCACATGTCCACTGCCCCGCTGACCGCCACGGCGCCCGTCGCCTCCCGCCCCCTGCTCCTGCGCGCCGGCCTGATGGCCGCCGCCTCCACCTCGCTGGCCCTGCTGGCCCTGCTCAGCCGCTACACCCGCGGGCTGGCGCCGGAGCTGGTGACCTGGGGCCGCTTCATCCTGCCCGCACTGATCCTGACCGCGTTCGTGCGCGGCCCCGACTGGCGCGCGGCGTGGTCGCTGGCCGACCGGCCCGGCTGGGTGCGCGCGCTGTGCGCGGTGATCGCCCAGGCCTGCTTCGTGCTCGCCGCGACCCAGGGCGATCTGCTGCAGGCGGTGCTGCTCTACAACACCGGCCCCTTGTTCATTCCGCTGGTGGCGTGGCTGTGGCTCGGCGAACGCCTGCGCCCGGCGACGCTGGCCGGGCTGGCGCTGGGCTTTCTCGGCGTGCTCGCGGTGCTGCAGCCCGGCGCGCGCGGGCTGGACCCGCTGGCGCTGATCGCGCTGACCGGCGGCCTGGCGATGGCGGTGTCGCAAGTGCTGTTCTACCGCAGCGCGCAGCGCCAGCCGCCGCTGCGCAACCAGTTCAAGCTCTACACCCAGGCCTCGCTGCTGAGCCTGCCGCTGGCCGCGCTCGGCGCCGCGCACACGCCCTGGGGCGCGGTGCTCTCCGGCGCAGCCGCGTCCGAACCGGTGTGGGTGCTGAGCTTGGCCTTGCTCGGCATGGCCGCCTGCAGCCTGGGCAACCAATCCCTGCGCGACCTGGCCTACCGCGGCATGGACAACGCCTCGACCCTGGCCCCGCTGATGTACGTCGCCGTCCCCGTCAGCGCCGCGCTCGACTGGCTGCTGTTCGGCCGCGTAGCCGCACCGTCGGCCCTGCTCGGCGCCGCGCTGGTCATCGCAGGCGCCGTAGTGGCCTTGCGCAGCGGCGCGCGTGCGCAGCGGGCCAGCGTTTCGTAACTCGTTCGAGCGAGGCAAGAAGCGCAACGCGCCGAGCAACCACGCCGCGCGCGATGCATCGGCCAAGCCGCTCCCGCTCTCGCTCCCGCTGTTGCTGCTGTTGCTCTCAGCTCCCCCCGCCGCCCCAAACTCGCCACAGGCAACCAGAGACCCGAAGGGCGGCGCGCACGATGCGCGCCGTGCGCCACCCAG
>NZ_LXSD01000306.1:0-1147 GCF_017168095.1 Lysobacter enzymogenes | reverse complement strand
CGAGCGCGGCGCGGACCGCGGCGGGACTGCCGGGCGCGGCGTCGGCGGCGACATCGGCCGCCGCCGCGGGCGTCGCCGAGCGTTCGTCGGCGACGGGGCCGGTCATAGGTCGTTGTCGTCGCCGGGCACGCGGGTCAGGATCTCGACCCCGTCCTCGGTCACCGCGACGGTATGCTCCCACTGCGCCGACAGCTTGCGGTCCTTGGTCACCACGGTCCAGCCGTCCGGCAGGGTCTTATGCCGGTAGGTGCCTTCGTTGATCATCGGTTCGATGGTGAAGGTCATGCCGGGAACCAGCTTGATGCCCTCGCCCGCGCGGCCCACGTGCAGCACCTGCGGCTCTTCGTGGTAGACCCGGCCGATGCCGTGGCCGCAGTAATCGCGCACCACGCTGAAGCGCTCGGCCTCGGCGTAGGTCTGGATGATGTGGCCGATGTCGCCGAGGGTGGCGCCGGGCTTGACGAAGCGGATCGCGCGGAACATCGCCTCGCGGGTCACCTCGACCAGGCGCTTGGCCATCACCGAGGGCGTGCCGGCGTAATACATGCGGCTGGTGTCGCCGTGCCAGCCGTCCTTGATCACGGTGACGTCGATGTTGACGATGTCGCCGTCCTTGAGGATTTTCGTGTCGCTGGGAATGCCGTGGCAGATGACGTTGTTGACCGAGGTGCACACGGTCTTGGGGAAACCTTTATAGCCGACGTTGGCCGGGATCGCCTTCTGCACGTTGACGATGTGGTCGTAGCAGATGCGGTCCAGCTCGCCGGTGCTCACGCCCGGCTTGACGTAGGGAGCGACGACCTGGAGCACTTCGGCGGCCAGGCGGCCGGCGACGCGCATCTTCTCGATCTCTTCGGGGGTCTTGATGGAAATGGCCATGCCGGCATTATCGCTCATTCAGGCTGCCGGGATCACCGCGCCGTACGGTCCGCAGCGTGCCGGGACGGGGGGATTGAATCGATCTCAGACCCCGCAGAGATATCCCCCGACCTTGTAGGAGGGCCTTCAGGCCCGATGCCTTTGGCTCCGGTCGCGGCGAACCGGGCCAAAGGCATCGGGCCTGAAGGCCCTCCTACACGAGCCCTCACGCCCAAAGTTGCCCCAGGCCCCCGCCGCGGCTACAATTCCGCGGCTCTGCGGCCGGACC
>NZ_LXSD01000305.1:0-25154 GCF_017168095.1 Lysobacter enzymogenes | reverse complement strand
TCGCGCTTGCAGGCGCTCAGGCCGGCGAGCGCGGCCAGCAGCGCGGCGCCGGCGAAGACGCCGGGGCGGGAAACGGGAGTGGTGCGGGTGCGATCGGTGCGGGCAGTGCGCATGGAGTCTCCGCTGGACGGGGCTGCGAGGAAACGGGGTGGTGCGGGCGGTTCGCTGGGGGGAATGGTGCTTGCGGCGAGTGGAGCCGTGTGGCGCGTGCTGCGGGTGGACGCTGTGGCGGGTGCGGTGGTGGGTGCAATGGATGGAGCGGTGGATGGAGCGGTGGATGGAGCGATGGATTGAGCGGTGGATGGAGCGGTGGATGGAGCGGTGGATGGAGCGATGGATTGAGCGGTGGCTACGATCCTACCTATCGTCATTCCCGCGAACGCGGGAATCCAGGGCTTCACCGCGACGATGCCGCGAGGCCCGGATTCGATACCGCCGCGTACCCGATCCACCGACGTTCTCGCTCGAAACGCCCTGGATGTTCGGCTTCGCCGAAGTAGAGCGGAGCCCGCATTCGCGGGAATGACGGCGTGGCAGGAAAACCTCGATCCCCACCCGCAAACACGAAGGGCCCGGCGCACCGGGCCCTTCGCTTATCGCACAGCTCGGATCAACGGCTCGAGTTGTAGGTGATCTCGACCGGATCGTCGCATTCCTGGGTACCGTTGTTGCACACCTTGTAGCTCATGGTGCCGCTGCCGATGATGCGGAAGGTATCGGTATTGGCGCCGGTGTTGCGGACGGTCTTGAGGATCGCGCCGTTGCGCCAGATGTCGATGTTCTTCTTGCCCTTCTCCCACGACAGGTTGACCGAGGTGCGGTGGTTCGGCAGCGCGCTGGCCTTGGCTTCGAGACGGCGCGGATAGTTCGCGTCGACGAAGCTGGGATACAGCGAGATGCCGGCCGAAGCGCGGTAGCCCTTGATCTGCACGTACCACACGCCGCCCTTCGGAGTCGGGAAGAAGCAGGTCTCGTTGTTGGACGAGGTGAACGGACGGCAGTCGTAGGAGGTGCTGGTCGGTTCGGAGCCGTACTTGACGTAGATGTCCGAATCGCCGGTGCCGCCGTACATGGCGAACAGCAGGTTCGACGCGCCGTTGGGCACCAGCAGCTGATAGCGCAGGATGCCGTTGGCGCCGACCTCGATGTTGGTCACGGTGATGCCGTTCTCCAGCTCGGTCGCCGGTTCGGGTTCCGGCGCCTGCGGGTCCGGCGGCAGCGCTTCGCTGCCCTTGGCCACGGCGACGGCGTAGCGCGCGTCGACGATGCCCGAGCCGCACCAGTTGCTCCAGCTGCAGCCGCCCGGCTGGCCGCCGACGTGGGCGGTGTTGACCAGGATCTTCTCGATCTCGGCCGGGGTCTTCGGCGTCGCCGCCGCCGACTGCATCAGCGCGACCACGCCGGCCACGTGCGGAGCGGCCATCGAGGTGCCGGCCATCCACGCATAGCCTTCGCCTTCCTGGCCCTGCAGGCCCAGGTTCAAGGTCGACAGGATGTTGTCGGCCGCCGGCTGCGCGCCCGAGCCGCCGGGCGCGGCGACGTCGATCTTGTTGCCGAAGTTGGAGTAGCTCGCCAGCGAACCGGTCGGGCCGACCGCCGACACCGCGATCACGTTGTCGCAGTTCGCCGGCGAGAAGTTGGCCACGTCGCCGCTGGAGTTGCCGGCGGCGATGACCACCGTGGTGCCGCGCGCGCGCGCCGCGGCGAACGCGGTCTGCTCGGCCGCGCTGCACGCGCCCGAGCCGCCGAGGCTGAGGTTGATGACTTCGGCCGGCGTAGCGTTGTCCGGCACGCCGGTGACGCTGCCGCCCGAGGCCCAGGTCACCGCGTCGATGATGTCGGAGGTGTAGCCGCCGCACTTGCCCAGCACGCGCACCGGCTGGACCTTGGCGTTGGGCGCGACGCCGGCGACGCCGACGCCGTTGTTGGTCACCGCGGCGATGGTGCCGGCCACGTGGGTGCCGTGCCAGCTGCTGTCTTCGGGAATGCCGAAGATGTTGCACTCGCCGTCGTGCCAGTCGCCCGGATCGTTCGGATCCGCGTCGCGGCCGTCGCCGTCGACGCTGACTTCGGGATCGTCGATGAAGTCGTAGCCCGGCAGGATGTTGGCGTTGAGGTCGCTGTGCGGGGTGATGCCGGTGTCGAGCACCGCGACCACGATGCCGTCGCCCTTGGCGATGTCCCAGGCCGGTTCCAGATTCAGGCCGCCCGGGCCGTTCTTGTAATGCCACTGCTGGACGTAGCCCGGATCGTTGGGCACCATCGTGCGCTGCTTCCAGCCGTCCTTGATGACTTCGACGATGCTGGAATCGTTCTTCATCATCTCGATCGCCAGTTCCTTTGCGGCGGCGTCGTCGAGCTGCGTGTCGGTCTTGATCAACTGCGAGCCGGTGGCCAGCGTGCGCAGCGGCCGGATGCCGATGCCGAGCGCGGCGGCCGCCTTGGCGTATTGCTGGTTCATCGCCGACGCGCTGACCTTGGCGGCGGCGCCCGGCGCGCGGGTGATGATGAAGCGATTGCTGGTGGCCGGCTGGCTCAGCTTGGCCTGGGCGAGCTTGGCCGCCTTCGGCGATGCGGCGGCCTTGGCCGAAGCGACCTTGTTGACCGCCTGCAGCTTGCCGCCGGAATAGGCGACCGGAGCGATCACCGCGGCAGTCGCCAGCGCCAGAGCGGTCCATTTCAACGAACGTGCTTTGCGAGTCATGACAAACTTCCTTGATCCTTCGTTGCGCATGATCCCCTTCGCATCCCCTGTCGAGCGTCGGGCCTTGGTCCGCGCAGGCGCCGTGCGGGCGCCGTCGCGGGACTTGCTTAGCGCGACGCGCGCGGCGCGTCGCCGGCGCGTAGCGGCATGCTTCGCGCGCAGCCGCCCGTCGCCATGCGCCGCGGGCGGCGTGGAAAGCGTTCGGTCGTGCGTGCGTGGGCGCAGGGGCGGGCCGCTGCGCCGGTTACCGGTCTACGGATGAGACTGCTGGTTGAAGACTGCAAGCCCATGCAGGACGCCCCCAACTACCGCGTATCGCGACTGCACCATGCTGGCGCGCGTGCGTCGCACGCGCTGCGCAAGGACGGTGCCGTTCCATGTCGCGCGACCCCCTGCAAGTCGCTCGCGTTCGAAGCTAATTGAGCGCGCACGTGACGTGCAAGTGTCATCGAAGCCGTGCAAGCGCGATGAATGCGACTGAGCGCACAGACACGAATACGGCAGTTTTTCTGCGCAATCGCGGTGCGACGCGCGCAGGCCTGGATTTGCAGGCGTTTTTTCATTCGCGGGCTTCGCCGCGACGACGCGCGCGGTTTTTTCCCGCGAAAAATTTTCTTTCGGAAGTGTGAACTTCGTCGGCGCGCTTTCTGATGCGCTGCGGGCGATTTTCTTGCGCTTCGCCACTGTTCTTGCATTCGCATGCGACGCGATGCGAGCGCGGTGGGCGCTCGCGCGCGAATTTGTTTCTGTTGTGGAATCGCCGGCGCGGGCGGATGAAAGTGCACGCCAGTGCGATCGAGATCGTGCGATGGAGCGGGCCGGCGTTGCAGCGCCGCCGCCTGGGTGCGCAGCGGATCGGCGAGATCATCGACTGGCCGGGGCGACATCGAACGCGCGGGCGCGCGGCCGGATCCCGCTGGCGGGTGCCGCGGTGGCAGTCGGGTTCTGGCCCCGCAACCGGGCGGGGCGGGCCGGCCCGGACGCCGACAGGACAGGCGGGAACCGCTCCTTACGCGCATTCAGGGGCCGGCGGCAGCCCGGCTGAGCGACCCCCGATCCGGATGCTGCCCGTGGGAGTGGCGTAAGTTACTGATTTAAAACGGGCGAGAGGCGGATTCTCGCCCTGCGCCCGCTCCGCCGAACCCGCCCGGTTGCCGTAACTCGCTGAAGCGCCTAGAATTCCGCTTCTGTCCGTCCATCCCTGGGCGGCGCAGGACCAAAAATAACTACAGAGGAATCTGGTCATGTACGCAGTTCTGGTCACCGGCGGTAAGCAATACCGCGTGATGCAAGGCGAGACGCTCCGCGTCGAGCTGCTGGACGTCGAAGCCGGCAGCGAAATCAAGTTCGACTCCGTGCTGATGCTGGGCGACGGCGAAGGCATCAAGATCGGCGACGCGCTCAAGGGCGCCAGCGTCACCGCCAAGGTCGTCGGCCACGGCCGCGCCGACAAGGTGCGCATCGTCAAGTTCCGCCGCCGCAAGCACCATCGCAAGCAGATGGGCCACCGTCAGCACTACACCGAAATCCAGATCACCGGCATCGCCGGTGGCGACAACAAGTAAGGAGCAGCAGCCATGGCACACAAAAAGGGCGTAGGTTCCACCCGCAACGGCCGCGACTCCAACCCGAAGTACCTGGGCGTGAAGATCTACGGCGGCCAGGCCATCGAGGCCGGCAACATCATCGTGCGTCAGCGCGGCACCCAGTTCCACCCGGGCGCCAACGTCGGCCTCGGCCGCGACCACACCCTGTTCGCGCTGGTCGACGGCAAGGTCGAGTTCTCGACCAAGGGCCCGAAGAGCCGCCGCACCGTCAGCGTCGTCGCCGCCGAGTAATCGCGCCGCGACGTTTGCTGCGAGGAGCCCCGCTTCGGCGGGGTTTTTCGTTTGGGAGCCGGAGTGATGGAGCGGTTTCGCAAGCGGGGTTGGGGAGCTGCGGTCGCGCAGTTCTCCTGCCACGGCGCGTTTCCGATGCGTCCCATCCCCTGCGGTTAAACTCCCCTTCGCAACGAATCCTCAGTTCCCCGATCCCTAATTCCCCATTCCCGCTCTTAGTAGCCTCCCCATGAAACTCGTAGACGAAGCAGAAATCCAAGTCATCGCCGGCAACGGCGGCAACGGCTGCGTCGGTTTCCGTCGCGAGAAGTTCATCCCGCTGGGCGGGCCGGACGGCGGCGACGGCGGCGCCGGCGGCAGCGTCTGGCTGGTCGCGGACGAGAACGTCAACACCCTGGTCGATTTCCGCCACCAGCGCCAGTTCCGCGCCCAGCGCGGCGAGAACGGCATGGGCCGGCAGGCCTATGGCAAGGGCGGCGACGATCTGATCATCGTCGTGCCGGTCGGCACCACGGTGACCAATGTGGAGACCGACGAAGTCATCGGCGACCTGACCGAGCACGGCGCCCGCCTGCTGGTCGCGCGCGGCGGCAAGGGCGGCCTGGGCAACATGCATTTCAAGAGCTCGGTCAACCGGACGCCGCGCAAGGCGCTGCCGGGTTTGCCGGGCGAAGAGCGCGAGCTCAAGCTCGAACTCAAGCTGCTGGCCGACGTCGGCCTGCTCGGCTTCCCCAACGCGGGCAAGAGCACGCTGATCCGCGCGGTCTCGGCGGCGACGCCGAAGGTCGCGGATTATCCGTTCACCACGCTGTATCCCAATCTCGGCGTGGTCAGCGTCGAGGCGCACCGCAGCTTCGTCATCGCCGACATTCCGGGCCTGATCGAGGGCGCGGCCGACGGCGCCGGCCTGGGCGCGCAGTTCCTGCGCCATCTGCAGCGCACGCGGCTGTTGCTGCACCTGGTCGACATCGCGCCGATGGAGGGCGGGGTCGAAGGCCTGTCGCCGGCCGAGCAGGTCCGCGCGATCGAGAACGAGCTGCGCAAGCACGATCCGGAACTGCTCGACAAGCCGCGCTGGCTGGTGTTCAACAAGTCCGACCTGCTGCTCGACGAGGAGCGCGACGAAGTCGTGCGCGCGACGCTCGAAGCGCTGGACTGGAAGGATCGCTGGTACGTGGTTTCGGCGATCGGCCGCGAGGGCACCGCGCCGATCATGCGCGACGTGATGGCCTTCTTCGACCGCCAGCGCGAAGAGGCGCTGGAAGCCGCCAACGCCGCGGGCGGCCATGCGCCCTGAGCCTCGGGCTCGGCATCGTCAAAACGTGAACCCGTCGCGGCGCCTCGAGCGCCGCGGCGGCGGCGTGCGCGCGCGGCGCGTGGCCGGCTTCAATCCGGCTTCACCGGCCGCGCCGAAGATGCGCGGCATGTTCGCATCCGCGGCCGCGTCGGCTTTCGCATCGCTGCGCTTGCGCGCGGGCGGGCAGGGTGCGGCCGCAGCGGAAAAAACGCGGGCAAACAAAAACCCGGCCGAAGCCGGGTTTGTGTTCATCGCGGCCCGGACGGGCGGCGAATCAAGCGGCGGTGGCCAGCGCCTTGATGCGCGCAGCCAGGCGGCTCTTGTGACGGGCGGCCTTGTTCTTGTGGATCAGGCCGCGGGCGCTGAAACGGTCGAGGATCGGCTGGGCGACGTCGAAAGCGGACTTGGCACCGGCGGCGTCGTTCTCGCCGAGGGCCTTGAGCACCTTCTTGACGGCGGTGCGGAGCATCGAACGCTGGCTGCCGTTGCGGGCGTTGCGCACGACAGTCTGCTTGGCGCGCTTCTTGGCGGACTTGATGTTTGCCACGGTGAATTCCTGAAAAATTGGGTTGAAAACGTGAATGAAGCTGGACGAAAAACGAGGCGCCGGGCGCCGGTCGGAACCGGGTGCGACGCAATCGCGGAAAATCAGACCCAAAAGTATGGGCGATTCAGGGGCTTGCGTCAACCCGCCGGGGTTTGGGCAAAGCCGGGGCGGGCGCCTCAGGACCGGGCGAACCGGAGCCGGGGAGGGCGGGCATGAGTAAGGGCGGCCTGCTGCGCTCCTCGGTGGTGTTCAGCGCGATGACCTTCATCTCGCGCATCACCGGCCTGATCCGCGACCAGGTCTACGCCTGGCAGTTCGGCGCCAGTCCGGCCATGGACGCGTTCTTCATCGCGTTCAGGATTCCGAACTTCATGCGCCGGCTCTCGGCCGAGGGCTCGTTCTCGATGGCGTTCGTGCCGGTGCTGGCCGAGTACAAGGAAAAGCACGACCACGCCGCGGTCAAGGAACTCATCGACCGGGTCACCGGTACGCTGACGGCGGCGCTGGTGGTGCTGACCGCGGTCGTGGTGCTGGCCGCGCCCTGGGTCATGGGCGTGTTCGCGCCGGGCTTTGCCCCGGGCAGCGAGCAGTACCGGCTGGCGACCCAGATGCTGCAGATCACCTTCCCCTACGCCTTGTTCATTTCGCTGGCGTCGCTGGTCGGCGGGGTGCTCAACAGCTACGAGAAGTTCGCGGTGCCGGCGCTGTCGCCGGTGCTGCTGAACATCTCGATGATCGCCGCGGCCGCCGCCGCCGCGCCGCTGATGCGGCCGTTCGGCGCCGAGCCGGTGCTGGCGCTGGCCTGGGGCGTGTTCTTCGCCGGCGTGCTGCAGCTGGTGTTCCAGTTGCCGGCGCTGGCAAAGCTCGGCCTGCTGCCGCGGCCGCGCTGGGGCTGGCAGCACTCGGGCGTGCGCAAGATCCTCAAGCTGATGGTGCCGACCCTGTTCGGCTCGTCGGTGGCCCAGCTCAATCTGCTGCTCAACACCGCGCTGGCCTCGTTCCTGATCGTCGGCAGCGTGAGCTGGCTGTATCTGACCGACCGCCTGCTGGAATTTCCGCTGGGCATGTTCGGCGTCGCCATCGGCACGGTGATCCTGCCGCACCTGTCCAAGCGCCATGCCGCGACCGACAGCGAGGGCTATTCCAGGGCGCTGGATTGGGGGTTCCGGCTGTGCCTGCTGATCGGCATCCCGGCCTGCCTGGGGCTGGTGCTGTGCGCCGAGGCGCTGATCGCGGCCTTGTTCCAGTACGGCCGGCTGACCGCGCAGGACACCCAGATGATCCGCCTGAGCCTGATGGCGCAGTCGACCGCGGTGCCGGCGTTCTTGCTGGTGAAGGTGCTGGCGCCGGCGTTCTATTCGCGCCAGGACACCAGGACCCCGGTCAAGTCGGCGGTGGTGTCGGTGGCGGTGAACCTGCTGTCCACGGTCGCGCTGTTGCTGCTGGCGGTCTACTTCACCGATGCCGGCCGCGCCGCGCTGGCGCGCGGGGCGGGGCTGACCCAGGCGCTGGGCGAGGTGCCCGGCGCGCACGCCTGCCTGGCCCTGGCCATCGCCATCGCCGGCTGGACCAACGCCCTGCAGCTGGCCTGGTACCTGCGCCGGGCGCGGGTGTACCGGCGCCAGCCGGGCTGGGGCCGGTTCCTGCGCCAGATCGGCGTGGCCAGCCTGGGCCTGAGCGCGGTGGTGCTGTTCCTGCTGTGGCTGTGGCCGGGCTGGACCGGCTGGCCGTGGTGGGAGCGGGCGTGGAAGCTGGCGGCGGTGGTCGGCGCCGGCGGCGCGGCGTATGGGGCGCTGCTGTGGCTGCAGGGCATCCGGCCGCGGGATTTGCGCGGGCATTGAGCCTTCGGGCGCTTGCCTTTGTAGGAGGGCCTTCAGGCCCGATGCTTTTGTCCCAGGTCGCCGCGAACAGGCACAAGAGCATCGGGCCTGAAGGCCCTCCCACAAAAGCCGAGGCCCTCCTGCAAAAGCCGGGGCCTTGCCGCACAGCCCGGGCGGCGCTCGCAGGCCAACCGCGCCCAACCGCGGCGCCGGATGCCATTGAGAGCGGCGGCCGGCGGCTATACTTCCTGATTCATCCTTCAAGCCGTATCCCGGGCGACCGGGTCGCCCACGCCAGAATCCGAATGAGCAGGCTGTTTCGAGACGTCGACCGCGGGATCCGTTGCCCGCACGGCAGTGTGGTCTGCATCGGCGCCTTCGATGGCCTGCACCTGGGTCATCGCGCGCTGGTGCGCCACACGGTGGCGCGCGCGCGCGCGCTGGGCGTGCCGGCGGTGGCGCTGAGCTTCGAGCCGTTGCCGCGCGAGTTCTTCGCCCCGGCCGCGCCGCCGCCGCGCCTGCTGCTGCCGCGGGCCAAGGCCGAGGGCCTGCTGGCGCTGGACGCCGATCAGGTCGGCCTGCTGCGTTTCAACCGCGCGCTGAGCGGCTGGAGCGGCGAGGAGTTCGTCGAGCGCGTGCTGGTGAAGCAATTGGCCGCGCGCGAAGTGTGGGTCGGCCCGGAGTTCCGTTTCGGCAAGGCGCGCGGCGGCGACATCGCGCTGCTGCGGCGCATGGGCGAGACGGCCGGCTTCAGTGCGCACGAAATCGAACCGGTGCACCTGGACGGCGAGCGCGTGTCCAGCACCCGCATCCGCGAAACCATCCTGGCCGGCGATTTCGCCGCCGCCGCGCGCCTGCTCGGCCGGCCGTACGCGATCGGCGGCCACGTGGTGCGCGGCCAGCAGCTCGGTCGCACCCTCGGCTTTCCCACTGCGAATCTGCGCTTCGGCGGCAAGACCCCGGCGCTGTCGGGCATCTACGCGACCTGGGTGCACGGCGTCGGCGAGCGGCCGTGGCCGTCGGTGTCGAGCCTGGGCACGCGCCCGACCGTGGCCGGGGTGGAGCCGCTGCTGGAAGCGCATCTGTTCGATTTCGACGGCGACCTGTACGGTCGCAGGATCGAGGTCGAATTCGTCGCCCACCTGCGCGCCGAGCTCAAGTTCCCCGACCTGGCGACGCTGACCCGGCAGATGCACCGCGACGCCGCGCAGGCGCGCGAACTGCTCGCGCTGGACGCGCAGCGCCGCCGCTGGATTCCCGCTACGCCGCCCGACCCGCGCCGCGCCGCCGACGCGGCCGAGCACACCGCATAAGCCGCCGACGCGGCCCAGACCGATCCGCCGAACACCCGTCCGAGACCCGCTGTGACCAACGACCCGAGCCAACCCGCCGCCGGCAACCCGTACAAGGCCAGCTTGCTGCTGCCGGCGACCGAATTCCCGATGCGCGGCGACCTGCCCAAGCGCGAGCCGGAAACCCTGGCGCGCTGGGAAAGCGAAGGCCTGTATCAGCGAATTCGCGCGAAGGTGAAGGACCGCGAGCGCAGTTTCGTGCTCCACGACGGCCCGCCGTACGCCAACGGCGAGATCCACATCGGCCATGCGCTCAACAAGGTGCTCAAGGACATCGTGGTCAAGTCCAAGCTGCTCGCCGGCTTCGACGCGCCCTACGTCCCGGGCTGGGACTGCCACGGCCTGCCGATCGAGACCAAGGTCGAGAAGACCTGGGGCAAGGTCGGCGAGAAGCTCGACGCGGCCCAGTTCCGCGCCAAGTGCCGCGAGTACGCCGCCAGCCAGATCGACCTGCAGCGCCGCGACTTCAAGCGCCTGGGCGTGATCGGCGACTGGGAGAACCCGTACCTGACCATGGATTTCCGCTACGAGGCGGACATCATGCGGTCGCTGGCCAGGATCGTCGAACGCGGCCATCTGGTGCGCGGCTCCAAGCCGGTGCACTGGTGCTTCGACTGCGGCTCGGCTCTGGCCGAGGCGGAGATCGAGTACCACGACAAGGAATCGACCCAGATCTACGTGCGCTATCCGGTGCTCGACCGCAAGCGCGTGTTCGACGTGTTCGGGATCGAGGACGACGGCAGCCCGCTGTCGGTGCCGATCTGGACGACCACGCCGTGGACGCTGCCGGCGAGCCTGGCGGTGTCGATGGGCCCGCAGGTCGAGTATTCGCTGGTGAAGATCGAGCCGGGCGAAGAGGCCTTGTTCAAGGAGCCGGGCCAGCGTCCGGAGTACCTGCTGATCGCCAGCGAGCTGGTCGGCGCGGTGCTGGCCGCGATCGCCAACGGCGAGGCGCTCAAGCAGGGCCACAGCGTGGAAACCCGCGACTGGTCCGCGCATCCGGGCGAGGCCTTCGAAGGCCTGCGCCTGCGCCACCCGTTCTACGCCGAACGCGAAATCCCGGTATTGCTGGGCGATCACGTCACCACCGACGCCGGCACCGGCGCGGTCCACACCGCGCCCGGCCACGGCCAGGAGGACTACGCGGTCTCGCTGAAGTACGGCCTGATCGCGCGCTACACCGCCGCGCAGATCAATCCGGTCGACGCGCGCGGTCTGTACCTGCCGTCGACGCCGGCGGCGGGCGAGCACGTGCTGGCCGGCAAGCACATCTTCAAGAGCGACGAGCTGCTGCTGCAGATCCTGCGCGAGAACGGCGCGCTGCTGGCGCGCGGCCGGATCAAGCACAGCTATCCGCATTGCTGGCGGCACAAGACGCCGGTGGTGTTCCGCGCCACCCCGCAGTGGTTCATCTCGATGGAACAGGCCGGGCTGCGCCGCGACGCGCTGGCCGCGATCCCGGGCGTGACCTGGATCCCGGGCTGGGGCGAGTCGCGCATCTACAACATGATCGAGAGCCGTCCGGACTGGACGATTTCGCGCCAGCGCTACTGGGGCGTGCCGATCGCGCTGTTCTTCCATCGCGAGACCGGCCAGCCGCATGCGCGCACGGTCGAGATCATGCGCCAGGTCGCCGACGCGGTGGAGCGCGAGGGCGTGGACGCGTGGTACGCGATGACCGCCGAGCAGTTGCTGGGCGAGGAGGCCGGCGACTACGAGAAGGTCACCGACATCCTCGATGTCTGGTTCGACTCCGGCGCCAGCCACGAATGCGTGCTCGCGCAGCGTCCGCAGGACGGCCTGCGCAAGCCGGCCGACCTGTACCTGGAAGGCTCCGACCAGCACCGCGGCTGGTTCCACAGCGCGCTGCTGACCGGCGTGGCGATGGACGGCGTGGCGCCGTACCGGCAGGTGCTGACGCACGGATTCACGGTCGACGAGCAGGGCAAGAAGCAGTCCAAGTCGCTCGGCAACGTGGTGGTGCCGCAGAAGGTCATCGACGCGATGGGCGCGGACGTGCTGCGCCTGTGGGTCGCCTCGACCGACTTCAGCGCCGAGATGTCGGTGTCGGACAAGATCCTCAAGCAGAACGCCGACGTCTATCGCCGCATCCGCAACACCGCGCGGTTCCTGCTCGGCAATCTCAACGGCTTCGACCCGGCGCGCGATTCGGTCGCGCTGGCCGACATGGTCGCGCTCGACCGCTGGATCGTGCACCGCGCCAGCGACGTGCAGGACCGCATCGCCGCCGCGTACGAGCGTTACGATTTCGCCGAGATCGTGCAGCTGCTGTCGAACTTCTGCAGCGTCGACCTGGGCTCGCTGTACCTGGACGTGACCAAGGACCGGCTGTACACCATGCGCGAGGATTCGCGCGGCCGCCGTTCGGCGCAGAGCGCGATGTACCGCATCGCCGAAGCGTTCGTGCGCTGGATCGCGCCGATCCTGGCGTTCACCGCCGACGAGATGTGGCGCCACCTGCCGGCCAACACCGAGCACGGCGCGCGCGAGGACAACGTGCTGTTCGCCACCTGGTACGACGGCCTGGCGCCGCTGCCGGCGGACGCGGCGCTGTCGGACGAGGACTTCAAGCGTCTGCTGGAGCTGCGCGAGAGCGTCACCCGCGCGCTCGAGCCCAAGCGCGCGGCCGGCGAGATCGGCGCGGCGCTGGAAGCGGAGATCACCCTGCGTTGCGGCGTCGCCGACCAGAACTGGCTGGCGCCGCTGACCGACGAGCTGCGTTTCCTGTTCATCAGCGGCGACGTCGAAGTGGTCGCCGACGACGGCCTCCACGACATCGCCGTGCTGGCCGCGCCGACGGGCAAGCGCAAGTGCGTGCGTTGCTGGCACCACCGCGCCGACGTGGGTTCCGATCCGAAGCATCCGGAGCTGTGCGCGCGCTGCGTCAGCAACGTCGAAGGCCCCGGCGAAGACCGGCGCTGGTTCTGATGCGGCCGCGGCGCTTCGTTCGCGCCGCGGCGCTTTTCTACTCCCGAATTTCCGATTGCGAACCCAATGACTAGCCCCCCCGCCAAAAACGCGCTGCCCTGGCTGATCGTCTCGATCGCGGTGATCGCGCTCGACCAGTGGAGCAAGAACTGGGTGCTGGCCTCGCTGCCCGAGTACACCCCGGTGGTGGTGATCGAAGGCTTCTGGAACTGGTACCGCAGCTACAACACCGGCGCGGCCTTCAGTTTCCTCAGCGACGCCGGCGGCTGGCAGAAGTATTTCTTCCTGGTCCTGGCGGTCGGCATCAGCGGCCTGCTGGCGCGCTGGCTGGCGCGCACGCCGCGCGGCGACTGGAAGACCGCGCTGCCGTACGCGCTGGTGATCGGCGGCGCGATCGGCAACGTGATCGACCGGCTGATGCACGGCCACGTGGTCGATTTCATCCAGTGGTACTGGCGCACCTTCTACTGGCCTTCGTTCAACATCGCCGACGCCGCCATCGTCGGCGGCGCGATCGGGATCGCGGCGTTCGGGCTGTTCAGCAAGGAAAAGCAGGAGATAGGAGATAGGAGATAGGAGATAGGAGATAGGAGATAGGAGTGGGGGAAGCGGCTTTTTCTATCTCCTAACTTCTATTCGCTAACTTCTGCCCCAAGCCGCTCACCCGCCGGGACCGGAGTACAATCGCCCCATGGACGTCCTGCTCGCCAATCCCCGCGGCTTCTGCGCCGGCGTCGACCGCGCCATCGAGATCGTCAAGCGCGCGATCGAAACCCTCGGCGCGCCGATCTACGTGCGCCACGAAGTCGTGCACAACCGCTTCGTCGTCGACGATCTCAAGCATCGCGGCGCGGTGTTCGTCGAGGAACTCGACGAAGTGCCCGACGGCGCCACCGTGATCTTCAGCGCCCACGGCGTGTCCAAGGCGGTGCGCGCGGAAGCCGAACGGCGCGGGCTCAAGGTGTTCGATGCGACCTGCCCGCTGGTGACCAAGGTCCATCTGGAAGTCTCGCGCCACTGCCGCGCGGGCCGCGACGTGGTGCTGATCGGCCACGAAGGCCATCCCGAAGTCGAAGGCACGATGGGGCAGTGGAAGCGCGAAGCCGGTTCGGGCCGCATCTACCTGGTCGAGGACGCCGACGACGTCGCCGCGTTGCAGGTCGACCAGCCCGACAACCTCGCCTACACCACCCAGACCACGCTCTCGGTCGACGACACCCGCAGCGTGATCGAAGCCTTGCGCGCCAAGTTCCCGGCGGTGCAGGGGCCGAAGAACGACGACATCTGCTACGCCACCCAGAACCGCCAGGATTCGGTGCGCGAACTGGCCGCGCGCTGCGATCTGGTGCTGGTGGTCGGCTCGCCGAACAGCTCCAACTCCAACCGCCTGCGCGAGTTGGCCGAGCGCGAAGGCGTGGCCGCGTACCTGATCGACGGCGCGGTCGAGATCGACCCGCGCTGGGTCGAAGGCCGCCGCCGCATCGGCATCACCGCGGGCGCGTCGGCGCCGGAAGTGCTGGTGCGCGGCGTGATCGAACGCCTGCGCGAACTCGGCGCGCAGCACGTGGCCGAACTCGACGGCGAGGAGGAGAACATGGTGTTCGCCTTGCCGAAGGAATTGCGCTTGCAGTTGATCCAGTAAACGCGGCGCGCCGACGCGTCGGTGTGCAGCAGTTCGCGCAAGCAAGACGACGGCCGGTCCTGCCAGGACCGGCCGTTTCTTTTGCGCTCGCCGGCAGGTCGAAGCGCGCGCCGCAGCCGACGGCGCCGCGGACGGACGCGAAGCCCGGCCGCCGCGCCGCCATCCGCCGCGGGCTCAGCGCCCCGGCAGGATCTTGCAGGCCGGGTCGTTCATGCGCGCATCCACCAGGCCGTACTGCGCCGGCGCGCTGCCGCGCTTGCTGACGTTGGCGAAGCCGAAGCCGCGCACGTCGCCGGTGACGGCGAAGGCATCGACGCGATACGCCGCCGGCGCCGGTCCGCCGGCGCTGAGGGCGCGTCCGGCCGGCTGGCCCTGCGGCTGTACCGAGCGCAGCCGCCCCTTCGCCAGCAGGCCCTGGCCGCTGCCGCCGATGCCGCTGTCGATGGTGGCGAACCAGCCGCTCTCGCTGAAACCGATCCAGCGGCCCGGATTGACCGGGTCGGCCAGGCAGTAGGTGGTCGCCGCGACCCGCGCCAGGCCGATGCGGTTTTCCTCGCTGAGCCACGCGGCCACCACCATGCGGCCGCCGCCGGGCACGGCGAGGTCGATGAAGTAGTCGTCGTTGCCGCCGAAGTCGATCGGCGCGACCGCGAAGCTGGTGTCGACCGAACCGTCCGGATTGACCCGCTGCAGGCGGCCGGGCTTGGGCGCGGCGCCGGCGAGGTTGCCGACCACCAGCACGCGGCCGTCGGACTGCGGCGCCAGGCGGCCGGAGATGTCCAGATCGGGCCGGTGATAGGTGGTGTCGAGGCGGCCGTCGGCGTTGTGGCGCAGCAAGGTGCCGCGCACGTCGCTGCCGGCGACGATCGGATGGCTGGTGAGGAATTTGCCGTCGGTCTGCAGCACCAGCCCCTGCGCGCCGGCGTTGAGGCCGGTGATGCGGTCGACGGTGCTGCCGTTGTCGCCGAAGCCCGGATCGGGGCGGCCGTCGGCAAGATAGCGCGCGATCAGGTTCCAGCGCCCGCCGCCGCCGGCGACGACGATCTTGCCGTCGCTTTGCAGCAGCACGTGCTGGGCGCCGGCGCCGAGCGCCTGCTCGGGATGCGGCGTCACCACCACGCCCTTGCGGCCGAAGCCCGGATCGAGGCTGCCGTCGCTGCGGTAGCGCGCCAGCACCACCGCGTCCTGGCCGCTGTCGGCGTCGAAGCGCTTGCCCGCGGCGACGATGCGGCCGTCGGCTTGCTGCGCCAGACCGTAGAACTCGTCGAGGCCGCCGACATCGAGCGTCTGCACGCCGTCGCGCGAGAAGCGGCGGTCGGGCTTGCCGTCGGCGAGGAAGCGCAGCAGCAGGGCGTCGCCCTGGTTGCCGCCGGCGACCAGGATGCGGCCGTCGGCCTGCACCGCCAGCGCGCGGCACGCGGCCGGCTTGGCGTCGGAGCGCAGCTCGATCCGCACCTCGCCGCCGACGCCGAAGCCGGCATCGAGCTTGCCGTCGGCGCCGAAGCGCAGCAGCCGGCAATGCAAGTAATCGCGCTGCAGCGGATCCGCGCCGCCGCCTTCGCCGATGGTGAGGATCTTGCCGTCGGCCTGGATGGCCACGGCGCGGACGAAATCGTCGTTGACCGGGAAATCGGTGACGACCAGGCCGCGCCGGCCGAAGGCGGGGTCGAGCGCCCCGTCGGGCAGCTTGGCCAGCGCCGACGGCGCGAGCGCGGCGAGCGACAGGCCGCAGGCGATGGCGAACGGCAGCGTGCGCGGGACTCGCGGGACTCGCGGGATTCGCGGGACTAGGGACGAACGGATCATTGGGGGCTCCTGCTGCGAGAGATGGGCAGCGGTCGGCGGCCCCCTGCATCCGCGACCGCGCGGCGAGACTCGGCCATCGCCCCGGCGCGCACAACCGGATCAGGCCGCAAAACTGCACATTCGGGTGGGGCAATGTGCCGAAGCGGCAAGGCGGTCGCGGAACCGGCGTGCCCGCCGAAGCGCCCGCGCGCAGGCGCGGGCGCGACGTGGCGTGACCGGTTAAGCGCTGTGGCCCGGAGCAGGACAGGCGAGCGCCGGATCCGATCCGGGCGATGGGCGGGCTGGGCCTGCAAAGCTCGGGTCCAGGCCGTTTGACAACGTTGTCAATTTTGCGCGAGATTGGCCCGTTGCTTCAGTCGCGCACGATTGGCCACGAACAAAGGACGGCACCATGGGACGGCATCGTATTTTTCTAGTCAGCGCTCTCGCCGCCGCGGCCGTCGCCGCCGGCTGCGCGGCGAAAACCGAAACCGGCAACGACAAGACCGCGGCGGCCGCGCCCGCCGCGGTGGCCACGCCGGCCGCGGCGCAGGCGCCGGTGTTCTTCGACGATTTCAGCTACCCCGACCTGGCCGCGTTCCAGGCCAACGGCTGGAAGGTGCGGACCGAAACCGGCCATCCCGGCATCAAGGGCGCGGCCTGGTCCGCCGAAGGCCTGTCCTTCCACGCCGACATCGCCGACACCCAGGGCGGCGCGGTGCGGATGAGCTCGGTCACCAACGGCCAGCCCGACAAGACCCGCCAGACCCAGTTCTGCCACGCGCGCAAATACCGCGAAGGCACCTACGCCGCGCGCATCTACTTCCGCGACCAGCCCAGCTACGGCCCGGACGGCGACGAAGTCATCCAGACCTTCTACGCCATCAGCCCGCTCAAGGCGCCGATGGACAAGAACTACAGCGAGACCGACTTTGAATACCTGCCCAACGGCGGCTGGGGCGAAAACGCCAAGCCGGCGATGTGGACCACCACCTGGGACACCTTCCAGCTGGAGCCGTGGACCAAGGTCAACGAGTTCTCGCGCACCGAAGGCAGCTACGCCGGCTGGCACACCCTGGTGCTTACCGTCGCCGACAAGAAGGTGAGCTACTACGTCGACGGCAAGCCGTTCTCGGTGCACAGCAGCGCCGTGTACCCGGAAGACTTCATGTCGATCAACTTCAACCTGTGGTTCATGCCCAAGGGCGCGGACGGATCGCTGGGCCCGGTGGATTCGCCGGAACTGCGCGAGTACCAGGAAGACATCGACTGGGTGTTCTTCCAGGAGGGCGTGGCCCTGGCCACCGCCGACGTGGAGGCGCAGGTCGCGGCGCTGCGCGGCAAGAAGCTGGCGCATGTAGATACGGTGAAAGAGCAGAATCCGGCGCTGGCCTCGCCGTGCGGGCTTTGATCGGCGCCGGGGCGCGCTGCGACTCTGCGTGCCCGAGCCTGGCCGCGGCATGCGCGGCCGGCCCGGCGCAGCCCGCGCCCGTAGCGCGCCCGTAGCGCGACGCGGCAGGGCCGAACGCCGGGCGCGGCGGCGAATACCGCCGCGACGCACGGCATGATCGGGCACCGCCGCCGCGGGTGCCAGAATTGACCGCCCAGGCCCCGGCCGCCTAGAATTGCCGTCCTCGCCGGAATAGCTCAGTTGGTAGAGCGGCGCATTCGTAATGCGTAGGTCGCAGGTTCGACTCCTGTTTCCGGCACCAGCGATATAGAAGCGAGAACGCCCGGCCCCGCGCCGGGCGTTTTTTTGTGCCTGCTGCGAATTTTTTGTGCCTGGTGCGAACGCAATGGATTTGCGGCGGCACGCAAGCGAATCGGACCGCGCCGAGCGGCTCCGACGGGCGGTCGTCGCGGCGTTCGCGCCGGCGTTTCGGCATCGCGATGGCGTGATTTATGTCCCCGCAATCGAAGAACGGCGCGCAACGCGCCAAGGGAGCGGGGATGAAGAGCATGGATGCGCTGGTCGCGCTGACCGGCTTGGCGTTGGGGTGGAGCTTGTCGGCTGCTGCGGCGCCGCAGGATGCCTATTCGCTGGATGTCCTGAGGCAGCCCACCAACACCTTCGAATCGCCTTGGATCGCGTTCCACGCCAGCGAGATCGGCGATGTGACCGGCGATGGCCGCGCCGAGCACATCAAAATTTCCTCCAGCTATCAGACCTTGAGCGTCTCGGCCACGTCATGGCGCGATGGCGATGCCACGGACTGGTTCCCGTTGTACGAGGGGTTTCCGATTTCGATCCGCACCGCGGACTTCGCCGGTACCGATCTGGGCGATGTGAACGGCGACGGTGTGCAGGATCTGATCGTCTCGGGCGCGCGTTCTTTCGATGTGCTGACCACCGGCGGCACCGGACCTGGTCGTTGCGCACGTTGCCGGCGCACGCCGAATTGATCGCGGGCAAACCGGGCGCGCGCCTGGTGTTCTCCGGCGACGGCCACGGCGGCTTCGCCGAGACCGAGTCGACGGTCACCGGCGCCGAACTCGCTGGCGACACCCTGACCGCGCATTCGATCGCGGTGGGCGATTTCAACGGCGACGGCCGGCCCGACGTAGCCCTGAGCCTGGAGCCGGTTACTCGCCCGGTCGCGACTGGCGCGTGGTCCAGGCCGGCGACTTCAGCGGCGACGCGCGCATGGACGTGATCTGGAGCGACGGCCGCTCGATGCAGTTGTGGCAGGCCGCGGGCGACGGCTTCGTCGGCGTGCCGATGCAGGACTATCCGCAGGGCTGGTCGACGATCCGGCGCTGAGGCGCGCGTCTCAGCGCCGGGGCGTCGGGATCGGCTCGTAACCCGGCTGGTAATAGCCGCGCGCGCCGGATTCGCCGCTCAGCTCGCCGCCTTGGCAGCGGTAGCTGTTCTCGTCGTACGAAAACGTGGTGACGATCGCCGCGCGCGCTTCGTCGCGGCGGCGAAACTGGGCGCCGATCTGGGCCCGGTAGGCGGCCTGCTCGCGGCCGGATTCGGTCACGCCGTCGCTGATCACCAGCATCTGCCGGGTGACGCCCGGCTCGGTCTCGCGTGGCTGCGCTTCGGCGCGGGCGCGGTCGTCGCGCGCGGTCTGTTCGAGGGAGGCTTTGCAGGCAGCGTAGTCGGGAAAGCTGCGCGGCGGGATCGGGAAGCCGGGCAGGTGGCCGCTGGCGAAGGCGGCGGGCGCGGCGGCGGCCGCGACGACGAGCGACAGTGCCAGGGCGCCGCGGCGCAACGCGGAACGGGCGGGAGCGGTGTCTTCCATGAGCGTGGTTTCCGATTCGGTCGAGCGCGGCCGGGGCGCGCGGTGGGTGCAGTATCGCAGTGCGCTTCGGGGAGGCAAACCGTGGGGCGCGCCGGTTTGCGCCGGAGGACCGCGGACAGTGCGCTTGCGCAGCTCGGCTGCGTTCGCCGCGGCCGTCGCCGACCGTGCGACGGCCGCGGCGCATCCTGTGCGGACGCCGCCGGCTGTCATCGCCGTGCATAGAAGGTGAACTCCAATTGCGCGACGGTGCGGATTTCACCAATTGGCCATTCCTTCTTCACTCCTTTTTATCGCCCGGATGGACAACATGCGCCGGCCCGCGACACAGGCGACACAGGCAATGACGAAAATGCGCGTAGACGTATTCGTGGTAGGCGACAACGAGGGGTATGTGGTCGCACCGTCCGACAGCTGGCTGCCCCTGGACGAAATGAAGGCGCTCGGCGCGCTGCGCTTCGGCTGGACCATCGACACCTCGATGGCGATGCCGCGGCTGGACTGGCGCGCGATCGGCAACGACATCGACGCGCGCGGCTACAGCATCGTCGCGTCCAGCGACGTCGGCGGGCTGTTGGCGATGCCGCAGCAGCATTTGCGCGCGATCTATCCCGAGCAGCATCGGCCGATCGCGGCTTGAGCGATCGGCGGTCGCGTTAGCGCGGTAATCCGGTTGTCGCGGTCGCGGCTTGCGCCGCTCCTGCAGGGGCTGCGGATCGACCTGGGCTACCTGTAGGAGCGGCGCAAGCCGCGACCACGAAGCGTCCGTTCGCGCCGAAACCACCGGCAAGCCGCCCACCCGGCGTAGGAATCCACCGCGCTGCCGCGTCCCGTCTCGCACGCTGCGACGATCAGCGGCTAAAGTGCCGCTTTACCCGCGCAGTCGCCGTCCGCCATGTCCAAACCCCCCGCCAAATCCGCCGCGTCCAAGGCGCGCACCGCCTACGTGTGCTCCGAGTGCGGCGCCGACTACAGCAAATGGCAGGGCCAGTGCGGCGAATGCGGCGCCTGGAACACGCTCAGCGAATTCGTGGTCGAGCCGGCCGCCAAGGGCGGCGCGGCCAATGTCGCGGCCAGCCGCCGCACCAGTTGGGCCGGCCGCGCCGACGCGCCGAAGGTGACCGCGCTCAAGGACGTCACCCATCAGGAAGAGGCCCGCGTCACCACCGGCATCGGCGAGTTCGACCGCGTGCTCGGCGGCGGCCTGGTCCACGGCGCGGTGGTGCTGGTCGGCGGCGACCCGGGCATCGGCAAGTCGACCCTGCTGCTGCAGGCGATCACCCGCATGGCCCAGACCCTGCCGGGCCTGTACGTCACCGGCGAGGAGTCGCTGTCGCAGGTCGCCGGCCGCGGCGCGCGCCTGGGCCTGCCGCTGGACGGCGTGCACGCGCTGGCCGAGACCTGCGTCGAGCGCATCCTCGAACACTCCTCGACGATGAAACCCGCGCTGATCGTCGCCGACTCGGTCCAGACCTTGTGGACCGAACAGCTCGGCGCCGCGCCCGGCTCGGTCAGCCAGGTGCGCGAGAGCGCCGCGCGGCTGGTGCGCTACGCCAAGGAAACCGGCACCGCGGTGTTCCTGGTCGGCCACGTCACCAAGGAAGGCGGCATCGCCGGCCCGCGCGTGCTCGAGCACATGGTCGATGCGGTGCTGTACTTCGAAGGCGAAAGCGGCAGCCGCTTCCGCGTGTTGCGCGCGTTCAAGAACCGCTTCGGCGCGGTCAACGAGCTCGGCGTATTCGCGATGAGCGACAAGGGCCTGCGCGAGGTGCCCAACCCTTCGGCGATCTTCCTCTCCGGCAGCCGCGCGCCGCAGCCGGGCAGCTGCGTGATGGTGACCCGCGAAGGCACCCGGCCGCTGCTGGTGGAGGTGCAGGCGCTGGTGGATTCCTCGCCGCTGTCGAACCCGCGCCGGGTCGCGGTGGGCATGGAGCAGAACCGCCTGGCGATGCTGCTGGCGGTGCTGCACCGCCACGGCGGCGTCGCGGTCGGCGACCAGGACGTGTTCGTCAACGTGGTCGGCGGCATCCGCGTGCAGGAAACCGCGGTCGACCTGCCGGTGCTGCTGGCGGTGCTGTCGTCGCTGCGCGACCAGCCGCTGGCCGAGCAGACCATCGCCTTCGGCGAAGTCGGCCTGTCCGGCGAAATCCGGCCGGTGCCCAACGGCGAAGACCGGTTGAAGGAGGCCGCCACCCATGGCTTCAAGCGCGCGATCGTGCCCAAGAGCAACGCGCCGCGCGGCGGTCGGGTGGGGGAGATGGAGGTGGTGGCGGTCGAGCGTCTGGCCGAGGCGATCGACGCGATCTGAGTGGTGGGCGATGCGCCGGCTTGATGCGAGACCGCGCGTCGCCGCGTGATTCGGCGGCGAGCGCTGAGCGATGCGGATGCGATTGCTTGCTTGAGTCGTTGGCGTGGTGTCGCGGTCGCGACTCGCGTCGCTCCTACAGGCAGTTCAGCCGGGCTTGTCGAAGCGGCAGGCCGCGACCTTTACGCCGCGGCCTGATCCGACTGCAGGAACTGCGCAAGCTGCGACCGCGACACCTCGCTTGCATCGCCGCTGCGGGGCCGAAGACGCCGCGCCGGCGGCGCGGCGCCGAAGCCTCAGGCCTTCTTGCCGTGCTTCTCCAGCAATTCGACCAACTTCGCTTCGTCGAAGCCGCGCATGCTCTGGTCGCCGATGTAGATCACCGGCACGCTCTTGATCTTGAGGCCGTCGGCCTCCTTGCGCGCGACTTCGTCCTTGTCGATCACCCGCTCGACGTATCGCACGTTGCGCTTGTCCAGCAGTTCCTTGGCCTTGTGGCAGAACGGGCAGGTCGACAGCGAGTACAGCACGATGTCGCCGCCGGCCTTGGCGTAGACGGCCGAGTAGTCGCCCTGTTCGAGTTCCACGCCCTTGCCGCCGCCGATCAGGCCGGAGTTGCGGACCAGATAGCCCGCGCCCACGCCCAGGCCCAAGGCCAGGGCTACGACCGCGATGGTGGTCAGGATCGACTTGAAGTTCATTCGGTGTCCTCGATGGATCGTCTGGTGATGATGGTGCGCGGCGCGCGCGCCGCAGTCGGAGATGCAGGAAAACGCCCGGTGCGCGGCGGCGCCGGGCTCAGCCGCGGCAGCCGCAGGCGTTGACGCAGGCCTGGCGTTCGCGGAAGCAGGCCGAGCCTCCGCCGTCGGCGCGGCATTGCTCGAAGCGGGCGATGCAGTCCTGCCAGCACAGCGCGCATTGTTCCGGGGTCAGCGCGGCGGACGCGGCGAGCGAGAAGGCCAGGCCGAAGCAGAACGCGGCGCCGGCCAGGCGACGGGCCGCGGATGCGCGGCGCAAAACGGCGGTCAACATCACTGTTCCTCCTTGTGCCCGTCTGTGGGCGCTTGCGGGTTATAGCACCGCGCCGCACGCGTTCCATGTCCCTTCGGCACGGCAGATGTGATGTGGTTTGCGAAAGCCCGGCGAATCCTGTCGATTCCGACAGGCGTCGCCGGCACGGGTCGGATGTGCGGCCGGTCCGCGCGCGCCGCGGCCTCGCTCAGACCTGGCAGCCGCAGGCCCGGATGCAGGCGCGCAGCTCGGTCTTGCAGAACGGATAACCGTCGAAGTTGCATTGCTCGTAACGCTCGTAGCAGGCATCGGTGCAGGACTGGCAGTCCTGCTGGGCGAACGCGGCGAACGAGAACGCCAGGCCGAAACAGAACGCGGAAGCGACGGCGAAACGGTTGCGCTTGAACATGGACGTCTCCTGGATTGAGGTGGCGGGTCAGGGAAGCGGGCAGTTGCACGGACGGCGGCACTCGACGTACTCCGCCAGGCATTGCGCCTGCGGCGCGCCCGCGGCGCGGCACGCCGAGCGTTCGACGAAGCAGGTGCGATGGCAGTCCTCGCACGCGCTGGCGAAGGCGCTCAGCGAGAACGCCACGCCGAAACACAAGGCCGTGGCGGCGAGGACGCGGCGGGACGGGGCGAACATCGATCTCTCCTTGGGCGATGGGGCGGCCGCTCGTCATGAGCGGATGGCGGCCGGCGCGTGGCGCGGCGGGTCGCGACGCAGCGCGACGGTTGGGGCGAACGCGGTCCGCGGCCGACGCCGGCCACCGCACGGCACTTTCGAGACGACTTTCTTGTGGAACGGCGATGAGCGTCGAAAAAACGCAAGCCCGCTGCGATGCAGCAGGAATTTGTGATGTCCGCTCATGTTTATGAACATTCATTGGCACACATTCGAGCCTTCGTCGTGACAGGGGGATGGACCATGTCGCTGCGCATCGTGTTTCTGTGCACCGCGTTCAATGGGCTGGCTCAGCGCGCCTGGGCCGAACTCACCGAGCTGGGCCATCAGGTCGCGGTGCAGGTGGCGTCCGACCCGGACACCATGCGCGCGGCGGTCGCGCGCGAGCGGCCGCAACTGATCGTCGCGCCGATGCTCAAGTCGGCGATCCCCGAGGACATCTGGACCCGCCACACCTGCCTGATCGTGCATCCGGGCATCGTCGGCGACCGCGGCCCGTCCTCGCTGGACTGGGCGATCCTGGAAGGCGAGACCCAGTGGGGCGTGACCGTGCTGCAGGCCGCGGCCGAGATGGACGCCGGCGACATCTGGGCCAGCGCCGGCTTCGCCGTGCGCGGCGTCGGCAAGAGCGAGCTCTATCGCCACGAAGTCACCGATGCGGCGGTGCGCGCGCTGCTGCAGGCGGTGGAACGCTTCGAAGCCGGCGGCTTCGCGCCGCGGCCGCTGGACTACGCCGATCCCGAGGTGCGCGGCCGGTTGCGCCCGAGCATGCGCCCGGGCGATCGCGCGCTGGACTGGGAAATGGACAACGCCGCGCTGCTGGCGCGGATCCGCTGCGGCGACAGCGCGCCGGGCGCGCGCGCCGAGCTCGCCGGCCTGCGCTGCCAGGTGTTCGGCGCGCACGTGGAGCCGTCGCTGCGCGGCCGTCCCGGCGAACTGCTCGGACGGCGCGAAGGCGCGGTGTGCGTGGCCAGCGGCGACGGCGCGCTGTGGCTGAGCCATCTGCGCGACAAGGACGGGATCAAGCTGCCGGCGACCCAGGTGCTGGGCGAGGCGCGCCTGCGCGGCGTGGCCGCGCGCGCGCTCAAGCCGGCGACCTCGGTGGCCGGGCGCCGCGACCACGGCTATCGCCAGATCCGCTACCGCGAGGCCGGCGCGGTCGGCTACCTGCATTTCGATTTCTACAACGGCGCGATGTCGACCCTGCAGTGCGACCGCCTGCGCACCGCGTTCCTGCACGCGCGCCAGCGCCCGACCCGGGCGATCGTGCTGCTCGGCGGCAGCGACATCTGGTCCAACGGCATCCACCTCAACACCATCGAGGCCGCGGCCGATCCGGCGCTGGAATCCTGGCGCAACATCCTGGCGATGAACGCGCTGGTGCGCGAGATCGTGCTGACCGATTCGCACCTGGTGGTCTCGGCGATGCAGGGCAACGCCGGCGCCGGCGGAGTGATCCTGGCGCTGGCCGCCGACCACGTCTGGGCGCGCCGCGGCGCGGTGTTGAACCCGCACTACCAGGGCATGGGCGGCCTGTACGGTTCGGAGTACTGGACCTACCTGCTGCCGCGCCGGGTCGGCGCCACGGTCGCGCAGGAACTGACCCAAGGCCTGCGCCCGATCGGCGCGCCCGCGGCCGAGCGCATCGGCCTGATCGACGCGGCCTTCGGCGCCGGCGGCGCGGATTTCCTCGCCCACGTCGAACAGCGCGCCGAGCGTCTGTCCGAGCCCGGCGCCTGCCGCCGCGCGCTGGCCGCCAAGCGCAAGCGCCGCGCCGACGACGAGCGGCGCAAGCCGCTGGAGAGCTACGGCGCCGAGGAACTCGCGCACATGTACCGCAACTTCTTCGGCCCCGACCGCAGCTATCACGATGCGCGCCGCCGCTTCGTGCGCAAGCAGGCGGCGGCGCCGTGCGAGGCCGGCGAGAGCTTCGCCGCCGAACGCGCCGCCGCGCAGCCGGTGCGCGCCAGCGCCTGA
>NZ_LXSD01000304.1:0-7378 GCF_017168095.1 Lysobacter enzymogenes | reverse complement strand
CGCGGCGCGGCCGGCGCCGGCGGGACGCCAGCCCAGGCTGACCGCCGCGGCCAGCGCCGCGACGGTCAGGGCCAGGCCCAGCATGACGGTGTTGCGCTTCATGCCGTCGGTCCGCTCAGATCAACTGGTCGACCAGCCAGTACAACAGATTGAACGGCTTGGCCTTGTCGGCCGCGTCGCTGCTCTCGCTGGCGTCGAGCACCTTGCCGTTGCCGTCCAGCACCGAGTCGATGAACGACTTCAGCTCCAGGTTCTGCGCCTGCACGTCGCCGTTCTTGAAGTCGACGATGGTGGTGCAGTGGCTCTCGTTGAGCGCGCGGTACTGCGGGAAGTAGCCGCCGAAGTTGTCCAGCCCGTTGAGGCGCGCGGACAAACGCTGGGTGTCGGTGCCCCACTTGGCGTGGATCAGCGCTTCCTTCGCCGCCTGGTTCGGCGCCTGGGCGATATCGTCGTGGAAGCGCTCGTAGGAATACGAGGAGTAATTGAGGTCCTGCCAGAAATGGGTGTGGCCGAGGCGGTCGCCGCTGTGCTTGGCCGACAGCGCCGGATAGATCGAGCCGAGCTCGTTGAGGTCCATCTGCGGCAGGCCGGCGGCGAGGAACTGCAGCGGGCCGTTGGGCGCGTCCAGGCCCCATACGTCGCGGATCTTGGTCATCAGCGGCTGCGAGGGATATTCGGCCGGGTTGCCGTTCTTCGGCGTCGGGAAGATCGGGCCGGAATCGTCGATCAGGAAGCCGCGCGTGGGTGCGATGTTGCTGCGGAAAGTGTCGTAGGAAATCAGGCTGCCGGCGCCGCCGGCGCTGCAGCCGGTGTTGAGCATCTGCGCCGGCCGCGGCAGGTTGTCCTTGAGCCAGGAGATCACCGCGCGGCTGTTGCGCAGGCCGTTGTGGTGCCACACCAGCGGCGGCTTCTGCCCGCTGGGATCGTCGTACACCGCGACCTTGTCGCCGCTGTAGATGTCGCCGGTGCAGTAGGGCACGTAGACCATGTTCCAGCCCTGGGTCTTGACCGCGTCGAACGGGCTCACCCGGGTCACGAACGGGCTGACCAGGCTGGCGCCGGGATTGAGCAGCTTCATGTAATCGTCGGGCACGCCGTTGGGATTGCGCGCGCCGCGCACGCCGGTGGCGCCGGTGCAGCTGGCGTAGTCCCAGCACGCGCCTCCGCCTTCCATGTAGATGATGGTGTTGGTGGTGCTGGGCACGCGGTTGACGAAGATCTTGTACGGCGAGCCGTTGCCGCAGATGGCGCCGGTTTCGGCCGGCAGCTGCACGGTCTGCCATTGGTAGTACGCGCCGGGGTCGAAGCCGTCGGCGCGCGCGGCGTCGCGGCTCAGCAGCGGGTAGTGGCCGGTGCGTTGTTGCGGCTGCACCTTGTTGTCGGCCTTGGGCGGCGAGAACAAGTTGCGCAGCGTCTGGAAAAATCCGTAATCGCCCTGTTCGGCCTGCGAAGGCAGGCTGGATAACGCGACGGCGCCGCCCACCAGGGCGACGGCGACGTAACGGCTCAATGCGGCCATGAGTCCTCTCCTGTGATCGTCATGAAGGCAGAGCGAAACGCGCATCCGGCGCGTGCTAGGGCGTGCGCGCGGCCGGTTCCTCTCCGTACTGCAGCGTCTGGATAACGTCGGGGCCGGGGCAGGGTCAATCGGCCGCGGCCGGGTTTTTCCGCGCGGGGCGAGATTGGCCGCGAATGTGGCCGCGGGTGGCCGTTATTGCCCCGCTGGAGCGGCCGCAGGAGCGCGTTGTGCGGCGAGGGTTCGTGCGCTGCACCATGTGACCGGTATCGATGATTTCGGCGGTGGCGCTGCGTTGCGGAGGTTTCGCCGTAGTTGTGTTGGCGCGGTCGCGGCTCGCGCCGCTCCTACAGTCGGATACGAACCGGCCGAAGCCCCTGTAGGAGCGGCGCGAGCCGCGACCGCGCCAACCCAACTACGACGCCACCACCTATTCCCCCGGCGCCGCCCCCGCCGTCGCCGCGGCCGAAGCGCGCTTGCGCGCCAGCAACGCCTCGCGATGGGCGATGTAGGCGTTCGAACCGAGGATGATCGCCGCGCCGATCACGGTGTAGCGATCCAGGCTTTCGCCGAACCACAGCCAGCCCGCGATCGACACCAGCGGCAGCTGCACGAAACTGATCGGCGTCAGCGCCGAGACTTCGCCGAGCTTGAGCGCATGCGTCCACAGCACCTGCCCGCCGGTGCCGAACACGCCGGCGGCGACGATCCACACCCAGGCGATGCCCTGCGGCCACTGCCAGACGAACAACGCCGGCAACAGCGACATCGGCACCCAGAACGCATAGGTGTACAGCACGATGGTGTTGGCCGAATCGATCTTCGACAGCTGCTTGATCTGGATCGAGATCACCCCGCCGAGCACCGCCGCGGCCAGCGCGGCGAGGCTGTCGACCGAGAACTCGGCCGAGCCCGGCCGCACGATCACCAGCACGCCGAGGAAGCCGGCCGCGACCGCGGCCCAGCGACGCGCGCGCACCTGTTCGTGCAGGAACGCCGCCGCGGCGATGGTGACGAAGATCGGCGTGGAATAGGTCAGCGAGATCGCCTGCGCCAGCGGCAGGTGGCCGATCGCCCAGAACCCGCACAGCATCGACACGATGCCGATCGCGCAGCGCACGAAATACTTGGGCAGCTGGCGCGTGCGCAGCTCGGCGCGGCGCGCGCTCAGCAGCAGCGGCAGCACCGCCGTCAGCCCGAACAGGTTGCGGAAGAACGCGACCTCGAAGGTATGCAGCGATTGCGAGGCCAGGCGGATGGCGATGGCCATGACGCCGAAGCTCAGCGTGCTCGCCAGCATCAGGCCGGCGGCGCGCATGGGATGCGTCGGTGCGGGCGTCGCGGCGGGCGCGCCGGCGCTCACCAGCGCGCGCCGACGATGCGTGGCTCGGGTTCGATCGCCACGCCGAAGCGCTCGCGCACCGAGTCGGCGATGCGGCGGGCCAGGTCGAGCAGTTGCGCGCCGCTGGCGCCGCCGTGGTTGACCAGCACCAGCGCGTGCGCGGCGGACACGCCGGCGTCGCCGTCGCGATGGCCTTTCCAGCCGCAGCCGTCGATCAGCCACGCGGCCGAGAGCTTGCGCGTGTCGGCGCCGTCGCCGCGGAACACCGGCAGCGCCGGGTGCCGGGCCAGCAAGGCCTCGGCCTGCGCCGCGGGCACGATCGGGTTCTTGAAGAAGCTGCCGGCGTTGCCTAGCACGGCCGGGTCGGGCAGCTTGCGTCGGCGGATCGCGATCACCGCCTCGGCCACGTCCTGCGGCGTCGGCGCGGCGATGCCGCGCGCGGCCAGTTCCTCGCCGATGCCGGCGTAGTCGAGCTTCGGCGCGGCGCGGCGCGGCAGGGCGAATTCGACCGCGGCGATCAGGTAACGGTCGGCTTCGCGCTTGAACAGGCTATCGCGGTAGGCGAAGGCGCAGGCGGCGTTGTCGAAGCGGCGCCACTGGCCGCTGGCCGGCTCGAAGGCTTCCACCGCGTGCACGAATTCGCGCACTTCCACGCCGTAGGCGCCGATGTTCTGGATCGGCGAGGCGCCGACGGTGCCGGGGATCAGCGCCAGGTTTTCCAATCCGGCGTAGCCCTCGGCCAGGGTCTGCATGACGAAGCCGTGCCAGAGCGTGCCGGCGTCGGCGCGCACGATCGCGCGTTCGCCGTCGTCTTCGAGCACGCGCACCCGGCGGCCGCTGAGTTCGAGCACGGCGCCGTCGGGATCGCCGGCGAACAGCAGGTTGCTGCCGCCGCCGATGGCCAGGGCGAAGCCCTCGCGCAGCGGCGCGGCGGCCAGCGCCTCGGGCAGGGCCGCGGCGTCGTCGACGGATACCAGCCACGGCGCGCGCGCGGCGACGCCGAAGGTGTTGCGGGTTTGCAGCGGCGCATCGCGCACGATGCGGACGTTCGGATTCATGCGCGCGACGGCTTGGCGATGGCGGAATGGCGTGGAATGGCGGCGGTTCGGGCGCGGGCGGCCGGCACGAAGGCGTTCAAATCTGCGGCGGCACGTGGCCGCGGCTGGGGGCTTCCTTGCGCCGGCGGATCGCGTCCACGCATTCGCCGATCAGCGCCGGGCCGCGGTAGACCAGGCCCGAATAGACCTGCACCAGGCTCGCGCCGGCGGCCATCTTGGCGGCCGCGTCGGCGCCGCCGAGGATGCCGCCGACGCCGATCATGGGAATGGTTTCGGGCAGGCGCGTGCGCATCTTGCGCAGCACCGCGGTGGCCTGGGCCAGCAGCGGCCGGCCCGACAGGCCGCCGGCTTCGCCCGCATGCGGGCTGCCTTCGACGCCTTCGCGCGCGACCGTGGTGTTGGTGGCGATGACGCCGTCGACCTGCAGCTCGCTCAGCACCCGGCTGGCGGCCTCGATGTCGTCGTCGGACAGGTCCGGCGCGATCTTGACCAGCATCGGCACGCGCCGGCCCTCGCGCGCGGCGAACTTTTCCTGCGCCTCGCGCAGGGTGCCGATCAGGCGGCGCAGCGACTGCTCTTCCTGCAGCTCGCGCAGGCCGGCGGTGTTGGGCGAGGAGATGTTGACGGTGACGTAGTCGGCCAGCGGGTAGACCCGCTCCAGGCAGTGGAGGTAGTCGTTCTCGGCGCTCTCGTTCGGCGTGTCCTTGTTCTTGCCGATGTTGATGCCGAGCAGGCCGCCGCCGCGGCGGCGCGCCTTGGACACGTTGCGCACCAGCGCGTCGACGCCTTCGTTGTTGAAGCCCAGGCGGTTGATCACCGCCTGCTGCTCGGGCAGGCGGAACATGCGCGGACGCGGATTGCCCTGCTGCGGACGCGGGGTGACGGTGCCGACTTCGACGAAGCCGAAGCCCAGCGCCAGCAGCGCGTCGATATGGGCGCCGTTCTTGTCCAGGCCGGCGGCGAGGCCGACCGGATTGGGGAAGGTCAGGCCGAGGGTCTTGGTCGGCAACGGCTTGGGCGCGCGTGCCACCAGCGGGTTGAGGCCGCTGCGGTAGGCGGTTTCCAGCGCCGTCAGGCCAAGGCCGTGGGCTCGTTCTGCGTCCAGTCCGAAGAGGAAGGGTCGGGCGAGGCTATACACGAGTTCGGCGCGGACGGCTCGGGCGGGGGAGGCCCGATTATCGCCCAATCGATACCGCTCGGGCGAGCGCGAGCGAACGGCTTGCACGCAGATCCTTGGCACGCCGGTGCGCCGGCGGCCGCGAACGGCGGCTGGGAGGGCGGCGGGAGCGGCGCGGTCCGCGCCGCGGCGTGCGGGAACCGCGCCGGCCGCAGCCGGCGCGGTGGGGATCAGGCTTCCGGCGCGGGACAGTCGATGGGGCTCATGCAGCGAGCGTAGGCCTGCTCGCAGGCCCGGGTCTGCCCTTGGGTCTCGGCGTGCAGCAGGCAGTCGTCGAGAATTTGCTGGCAGCGCTGGCATTGGTCGATCTGGGCCGAGGCGGTCAGCGAAGCGGCGAATCCGAATACGGCGACGGCGAGCGCCGCCAGGCCGGTGCGGCGCGAGCCGGCCTTGAACGAATGCAGTTCCATGGTGTTGCGTCCTGTGCGTGGCGCCAGTCCTTCTGGCCGGGCCACGCTAGAGGCCGCCGGCCGCG
Organism: Lysobacter enzymogenes; assembly: GCF_017168095.1. Taxonomy (GTDB): domain Bacteria; phylum Pseudomonadota; class Gammaproteobacteria; order Xanthomonadales; family Xanthomonadaceae; genus Lysobacter; species Lysobacter enzymogenes_D. The sequence goes on along the minus strand of NZ_LXSD01000304.1, from coordinate 1,810 downwards.
CGCGGCAAGCCGCGGCGCAGCATGCCGCGCGCAAGGTCAGTGCTGTTGGCTGAGGAACGCCAGGACCACGGCCAGGCCGCCGAAGAAAACCACGAACACGATCACGCTGAGGATGGCGATGACGACCGAGGCCCAGCCCAGGACCAGGCCGGCGATGGCCAGCCCGTCGCCGTCGAGGCGGTCGGGTTCGCGGCGGATCTGCCCGCGCGCCATATGCCCGCTGACGATCGCCGCCAGGCTGCCCAGGAACGGCAGCAAGGTCCAGCCGAGCACGCCGGCGATGAGGCTGAAGATCGCCAGGCCGCTGGTCTGGCGGATGGGTGCTTGCATGCGGACAGTCCTTGTTTGAGTGAAACAGATCACAGCATACGGTCGGGGCCGCGGTTCGGCCAACGCGATGTCGGTATGCGCAGCCGTTGCGTCGGCCGCGCGCCTGCCTGCGGCGGTGCCGGCGCACGTGCGGCGCAGCGACGAAAAAGCCCGCGAACTCGCGTCCGCGGGCCTGGGCGACGACGGGCGCCGCCGGCGCCGGATCAGAAATCCGGCGGCAGGCTGATCATGCAGCCGTTGGACGTCTGGCAGTTCCAGAAGTCGTTGACGCAGGTTTCGTACTCGCCGCCGGCCGAGCGGCAAGCGTAATACTGGCCTTCGCAGTGGTCGCAGCCGAAGCCGGCGGCGGTCGCCGTCATCGTCGCGGCGAAGCCGAACGCGGCCAGTGCGGCCGCGCCCAGGCGCAGGCGGATGCTACGGTTCCGTGTGTTCACAAGACCCTCCTTCATGTGTCGCCAGTCCATCTGGCCCGCTCATGCTAGGGCGGCGCGAGCCGGCGCAACGCCGACTGCGTCGCGGTCCGCGCAGACGGCGCGCCGTCTGCGCGGATGCTTGCGCAGTTCAGATTTCCGGCGGTTCTTCCAGCGGGCAGCGGTTGACGCGTTGGCAGAAGAACAGGTCGTTGCGGCAGGAGTCGGCGTCGTAGCCGGCGGCGCGGCAATCGTAGTAGCCGCTCATGCATTGCGCGCAGTTCGCAACGGCGGCGGTGGCGGTGAGCGCGGCGGCGAAGCCGAACGCGGCTACGGCGAGCGCGCCCAGGCGCAGGTGGAAACGGCGGTGGGGTGCGGGCATGGAACCTCCTTGGTGAGTGCTGCCGGGTGAGCTGTCCTGGGAAGTCGCCACGGCGTCGGGCGTGGCGATGTTCGGCGCATGCGGCCGATGCGTTCGCCGCTGCCGTCGCGTTCGCGCGCAGCTGCATCGCGTTCGATGCGTGGCAGCGGCCGTGGCGCGCGCGACGGCATGATGCGGTGGGGACTGCGGCGCGAAACGCGCGTGGCGGTGCGCGGCCGTTGCGGTGCGCGCGCCGTCAGCCCGGCGGGAACGTCGCTTCGCAGCCGTTGGCGGTCTGGCAGTCGAAGTACTGCTGCAGGCAGCTGGGCTGCGCATCGGGCTGGTTCTCTTCGCACAGCCAGTAATCGCGCAGGCAATGGTTGCATTCGGCGATGCCGGCGCTGGCGCTGAGCGCGAGGGCGAAGCCGAACGCGCCGCAGGCGATGGCGGCGAGGCGGGCGAAACGATTCCTTGTCATGGCGGGCATTCCCCGGCGAGCCGGCGGGGTGGAGTGGAGGGCCATGCTAGGCCGGCGGCGCGCGCAGGATTGGCATCGGCGTCGCGGTCTGCGCACGCGGCCGGGCGCCGGCGCTCGCGCGTTGCGGCGCTGCAACGCGCAGGCACGAACGTGCGGATGCTTCGCGCGTTCGGCGCGCCGTTGCGGACGGCGGTTTCGCTCGGCGGATGCGGCGCGGCGGATGCGGCGGCG
>NZ_LXSD01000303.1:0-8082 GCF_017168095.1 Lysobacter enzymogenes | reverse complement strand
CGGTGCCGCAGGGCGTGCCGAGCGTGCGCCAGACCCCGATCGTGCTGCTGCCGCGGCGCGCGCTGGCCGATTGGCAATGCGCCGCCGGCCGCAACGCCGACCCGGCGCCGGTGTCCTCGCGCGCGCAGCGCGTGCTCGACGCCCTGGCCGCGCGCGGTGCCTCGTTCTTCGACGAACTCGAACGCTCCGCGCACCTGCTGCGCACCGAACTGGAAGAAGCGCTGGGCGAGCTGGTGGTGCGCGGGCGCATCACCTGCGACAGCTACGCCGGCCTGCGCGCCTTGCTGGTGCCGCCGTCCAAGCGCGCCAGCAGCCACGGCCAGCGCCGCCGCCGCGCGCTGCTGACCGATCTGCAGGACGCGGGGCGTTGGTCGCTGACCCGGCCGGAAGCGTCCGAGCCGGCGGCCGCCGCGCAGGTGTCGGCGCAGATCGCCGAGTCGGTCGAACACATCGCCTGGCGCCTGCTCGAGCGCTACGGCGTGGTGTTCTGGCGCCTGATCCAGCGCGAGGCGGCGTGGCTGCCGCCGTGGCGCGACCTGCTGCGCGTGTACCGGCGCCTGGAAGCGCGCGGCGAGATCCGCGGCGGCCGCTTCGTCAGCGGCATGACCGGCGAGCAATACGCCTTGCCCGATGCCGTCAGCGCGCTGCGCCAGGTGCGCCAGCGCGAGCACGACGGCGAAGTGGTGTGCGTGTCGGCGGCCGATCCGCTCAACCTCACCGGCAGCGTGCTGGCCGGCGCCAAGGTGCCGCGCATTCCCGGCGCGCGCATCGCCTTCCGCGACGGCGTCGCGGTGGCGAGCCTGCTGGCGGGGCAGGTGGAATGGATCGAGACCTTGCCCGCCGATGCGCAGCGCGACGTGCAGCGCTTGTTGCTGCGTCGTCCCGGCGTCGCCGCGGCCGACGCGCGCATCGACGACGTCATGCGCACTCTGGGCCTGGGCGCGCGCTGAGGCGACCGGCGGTCGCGGCTGAGCGATTCAGCGCCAAAGCGCGACCCAGTTCCGCCGGATGCGAAGAAAACGTAAAGCGATGCGCGCGGCGCGCGCGCAATCTCCGCCCACGACCGGTTTCGTCGCATTCGCAGCCGTGCCTGCGCCACCCTCGCGTTTGCGAAACTGAACTCGAAAAAACGCGCCCGCGCCGAATCGACACGCTCTTCGCGCGGCGCAGTGGCAAGGTGGTCTGCGGGGGCCGTGAACGAGCGAATGCGCTCATGCGCACGCATCGCCGACGATGCATGCGGATTCATCCATGGCGCGTATCCGCGGTCTTTCTTCTGTGCGCCGGGTCGGTAACCGCGCGCCGCAGTCATTCGAGGACACCCGATGCGCCTGCAATCTAGCCACAGCCTGCCGACCCGCCGCGGCTCCGCCGCCGGCGGCCACCGCACCGCCGTCGCGCCGACGCGGCCGGCGCGCGACGCGGTCGATCTGGACTCCGAATTGAGCTACTGGCGCGCGCACTACCGCACGCTGTTCGGCCGCCCGGGCTTGCGCTTCAGCGATTACGAGCCGGCGGTCAAGCTCGGCCTGGACGCTTACGTGCGCAGCCTGATCGAGGACCGCGCGCAAGGCGAGGACGAACTGCACGACCGCTACCGCCGCGTGCACGGCGCCTCGCGCCTGGATTGGGACGACGCGCGCGCGGTCGCCGCGGCGGCCTGCGACCGTCTGCAACGCGAGCGTGGCCAGCGATGAACGCCGTGCGTCGCGGTTTCGAGCGCGGCGCCAAGGCCGCCGCGCGCTTCACCGGCCATCCGCTGTGCTTCGGCCTGGCGGTGCTGGTGGTGCTGGCCTGGGTGATTTCCGGGCCGATGTTCGGCTACAGCGACACCTGGCAGCTGGTCATCAATACGGGCACCACCATCATTACCTTCCTGATGGTGTTCCTGATCCAGAACTCGCAGAACCGCGATTCGGCGGCGGTGCAGATCAAGCTCGACGAGCTGATCCGCGCGACCCACGCGGCCGAGAACGCCTTGCTCGACCTGGAAGAACTCGACGAGGAGGCGCTGGAGCGCTTCCGCAAGCGCTATGAAGACCTGGCCTGCCGGGCGCGCGACGAGGCGCAGCGGCGCGGCGGTGGCCGGCGCACGTCCGAGGAAGACACCTGCGACGACGAAGCGCAGGCGCAACGCTAGCGTCCGACTTGGATGGTTTGGGGTGTGGGCCCGCGTGGATCGTCGATCCGCGCGCTGCTTCGGGCCAGAATTTTCGGCGGCCGTGACGCCGCGCGCATGAACCCGACACCCGACGTTAACGCTGCGATCCTGATCGCTTAACCACGCAGTGGCTAGCGTGGAAGCCGACAACGCGAAGCCAGACCATCGCGCAGTCCGTCCACGAACCGTCCGCGAACCGTCGATGGTTCGCCCCTTCGCCGGCCGCCAGACGCGGCTCGCCCACCGGAGGTCCACCTATGTCACGCGGCGACAAATCGTCCTATACCGACAAGCAGAAACGCCAGGCCCAGCACATCGAGGAAGGCTACCGCAAGGAAGGCGTGCCCAAGGAGGAAGCCGAGGAGCGCGCCTGGCGCACCGTCAACAAGCAGGACCACGGCGGCAAGAAGTCGGGTTCGGGGCGCAAGGACTCGCATTGAGTTCGCGCCTTCCATCCGCACCCTGTCGAATTCGCTTGCCGTTTCCGTCGTTCCTGTCCGACGCATCTAACGCGTACCGCCTTTCCTGACCCAGTGCTGCATCTTTCGGAGGATCGTCCATGAAAACCGTCTTCATCGCCGTCACCGCGCTCAGCCTCGCTTTCGCCGGCAGCGCCGCCGCGCAATCGGCCGGCGCCCAGGCGCAGACCGAACAGGATCCGGCCGTCTCCACCGCGACCGGCGATTCGCAGCAGCCGGTCGGCGATACCTGGATCACCACCAAGGTCAAGACCGAACTGATGGCGACCAGCGGCGTGCCCGGCACCGACATCAAGGTCGAGACCGTCAACGGCGTGGTGAAGCTGTCCGGCCACGTCGACAAGGCGCAGGCCGACAAGGCCGCCTCGATTGCGCGCAACATCGACGGCGTCAAGAAGGTCGACACCAGCGGCCTGATGGCGTCGCATTCGCGCAAGTGAGCCGGGCGTCGCGCGGACCGGGCCGCCCGCCATGTCCGCGCGACGCAGCCGCGCCCGCGCCGCCGCTGCCTGGCGCAACCGCCGCCCCGGAGGTGCTTCCATGACCCAGCTCGCCGACCGCGTCTACCGCGACACCGCGCAGATCGAGCGCCTCAGCGCGCTGGTGGCGCAATTGCCCGACGCGGGCTTGATCGATCTGCAATTGATCGACGGCAGCTGGCGTGCCGCGGTGGTCGTGGTGCGCCCGAGCCTGCAGACGTTTCTCGATCCGGATGGACGCGAAGGCGTCAATGCGGTCGTGCGCGTCGACGATCCGGCCAGCGGCCGCAGCGATTATCTGTGGATCGACGAGATCCTGCGGATCCGTCCGGTGCATTCGTCCGAACGCGACTTCACCGAGTGACGAGTTCGCCGACTAAGGCTCGTCCGTTGGGGCGCCGTCGCGCCCGAAGCCGAAGCGGCCGCACGTCAGGGCTGGCGGAGCGGGCCTTCGGCGAGAATTCGCCCCATCCCTACAGCGCGCCGAGCGCGCGGGAGTTCCCATGCCTACCTGCGATGTCTGCGGAAACGACTACGACAAAGCCTTTACCGTCGCCATGCCCGATCGCAGCGGAACGTTCGATTCGTTCGAATGCGCCATCCATGCGCTGGCGCCGCGTTGCGCGCATTGCCGATGCCGGATCGTCGGCCATGGCGTCGAGCACGACGGCGACTATTATTGTTGCTCCCACTGCGCGCAGCACCGCGGCGTCGAGGGCGCGCGCGATCGAATCTGATGGCGCGTGCGATGCGGCGTCGTCGCCGCGTTCCCAATTCCGCCCACGACGGCGGGAAAGCCGCCGGCCGGCCGCGTTTCGCGGTGAGAAAACGTGAGCCAAGCCACAGCCGGATGCGTTGCGGCTCCGGCCTCCACGCCGCGCTCGCAACGCCTGGGCGATGATCCGGCCCATGTCCTTCTTGCGCAGCCGAGAACCCGACCGTCCCGCCGGCGCCAGCGAGGGACGCTGTTTCTTGTACGTGCTGCCTTGCGCGTACGAGGATCTGCTCAAGATCGGACACTCGCGCAACCCGCTGCAACGCGCCCAGGATTTGCAGCCGCGTTACTTCGAATTCTTCGATCTGGGCCGCGCCTTCGCGCTGGAACTGGACAAGGTCCGTGAGGCGCGCTCGCTCGAGCACGCCTTGCACGCGCGGCTGCGCGAACACAACGCACCCGCGCCGCTGACCGTGCGCGCACAGGCGGCCGGCCTGGGCGAGTGGTACCGCGGCGCCTATGCACAACTCGAACGCGAAGCCGAGTTGTGGCAGGCGCGGGGCCATGCCGTGCACCGGCCGCTGTCGGCGTGGATGGCGCGCGAACTGGCGGGGCAGGGCGACGCGCTGTATGCGCGCACCGAGGAACTGCTGGCGCAGTTGCAGGGCGACACCGCCTTGCTCGACGCGCCGGAGCTTGCGCCGCTGCGGCGCAACCTGCTCGATACCCTGGACGCGCATCGCGCGCTGACCTTCGATCTCGACCGCCGCCTGCCGCCCAGTCTGCTCGACTGGTACCGGCGCGCCGGCGCTACCGTTCCCTAGGCCCAACGCTCAGGAGTGCACCATGACCAAACTCGACAAACCGCTGCGGCGCGAACTGGACATCGACGGCAAGGCCTACACCCTGACCGTCGACCCCGACGGACTCAAGCTGACCGAAAAAGGCCGGCGCAACGGCGTGGAGCTGCGCTGGGCCGCGCTGGCCTCCGGCGACGACGCGCCGGCGCACGCGGTGACCCCGTCCGCGCAGTCCTGAATCCCCGCGCAGGCGGGTATCTCCCTGTAGGAGCGGCGCAAGCCGCGACCGCGACAACGCAGCTGCGGCGCAACTCTCGTCGCAAGCGAAGTGTCGCGGTCGCGACTCGCGTCGCTCCTACAGTCGCCTCGTCGCAGCGGCATGCCCCCTGTAGGAGCGGCGCAAGCCGCGACCGCGACAACGCACCTGCGGCGCAACTCTCGTCGCAAGCGAAGTGCCGCGGTCGCGACTCGCGTCGCTCCTACAATCGCTGCGCCGCAGCGGCGTCGACTGCGCGCCGCACCCGGAACGCCGCGCTGATCCGCGCGTCCACCACGCCCGGGTCCTTGGGAATGCCGTGGTCGTAGCGGTATTGCGAGGCGTGGCTCATGACCAGCAGGCTGCCGGCCTCCAGTTCGATATGCCAGGTCGCGTGCGGCGCGCGCTTGGCGCGGATGGTCATGCGCCGGCTGGCGCCGAGCGAGAGCACGGCGATGGGCTGGCCCGGCGCGAGGTCGTGCAGTTTGTCGTTGTGCGGGGCGACGCTGTCGCGGCCGTCGCGGTAGAGGTTCAGGCCGATGCTGTCGAAAGGCGCGCCGAGCGCCGCGCGTACGCGCTCGGCGGCGGCCTCCAGCAGCGGCGGCAGCGGGTCGCGGCCGATGCGGTAACGGGCGACGCGGCGCGGCACTTCGACCAGACGCTCGTACATCAACCGTTGCTCGCAGTTCCAAGCCGCGTGCTCGCGCAGTTCGGCGAACAGGCGCGCGCACGCGTCCGGCGCGAACACGCCCGGCAGATAACGCACGCCGCCCTCGGCGTCGAGGATGGGTTGCTGCGGTTGCGCGGCGAACAGCGAGGTTTGGTGCATCGGCGCAGGCTACGCCGGCGCGGTCTCAGCGCGCGAGACCGCGCCGGCGCGCTCAGGCCTTCGGCCGCTGCTCGAGCTTGGGCAGGAACCACGCCAGCAAGCCGATCGCCGGCAGGTAGGCGCACAGGCGGTAGACCGCTTCGATGCCGACGTGGTCGGCCAACTGGCCCAGCGCCGCCGCGCCCAAGCCGCCCATGCCGAAGGCGAAGCCGAAGAACAGCCCGGCGATGACGCCGGTGCGGCCGGGCACCAGTTCCTGCGCGTAGACCAGGATCGCCGAGAACGCCGAGGACAGGATCAGGCCGATGATCACCGTCAGCACCGTGGTCCAGGCCAGGTTCGCGTGCGGCAGCAGCAGGGTGAACGGCAGCACGCCCAGGATCGAGAACCAGATGACGTAGCGGCGGCCGATGCGGTCGCCGATCGGGCCGCCGGCCAGGGTGCCCAGCGCGACCGCGCCGAGGAATACGAACAGATGCACCTGCGCGCTCTGCGCGCCGACCCCGAACTTGTGCATCAGATAGAACGTGTAATAGCTCGACAGGCTGGCCATGTAGAAGTACTTGCTGAAGATCAGCAGGCCCAGCACGACCATGGTCGCGACGATGGTCTTGCGCGGCAGCTTCGGCGCCGCGGCGGTGCGCGCGCCGGCCTTGCGCTGCAGCGGAATCTGCTCGCGGTACCACAGGCCGATGCGGCTGAGCAGCAGCATCGCCGCCAATGCGGCGAACGCGAACCAGCCCACGCTGCCCTGGCCGCGCGGCATGACGATGTACGCCGCCAGCAGCGGCCCCAGCGCCGAGCCGAGGTTGCCGCCGACCTGGAACAGCGACTGCGCCAGCCCGTGGCGCCCGCCGGAGGCCATGCGCGCCACGCGCGAGGATTCGGGATGGAACACCGACGACCCCGAACCGACCAGGGCCGCGGCGAGCAGCAGCATCGGGAAACTGGTGGCGCGCGAGAGCAGCAGCAGGCCGGTCAGGGTGAAGCCCATGCCGATCGCCAGCGACCACGGCATCGGCCGCTTGTCGGTGTAGATGCCCACCAGCGGCTGCAGCAGCGAGGCGGTGACCTGGAAGGTCAGGGTGATCAGGCCGATCTGGCCGAAATCGAGCTGGAAGCTCTGCTTCAACAGCGGGTACAGCGCCGGCAGCAACGACTGGATCATGTCGTTGAGCAGGTGGCAGACGCTGAGCATGGCCAGGATCGGCAAGGCGATCTTGTTGGCGGTCTCGGCGGCCGGGGCGGGCGGGGCTTGGAAGTCGGGAACCGCGGGCGCGACGGGACTGTCGGCCGTTGCAGGAGCGGAGGTGTCCAGGGAGGTCATGGCGGCAGGCTGGCGGGAAGGGGGCGCACGCTCGGCGGGCCGGGCGCAACGGCGGATTCAGTAAACGCCCCTGCGCGCTTGCCCGCGTTATAGTTCGGGTCAACATTCTTCGAGATCGGGCCAATGCGCAATGTGCTGGCCGGCCAGGTCGACCACCTGCCGGGCCGGATCGTGGCGACGTCGAACGAGTACCCGAGCGGGCACCGCATCGCCCGCCACCGTCATCGCCGCTCGCAGCTGCTGTACGGCGCGCACGGGATCATGGTGGTCGGCACCGAGGCCGGCCGCTGGATGGTGCCGCCCGAGCGCGCCGCCTGGATTCCGGCCGGCATGCCGCACGACGTGCACGTGCTGGCGCCGATCAGCACCCGCAGCATCTACGTCGAACCCGAGGTCAGCGCGGCGCTGCCGGCCGACTGCCGGGTGATCGGGGTGTCGGCGCTGATGCGCGAGCTGTTGCTGGAGACCCTGGACCTGCCGCTGCAGGCCGACACCGCCGACGGTTCGCGCCCGGACCTGATCTATTCGCTGATCGTGCGCGAGATCGAGCGCGCGCCGGTGCTGCCGCTGGACATCCCGTTCCCGGCCGAACCGCGCCTGGCCAGGCGCTGCCGCGCCTACCTCGCGCATCCGTCGCCGCACGACGGCATCGACGACTGGTGCCGCGACCTGGCGATGAGCCGCCGCACCTTCACCCGCCGCTTCCGCGCCCAGACCGGCACCAGCTTCGCCCAATGGTGCCGCCAGGCCGCGATCTTCGCCGCCTTGCCGCGGCTGGCCGCGGGCGAAGCGATCACCGCCCTGGCGTTGGACCTGGGCTACGAGAGCGCCTCGGCCTTCACCACCATGTTCAAACGACTGATCGGCATGCCGCCGAGCCGTTATCTGGCGACGGCGCGGGCGTACGCGCCGCCTGGGTAAGCGCGTGGCGTTCGGGCTGCGGTGGCGGTTGCGTCGCGATTGCGGTGGCGCGGTCGCGGCTCGCGCCGCTCCTACAGGGCTTGCGATGTTGCGGCGAAGCGGCTGTAGGAGCGAC
>NZ_LXSD01000302.1:0-46000 GCF_017168095.1 Lysobacter enzymogenes | reverse complement strand
CGCCGCGGCGGCGCTTGCGGAGTCGCCGACGATGCGCCACTGCACCGGCCGCGACAGGCGCAATCGCGCGCCGTCGGCGCCGTCGAACCGCGCCGGCACCGCCACGCTCAGGGCGACGCCGGGCGGCAGGCTCGCGTCCAGTTCGCGCAACAGGCTGGCGATATCGGCCGGCGCCGTGGGCGGCGGACGGTCGAGCGCGGGGAAACCGGGCGCCAGCCAGCGCCGCTCCAGTTCGCCATCGCCGAACTGCGCCGCGGCGCGCGCCGGATCGACGCCCGGCGCCACCGCCAACCACGCCGTGCGCGGTTGCGCGCCGTACAACACCGGCCTGGCCAGCAGCAGCGCCAGCGCCGCCAGCAGCAGCAGGCGCAGCAGCAACAGCAGCCATTCGTCGAAGCGCAGGCGGCTGCGCGGGCGCGGCTTCTCACGCAGCCAGCGCAGCGCCGCGAACACGGTCGGGCGCTGCTCGCTGCGCCGCGCCAGATGGATCAGCAACGGCAACGCCAGCGCCGCCAACGCGGCCAGCGCCATCGGCAGCAGAAGCGCCGCGTTCATGCGTCTCCCGCGGCGTCGCGGCCGCCGAACAGGCGCCGCAGCGGCAGGTCGACCGGCTCGTCGAGCACGTGCTCGGCGTGACGGATGCCGGCCGAGTCCAGGCGCGCGTCGACCGCGGCGCGCGCGGCGGCGAAGCGCTGGATGAATTCGCGCCGCAGCGCGTCGCCGTCGCCGAGCAGTTCTTCGCCGCTCTCCGGATCGCGGAAGCGGTGGCCGCCGCGGAACGGAAAATCGCGCTCCTCGGCGGTGAGGATGCGCGCGCTGAGCACTTCGCGCCGCGCCGCGGCCAGGCGTTCGGCCACCGCCAGCGCGCCGTCGTCGAGGCCGTCGCCGAGCATCAGCACCAGGTCGCCGGCGCCGATGCGCTCCCACAGCGGCCGCAGCAGCGCCGCCTGCGGCCAGGCGCCGCGCGCCTGCAGGCCGTGCAGTTCCAGCAACAGGCGGTCGCGCTGGCGCGGGCCGGTCGCGGGCGGAATCAGGCGCAGGCCGTCCTCGCGCAGGGCGATCAAGCCGAAGCGGTCGTTCTGGCGCAGCGCCAGTTCCGCCACGCAGGCGGCGATGGCCTTGGCCGCGTCCAGGCGCGAGTAATCCGGGCGCGCGCCGTCGCGCTGGTCCATCGAGGCGCTGGCGTCGAGCAGCAGCCACGCCGCCAGCGGACTTTCGCGCTCGGCTTCGCGGACGAAGAAGCGGTCTGAGCGCGCGTACAGTTTCCAATCGATCTGGCGCAGTTCGTCGCCGGGCTCGTAAGCGCGGTATTGGGCGAACTCCAGCCCGGCGCCGCGCGAGCGGCTGTGGTGCGCGCCGATCCCCTGCGCGCCGACCGCGCGGCGCGACACCAGGCTGAGGCTGCGCAGGCGCGCGCGCACGTCGGCAGGGATCAGATCGCGCACGATCCGCCCCCGCCCGTCGCCGCGCGCTCGCCGTCCGCCATCGCGGTCACCCCGGGAACGGCACGCCGCGCAGCAGCGCGGCGATCACATCGTCCGCGCTCTTGCCCTCGGCCTCGGCCGCGAACGACAGCAGCAGGCGGTGGCGCATCACCGGCGCGGCCAGCGCGGCCACGTCCTCGCGGGTCGCGGCGAAGCGGCCGTGCAGCAAGGCGCGCGCCTTGGCCGCCAGCACCAGCGACTGGCCGGCGCGGGGGCCGGCGCCCCACTTCACCCACTGCCGCACTTCGCTGAGCGAATCGGCCGCCGGGCGGCTGGCGCGCACCAGCCGGGTCACCCAGCGCAGCACGTCCTCGCCCAGGTGCACCTCGCGCACCCGCGCCTGCAAGGCCAGCACGGCGTCTGCGTCCATCACCTTGGGCACCTGCGCGCTGTGGCTGCCGGTGGTCTGCTGCAGGATGTCGTGCTCTTCCTGCTCGCTCGGATAACCCACGCGGATGTGCAGCAGGAAACGGTCGAGCTGCGCCTCCGGCAGCGGATAGGTGCCGGCCTGCTCCAGCGGGTTCTGCGTGGCCAGCACGAAGAACGGCGCCGGCAGCGCATGGGTGGTGCCGGCGTAGCTCACCGTGCGTTCCTGCATCGCTTCCAGCAGCGCCGCCTGGGTCTTGGGCGGGGTGCGGTTGAGCTCGTCGGCCAGCAGCAGGCTGGTGAAGATCGGCCCGGGCTGGAAACGGAAATGGCGGTGGCCGGTGCCGTGGTCCTCCTCCAGCAACTCGGTGCCGAGGATGTCGCTGGGCATCAGGTCGGGAGTGAACTGGACCCGGCGGAACTGCAACTCCAGCGCCTGCCCCAGCGAGCGCACCAGCAAGGTCTTGCCGAGCCCCGGCACGCCTTCGAGCAGGCAATGCCCGCCGGCCAGCAGGCCGATCAGCAACTGCTCCACCACCTCGTCCTGGCCGACGATGGCCTGGGCGATGGCGCCCCGCAGCCGTCCCAACTCGTCCAGCTGCGCCTGCAGCCCCGCATCGCCGCTGTTGTCGCTAACGCTCATGACCGCTCCCGAAACCGCCCGTTTCAAAAAATCCCGCCCGACAATCCCTGTTCCCTATTCCTGCCTCACGAATTCAACGCATACATCACGATGTTGACCCCGAACCTGGTGTTGTCCTCGGCCAGGAAACGCTTGTTGCGCCAGTCGTAATCCCACTCGCAGCCGTAGTCCTTGTTGCTGTACAGCAGCCCGAGCCGCCCGTCGATCTCGATGCCCTTGAGGTAATCGTGGACCAGATCGTCGCCCCAGCCGTTGAGTTCGAAGCCGGTCGCCGGCGGCCCGTCGAAGACGAAGAAGCTGCGGTAGATCGGATGGTTCTTCGGCAGCTTCTTCAGCGCCTTGGCGCCGAAGATTTTGGCCATCTGCGCCTCGAACGACTTGGCGAACAGGCCGTCGATGTCGTGGTTGCAGTCGTCGACGAACACGAACCCGCCGTTGCGCACGTAGCGCTCGAAGTTGCGCCGTTCATCGGGATTGAATTCGACCAGCTTGTGCCCGGCCAGATAGCAGAACGGCGCCGCCAGCATCTTCGGATCGGCCAGCGCCAGCACGTGTTCCTTCGGGTCCACGCGCAGGTTGGTGTAGTCGATCAACGACGTGATCAGGTTGGCCGGCATGCGCTGGTCGACGTCCCAGTCGCCGGAGTCGTACTTGAGCCGGGTGAACCAGAAATCGTAATCGGCCGCGGCGCGCGCCAGCGGCGAACGCGCCGCCCACGCGCCGGCCGCGGCGCCGAGCATCAGCCGCAGGAACTGGGCACGGTTCACCGCGCAGCGTCCTTGCGCGCGGCGGACGCTCGCCGGACCGAGGCCGCCATCGCCCGCACCGGCTACAACGCCCGCGCGGTGTTGATGACGTTGACCCCGTCGAAGCGCGCGGTGGCCGCGCCGTGCGAGACCGCCGAGACCTGGCTCGGCTGGCCCTTGCCGTCGAAGAACGAACCGCCGAGGCGGAAATCGCGCTCGTCGCAGATCGCCGAGCACGAGGCCCAGAACTCCGGCGTGCGGATCTGGTAGGCCGCGTCCTCGACCAGCCCGGCGACCTGCCCGTTCCTGATCTCGAAGAACAGCTGCCCGCCGAACTGGGCGTTGTAGCGCTGCTGGTCGATCGAATACGAACCGCGGCCGTGAATGTACAGCCCGCGCTCCACGCCCTTGATCATCTGCGCGACGTCGAGCTTGTCCTTGCCCGGCCGCAGCGACACGTTGGGCATGCGCTGGAACTGCACGCTCGACCACGAATCGGCGTAGCTGCAGCCGTGCGACTCCTTGTGGCCGAGGATATGCGCCTCGTCGCGGGTGGCCTGGTAATCCACCAGCACGCCGTCGCGGACCAGATCCCACTCGCGCGTCTTCACGCCCTCGTCGTCGAAGCCAACCGCGCCGAGACTGCCGGGCCGGGTCTTGTCGGCGACGAAGTTGACCCGCTCGCTGCCATACTTGAAGCCGGCCTCGCGCTTGTCGAGCGTGGCGAAGCTGGTGCCGGCGTAGTTGGCCTCATAGCCGAGCACGCGGTCGAGCTCGAGCGGATGGCCGACGTTCTCGTGGATGGTCAGGAACAGGTTGGACGGATCGATCACCAGGTCGTACTTGCCCGGCTTCACCGACGGCGCCTTGAGCTTGGCGCGGGCGTGGCGGGCGGCGGCGATCGCGTCTTCGATCACGTCGTAGCTGCGGCCGTAACCGGTCAGCCCACCCGGCAGGGCGAACTTGCCGGCCGGATCGGCGTCGAGGTATTCGAAGCCCATGCCCATCGGCGCCGACAGGCCGTCGCGGGTGCGGAACTTGCCGCTGGCCTTGTCGACCGCGGTCGCGGTCAGCGGCAGCCAGATGCGGTGGATGTCCTGGTCGATGTAGCTGCCGTCGGTGGAGGCGAAATACTTCTGTTCGTTGATCGCGAACAAATTGGACTGGACGAAATCCGCGCCGTTCTTGAGCGCGGCGGCGTTGACCGACATCAGCAGGTCGACCTTGTCCTTGACCGGCACCGCCAGCGCGTTCTTGCGCACCGGCGTGGCCCAGCGGGTTTCGCCGACGCCCTGCACCGGCGCCAGTTCGACCTTGCGCGTTTGCGCGCGCGCGTTGGCCCTGGCGATGGCCAGGGCCTGCTTCGTCGCCGCGGCGACCGCGTCGGGCGTCGTCTGCGAGGTCGCGGCGAAGCCCCAGGCGCCGTCGCGCAGCACCCGCACGCCGACGCCGACCGACTCGGCGTTGACGATGTTGCGCACCTGCGCCTCGCGGGTCAGCACCGACTGGCGCAGGTAGCGCCCCACGCGCACGTCGCAGTACTGCGCGCCGCCGTCGCGGGCGGCGCCCAGCGCGGTGTCGGCCAGGCGCTTGCGCAGCGCGGTGTCGGCCGGTTCCAGCAAGGCTTCGGCGGCGACGCTGCGGCCGAAGGGAAGCATGAGCGCGGCCAGGCCGAGGCCGGCGGAGCTGAGGAAATCGCGTCGTTGCACGGCGGTGCGGCCTCTTGCGGTGATGCCTCGGAGCGAAGCGGCGCGCCCGTCGCCGGGCGCGGCCGCCTGGGCGCGGTCAGACCGCGTCGGACAAGGACGTGAAGGTGAAATCGCGCAGCTTCATCGGCGGGATCATCATCACCAGGGTCGATTCGTCGCCGGCCACGCGCACCGGGCGGCCGAGCTCTTCGATGTTGTTGAGCATGATCACCGGCGACTCGTTGAAGCGGAAGTTCTTGACCGGATGCTTGATCTGCCCGTTCTCGATGTAGAAGGTGCCGTCGCGGGTCAGGCCGGTCAGCAGCACGGTCTGCGGATCGACCATGCGGATGTACCAGGTGCGGGTGACCAGGATGCCCTTCTGGGTGCCCTTGACCAGTTCGGCGGTGGTCTTGTCGCCGCCGGCCATGATCAGGTTGCCGGGCGCGCCGACCGCGCGCTTGCCCTGCTTCTGCGCCCAGTAGCGCGAATAGTTCAGCGCGACCACCTTGCCGTTCTCGACGATCGGCATCTTCTCGCGCGGCAGGCCTTCGGCGTCCCACGGCATCACCGGCGCGCGCGGGTCCCAGGGATCGGCGAGGAAGTTCACCCGCGGGTCGTAGACCTGCTCGCCGAGCTTGTTGCCGCCGCCCTTCCTGGACAGGAAGCTGCGGCCTTCGTCGGCCTGGCGCGCGTCGAAGAAATTCATCATGAACGAGATCAGCCCGGCGGCCGCGTGCGGCTCCAGGATCACCGTGTACTTGCCCGGCTCCAGCGCCTTGGCCTCGGCCGATTCGGTGGCCTTGCGCATGGCGATGCGGATGTCGGACTCGGCCTTGAACGCGTCGGCGTCGGTCAGGTCGCGCCCGACCCAGCCCGAACCGCGGCCGTCGTCGGTGCGCACGGTGCAGGTGTAATTGAAGTTGGTCGCGCTCTGGTAGCCGAAGTTGCCCTTGCTGTTGGCGAAGGCGACGAAGCTCTGGCCGTCCTCGAGGAAGCCGGCGGCGGTGAGCTTGGCCTCGCGGCACGGCGCGATCGAATCGGCCGCGACCTTGGCCCGGAACGCCGGATCGATCGCCGCGGTCGAGGCGGCGAAGGTCGGGCTGGGCTTGTAGCTCTGCTTGTCGATGATCGGCATGAACTCCGGGTTTTCCGGGGCCAGCCGGGCCAGGTCTTCGGCGCGGCGGACCACGCGCTCGAGCGCGGCGTCGTCGAACTCGTTGATGGTGGCCACGCCCACGCGCTTGCCGAACGACACCTGCACCGACAGGCTGACGTCGCTGACCACACCGCTGGTGGAGATGTTGTTGAGGGCGAAACGGATGTTGCCGTCGATCGAGCCGGTCAGGCGCGCGCTGGTCTCGTCGGCCTTCGACAGCGCCACGACCTTGTCCAAAATCGCCTTGGACTGGGCTTCGGTGAAGATGCTCATAGTGTTCTCCTGCCCCGGTCAGCCGAGCTTGCGGGCGGTGTTGATGACGTTGACGCCGTTGAACCGCGCCGTGCTGGAACCGTGCGAGACCGCCGAGACCTGCCCCGGCTGGCCCTTGCCGTCGAAGAACGAGCCGCCCAGGCGGTAGTCCTTGTCGTCGCAGATCGCCGCGCAGGAGTTCCAGAACTCCGGCGTGCGGATCTGGTAGGCCACGTCCTCGAGCATGCCGGTGACCTTGCCGATCTTGATCTCGAAGAACACCTGGCCGCCGAACTGGGCGTTGTAGCGCTGCTGGTCGATCGAGAACGAGCCGTCGCCGACGATGTAGATGCCGTTCTCCACGTCCTTGACCAGGTCGGCGACGCTGAGCTTGTCCTTGCCCGGCGCCAGCGACACGTTGGCCATGCGCTGGAACTGCACGCTCGACCAGGAATCGGCGTAGCAGCAGCCGTCGGACTCGGTCTTGCCGAGGATGTGGGCCTGGTCGCGGATGGTCTGGTAATCCACCAGCACGCCGTTCCTGATCAGGTCCCAGCGCTTGGTCTTGACGCCCTCGTCGTCGTAACCCACGGCGCCGAGGCTGCCGACCTGGGTCTTGTCGGCGAACACGTTGACCTTGTCGCTGCCGTACTTGAACGCGTTCTCGCGCTTGTCGAGCGTGGCGAAGCTGGTGCCGGCGTAGTTGGCTTCGAAGCCGAGCACGCGGTCGAGTTCGAGCGGGTGGCCGATGGATTCGTGGATGGTGAGCCAGGTGTGCGAGGGGTCGAGCACCAGGTCGTACTTGCCGGGCTTGACCGAGGTCGCGGTGAGCTTTTGCCGCGCGTGCCTGGCCGCGGCGACCGCGTCCTCGCGCATGTCGTAGGAATCGCCGTAGACGGTGACCCCGCACGGCAGCACGGTCTTGCCCGAGGCGGCGCCGTCGAGATATTCGTAGCCCATGCCGCGCGGCGAGGACAGGCCCTGGCGGGTGCGGAACTTGCCGCTGGCCTTGTCGATCGCGGTGACCGTCATCGGCGCCCAGATCCGGTGCACGTCCTGGTCGATGTAGCTGCCGTCGGTGGAGGCGAAATACTTCTGCTCG
Source organism: Lysobacter enzymogenes (assembly GCF_017168095.1). Lineage (GTDB taxonomy): Bacteria > Pseudomonadota > Gammaproteobacteria > Xanthomonadales > Xanthomonadaceae > Lysobacter > Lysobacter enzymogenes_D. The sequence goes on along the minus strand of NZ_LXSD01000302.1, from coordinate 38,560 downwards.
TTGACCAGGAACAGCATCGAATTGACGAAGCTGGCGCCGGCGCCGATGGCCGCGGCGTTGACGCCCAGCAGCAGTTCGGCCTTGTCCTTGAGCGGCACTTCCATCGAGTTCTTGCGGATCGGGGTCTTCCAGCTGACCTCGCCGACGCCGGGTGTCTTGGCCAGTTGCACCTTGGCGGTGATGATGCGGGCGTTGGCGCGGGCGATGGCCGCGGCCTGCTGCGCGGCCTTGGCGGCGCCGTCGGTGCCGAGCTGGTTGGTCGCGGCGAAGCCCCAGGCCCCGTCCACCAGCACGCGCACGCCGATGCCGGTGGACTCGGAGTTGACCACGTTCTGGACCTTGTCCTCGCGGGTGATCACGAACTGGCGCAGGTATCGGCCGATGCGCACGTCGCAATAGCTCGCGCCGGCCGCGCGCGCGGCGGTCAGGGCCGCGTCGGCCCAGGCCTTCTTCTTGGCCACATCCAGCGGCGCCAACAGGTCTTCGGCGGCGATGACATTGCCGAAGGGAATCATGAGCCCGGCGATGCCCAGCCCCGACATGCTGAGGAAATTGCGTCTGTCCACGTGATCGTCCCGCCCTGAATGGCCCCGCGCATGCGCGCCGCCGTGCGCCGAGGCATGAGTGAATGAACCCCGCCGGAATGTGCGCAGCGTCGAACTAATGCGTCAAGTGCGCAAAGCACGCCCGGGCTCGCGACGGCGCGCGGTTTTCTCCGGATTTCGCCGAACGTGCAGGCGATTTCGCGGGTTCTGGCCCGCGCGCATGACTAATGACCTAGAGGCGAACGGCGTGGGCAGATTCGGCAAACTCGCTCGGGCCGGGGGTGGTGTCGCTACCTGACCGGAAGGCATCGGGACTGAAGTCCCTCCCACAACAAGCGCCCACGGTGCGCTCTTGTGGGAGGGATTTCAGTCCCGACGCTTTGCGCTCCGGCCCGCCCGCCCCAACGGTTCTGCGAAACCCGCCGCGTCCCCGCCCGGCCTCGCTATGGGCGCCGCCGGGCCCACGCGTTAAGCTTGCGCCATGCACAGATTCCGGCACTGGATCGACGGGGCGCCGCGCGATGCGGCCGACGGCCGCTGGCTCGAAGTGTTCGATCCCGCCAATGCGCAAGCGTACGCGCAGGTCGCCGCCGGCGGCGCGGCCGAGGTCGAGGCCGCGGTGGCCGCGGCGCAGGCCGCGTTCCCGGCCTGGTCGGCGCTGGCGCACAGCGAACGCGCGCAGTGGCTGGAACGCCTGGCCGCGGCGCTGGAAGCGCGCACCGACGAATTCGCCCGCGCCGAGTCGCGCGACGGCGGCAAGCCGATCCGGCTCGCGCGCGAAGCCGAGATTCCGCGCGCGGTCTCGAACCTGCGCTTCTACGCCCAGGCCGCGACCCAGTTCGCCAGCGAATCCCACCACGGCCAGGCCGGGCTCAATTACACCTTGCGCCAGCCGCTCGGGCCGGTCGCGGCGATCTCGCCGTGGAACCTGCCGCTGTACCTGTTCACCTGGAAGATCGCGCCGGCGCTGGCGGCCGGCAATACCGTGGTGGCGAAACCTTCGGAGGTGACCCCGGCCACGGCGAGCATGCTCGGCGAGCTCTGCGCCGAAATCGGGTTTCCAGCGGGCGTGCTGAATATCGTGCACGGGCTCGGCCCCGAGGTCGGCGCGCCGCTGGTCGCGCATCCGGCGATCCGCGCGGTCTCGTTCACCGGCAGCACCGCGGTCGGGCGCGGCATCGCCGCGGCCTGCGCGCCGCTGCTGCGCAAGGTCTCGCTGGAGCTCGGCGGCAAGAACCCGACCCTGGTCTTCGCCGACAGCGACTGGCGCGCGAACCTCGACGTGCTGGTGCGTTCGGCGTTCCAGAACTCCGGGCAGATCTGCCTGTGCGGCTCGCGCCTCCTGATCGAGCGCTCGATCTACGCCGAGGTGCGCGAGGCGCTGGTCGAACGCGCGCAGGCGCTGCGCGTCGGCGAGCCCGGCGAGGAAACCACCGCGCTCGGCCCGCTGGTGTCGCAGGCGCACTTCGACAAGGTCGTCGCCGCGCTCGAGCGCGCCCGCGCCGAAGGCGGCCGGGTGCTGTGCGGCGGCGCCGCGCTGGAGCGGCCCGGCTGGTACGTCGCGCCGACCCTGATCGAAGGCCTGGGGCCGGAGACCGCGAGCAACCGCGAGGAAATCTTCGGCCCCGTCGCCACCCTGCAACCCTTCGACGACGACACCCACGCCCTGGCCCTGGCCAACGCCAGCGACTACGGCCTGTGCGCCAGCCTGTGGACGCGCGACCTCGCCCGCGCCCATCGCCTGGCCGCGCGCCTCAACGTCGGCATGGTCTGGATCAACACCTGGCTGCAACGCGACCTGCGCACGCCGTTCGGCGGCGCCGGCGCGTCGGGCCTCGGCCGCGAAGGCGGCGTCGAGGCCCTGCGTTTCTTCACCGAGGCCAAGAACGTCGGCCTCCATCTCGGATGACCTGCATGACTTCGCACCGCCCCTCGCCCGCCGCTTCCGCCCTGCTCGCGGAGACCCGCGCATGAGCCCGCTGGACGATCTGCTCGAACGCAATCGCGAATGGTCCGAGCGCATCAACGCCGAAGACCCGGACTTCTTCGCCCGCCTGTCCAAGCAGCAGGCGCCCGAATATCTCTGGATCGGCTGCTCCGACTCGCGCGTGCCGGCCAACCAGATCATCGACATGGCCCCGGGCGAGGTGTTCGTCCACCGCAACATCGCCAACGTGGTGGTGCACACCGACCTCAACTGCCTGTCGGTGATCCAGTATGCGGTCGACGTGCTCAAGGTCAAGCACATCATCGTGGTCGGCCACTACGGCTGCGGCGGCGTGCACGCGGCCCTGCACGGCACCCGCGTCGGCCTGGCCGACAACTGGCTGCGCCACGTCAGCGACGTCGCCGACAAGCACGCCACCTGCATGGCCCACGCCGACGAGAGCGAGCGCCACGACCGCCTGTGCGAGCTCAACGCGATCGAGCAGGTGCAGAACGTGTGCATGACCACGATCGTGCGCGACGCCTGGACCCGCGGCCAGCCGCTGAGCGTGCACGGCTGGGTCTACAGCCTGCGCAACGGCCGCGTCCACGACACCGGCATGAACGTGCACTCGGCGCAGACCCTGCAGCCGGCCTACGAGCGCGCGATCGCGCGCGTGCACGCCACCCACGGCGGTTCGCCGCGATGAGCGGGGCGATCCGCACCGGCAACGCGCCCAGGCCGGTCGGGCTGTATCCGCACGCGCGCCGGGTCGGCGACCTGCTGTTCCTGTCCGGGGTCGGCCCGCGCGACGCGGCCAGCAACGCGGTGCCCGGCAACGTCCACGACGCGCAGGGCCGGCTGATCGCCTACGACATCGAACTGCAGACGCGCTCGGTGTTCGCCAACGTGCGCGCGGTGCTGGAGGCCAGCGGCGCGTCCTGGGACGACCTGGTCGACGTGACCGTCTACCTGACCGACATGGCGCGCGACTTCGCCGCCTACAACGCGCTGTGGGCCGAGTACTTCCCCGACATCGAGCGCGCGCCGTGCCGGACCACGCTCGGCATCGTCGCGCTGCCGACCCCGATCGCGATCGAACTCAAATGCGTCGCGCGGCTGCGCGGCGAAGCAACGGAGTAAGGCCATGCTGCCCGGACCGATCAACCTGCTCGCATGGATCGAGGAGCACCGCCACCTGCTCAAGCCGCCGGTCGGCAACAAGACCATCTACGTCGGCGATTTCATCGTCATGGTCGTCGGCGGGCCGAACCAGCGCACCGACTATCACTGGGACGAAGGCCCGGAGTGGTTCTACCAGCTCGAAGGCGAGATGGTGCTGCGCATTCAAGAAGACGGCGCGGTGCGCGACATCCCGATCCGCGCCGGCGAGATCTTCCTGCTGCCCGCGCGCGTGCCGCACTCGCCGCAGCGCATGCCCGACTCGGTCGGCCTGGTGATCGAGCGCAAGCGCCTGGAGCACGAGAACGACGGCCTGATGTGGTTCTGCGAGCGCTGCAACCACAAGCTGTACGAGGAATTCTTCAAGCTGCGCAACATCGAGACCGACTTCCCGCCGGTGTTCGACCGCTTCTACGCCTCGCGCGAACACCGCACCTGCGCGCAGTGCGGCCACCTGAACCCGGCGCCGGCGCGCTACGCGATGCCCGACACCTGAGGCGGCGATGCTCAAGATCGACACCCACGCCCATTACCTGCCGCGCGACTGGCCCGACCTTGCGCGCAAGTTCGGCGACGACCGCTTTCCGGTGATCCACCACACCGACGACGGCCGCCACCGCATCTACAAGGACGGCAAGTTCTTCCGCGAGATCTGGTCCAAGACCTGGGACCCGCAGGAACGCATCGACGACTACGCGCGCTTCGGCGTGCAGGTGCAGGTGATCAGTACCGTGCCGGTGATGTTCAGCTACTGGGCCCGCGCCAACCAGGCGCTGGAGCTGCACCAGGCGCTCAACGACCACATGGCCCAGACCTGCCGCGACTATCCGCGCCATTACGCCGGCATCGGCACGGTGCCGCTGCAGTCGCCGCGGCTGGCGGTGCAGGAGCTGGAGCGCTGCATGGACCAGCTCGGCCTGCAGGGCGTGCAGATCGGCAGCCACATCGGCGACTGGAACCTCGACGCGCCGGAACTGTTCGAATTCTTCCAGGCCGCCAGCGAGCTCGGCGCGGCGATCCTGGTGCATCCCTGGGACATGATGGGAACCCCGAGCATGCCCAAGTACTGGCTGCCGTGGCTGGTCGGCATGCCGGCCGAGCAATCGCGCGCGGCCTGCTGCCTGGTGTTCGGCGGCGTGCTGGAACGCTTGCCGAAGCTGAAGATCTGCATGGCGCACGGCGGCGGCAGCTTTCCCTACACCATCGGCCGGATCGAGCACGGCTTCAACATGCGGCCGGACCTGGTCGCCACCGACAATCCGCGCAATCCGCGCGATTACCTCTCACGCCTGTACTTCGATTCGTGGGTCGCCGACCCGCGCGCGCTGCGCTATCTGCTCGACACCTGCGGCGTGTCGCGGGTGATGCTCGGCACCGACTATCCGTTCCCGCTCGGCGAGCAGACGCCCGGCGCCGGCATCGCCTCGCTGGAACTGGCCGAGGCCGAGCAGGCGCGGCTGTACCACGGCACCGCGCTGGAATGGCTGGGCCTGCCGCTTTCGCGGTTCGCATGAGCGCGACCGCATGAGCGCACGCGCATGAGCCCGGCCGCGCCGCACGCGCCGCCGCCGCTGGATCCGCAGGACCTGCTCGCCGGCCTGCGCGACTGGGCCGAGCGCATCGCCGACGACGGCGGCAAGGCCATCGACGACTATCTCGACCAGCGCGACCGCGAGCCCTTCGACCGCGACTGGATCCGCGCCGACGCTGCCTTGCAGAGCCACAAGCAGCGCCTGGACGCGCAGCGGGTGCAGCGTGCGCAGGGCGAGTCCGCGCAACTGCGCCAGGCGGTGTTCGTCGCGGCGATGCAGGCCAGCGGCCACGCCGAGCTGGCCGCTTACCTCGCCGACGATGCCGCATTGATCTACGAAAATCAGGCGCTGAGCCTGTGTTCGGATTGGATCGAGGCGCTGCATCGGCGCTACCGGCGCGCGCCCGGCGGATCGCTCGACCCATCGTCCGCGTCGCCGGATTGACTCCGCGATGTCCGCCGCGCCTGCCTGCTTTTCATCCATCGCCTCGTCTTCTGCCGGAACGCCATGACCGAACCGCACACCCCCGCCCACGCCGCCGCGCTCGACGCCGCCGATCCGCTGCCCACGCTGCGCGGCGAGTTCCTGATCCCGCGCCACGGCGACCGGGAGCAGGCCTATTTCGTCGGCAACTCGCTCGGCCTGCAGCCGCGCGGCGCGCGCGCGCACGTCGACGAAGTCATGGACAAGTGGGCGATGGAAGCGGTTGAGGGCCACTTCACCGGGCAGGCGCAGTGGATGCCCTATCACGAACTGGTGCGCGAGCCGCTGGCGCGCCTGGTCGGCGCGCTGCCGAGCGAAGTGGTGGCGATGAACTCGCTGACCGCCAACCTGCACTTCATGCTGGTCAGCTTCTACCGGCCCACGCGCGAGCGCCCCGCGATCCTGATGGAAGCCGGCGCGTTCCCGTCGGACCGCTACGCGCTGGCCTCGCAAGTCGGCTTCCACGGTTTCGACCCGGACCTCGACCTGATCGAACTGCAGCCCGACGGCCCCGGCGGCGTGTTCTCGATGGAGAGCATCGAGCGCGCCATCGCCGAACACGGCCCGCGTTTGGCGCTGGTGCTTTGGCCGGGCGTGCAGTACCGCACCGGCCAGGCCTTCGACCTCGCCCGCATCGCCGCGCTCGCCCACGCGCAAGGCGCGCTGTGCGGCTTCGACCTCGCCCACGGCGTCGGCAACCTGGAACTCAGGCTGCACGACAGCGGCGCCGACTTCGCGGTGTGGTGCCACTACAAATACCTCAACGCCGGCCCCGGCGCGGTTGCCGGCTGCTTCGTCCACGAACGCCACGCACGCAGCGATCGGCCGCGCTTCGCCGGCTGGTGGGGCCACGAATCGGCGACCCGCTTCCGCATGGGCCCCGAGTTCGTGCCGACGCCGGGCGCCGAGGGCTGGCAGCTCAGCAACCCGCCGATCCTCGGGCTGGCGCCGCTGCGCGCCTCGCTCGACCTGTTCGACCGGGTCGGCATGCGCGCGCTGCGCGAGAAATCGCTGCGCCTGACCGGCTACCTGGAATCGCTGATCCGCGCGCGTCTGGGCGAAACCCTGGACATCCTGACTCCCGCCGACCCGGCCCAACGCGGCTGCCAGCTGTCGCTGCGGGTGATCGGCGGCCGCGCCGCCGGCCGCGACCTGTTCGACGACCTGGCCCGCCGCGGCGTGCTCGGCGACTGGCGCGAGCCCGACGTGATCCGGATTTCGCCGGCGCCGCTGTACAACACGCATGGCGATATCGTGCGGTTCGTCAAGGCGGTGGAGGATTGGCGGGACGGTTGAGGGTTGCAGCAGCGGCTGGAAGACCGCGATCCTTCCAGCCGTCATTCCCGCGAACGCGGGAATCTAGAGCGAGGCCGTAGTGACCCGATCTCCCGCTGTCTACCTGCTGGCCAGCGCAAAGCGCGGCACGCTGTACATCGGCGTCACCTCGAACCTGATCCAGCGCGTGGCAACATCGGGAGCATCTGACCGACGGGTTCAGCGATCGCTACGATGTGACCCGACTGGTCTGGTACGAACTGCACGAGACCATGGAAAGCGCGATCTTGCGGGAGAAGCGGCTCAAGAAGTGGAAGCGCGAATGGAAGATCGAATTGATCGAGCAAACCAACCCGGACTGGCGGGATTTATGGCAGGACATCGCAAGCACCGGCTGAAGTCTCTGGATTCCCGCGTTCGCGGGAATGACGGCCTGGGGTGTTTCGGCTCCCTGCCCCTTTTGTATCGGATCGCAGGACATACGCTTTGAACGCCACTACCACTCCGCCGCACATCACCCTCATCGGCGCCGGCCTCGCCGGCGCCCTGCTCGCCACCCTGCTCGCCCGCGCCGGCTGGCGGGTGGACGTGTACGAAAAGCGCGGCGATCCGCGCCTGAAGGGCTATCAGGGCGGGCGTTCGATCAATCTCGCCCTGGCCGAGCGCGGCCGCCACGCGCTGCGCCTGGCCGGCGCCGACCAGGCGGTGATGGCGCAGGCGGTGATGATGCGCGGGCGCATGGTCCACTTTCTCGACGGCCGCACCGACCTGCAACGCTACGGCCGCGACGACAGCGAGGTGATCTGGTCGGTGCACCGCGGCGAGCTCAACCTGATCCTGCTGCAGATCGCGCAGGAGGCCGGCGCCCACCTGCATTTCCATCGCGGCCTGTCCGGCGTGGATTTCGACGCGCGCATCGCCCGTTTCCACGACGACCGCGATGGCAGCGAGCACGAGGTCGCCTTCGACAGCCTGGTCGGCGCCGACGGCGCCGGCTCGGCGCTGCGCGCGGCGATGGGCCGGGTCAGCGACCTGGGCGAGCGCACCGAATTCCTCGGCCACTCCTACAAGGAACTGGAAATCCCGCCCGCACCCGACGGCGGCTTCAGCATCGAGCCCAACGCCCTGCACATCTGGCCGCGCGGGCGCTACATGTGCATCGCCCTGCCCAACGACGAGCGCACCTTCACCGTCACCCTGTTCCTGCCCAACCAGGGCGATCCCAGCTTCGAGACCGTGCGCACCGGCGCCGATGCGCGCGCGTTGTTCCAGCGCGACTTCGCCGACGCGCTGCCGCTGATTCCCGAACTCGAGCGCGATTTCGAGCGCAATCCCGCCGGCCTGTTGGCGACGCTGTACCTGCAGCGCTGGCATCTGGACGACCGCGCGGTGCTGCTCGGCGACGCCGCGCACGCGATGGTGCCGTTCCACGGCCAGGGCATGAACTGCGCGTTCGAGGACTGCGTGGCCCTGGCCGAGCGCCTGCTCGCCGGCGGCGACCGCGCCCAGGCGTTCGCCGCGTTCCAGCGCCAGCGCCTGCCGAGCGCGCGCGCGATCCAGGCGATGGCGCTGGAGAACTACCTGGAAATGCGCGACCGCGTCGACGACGACGATTACCTGCTGCAGCGCGCGCTGGAACGCGAGCTGGCCCAGCGCCATCCCGAGCGCTTCATGCCGCGCTACGCGATGGTGACCTTCCACCGCATGCCCTACGAGGTCGCGTTCGAGCGCGGCCAGCGCCAGCGCGAGCTGCTGGTCGAGCTGACCCGCGGCCACGATTCGCTCGATACCTTGGACTGGGACGCGGTCGACGCCGTGGTGCGCGAGCGCCTGGACCCGTTGCCGGCGGACGCCTGACATGCCGGCCAGCTTCCTGTTCTACGACCTGGAGACCTTCGGCGCCGATCCGCGCACCAGCCGCATCGCCCAGTTCGCGGCGATGCGCACCGACGCCGAGCTCAACGAGGTCGAGGCGCCGATCAGCGTATTCGTCAAGCCCGCCGACGACCTGCTGCCTTCGCCGATGGCGACCCTGATCACCGGCATCGCCCCGCAGGACGCGCTGCGCGACGGCGTCAGCGAGGCCGAGATCTTCGCCCTGATCTTCGAGGAAATGGCCCGCCCGCAGACCTGCACCGCCGGCTACAACTCGCTGCGCTTCGACGACGAGTTCGTCCGCTACGGCCTGTTCCGCAATTTCTACGACGCCTACGAGCGCGAGTGGCGCAACGGCAACTCGCGCTGGGACCTGCTCGACGTGCTGCGCCTGGCGCGCGCGCTGCGCCCCGACGGCCTGGAATGGCCGCAGCGCGAGGACGGCTTCACCTCGTTCAAGCTCGAACACCTGGCCACGGCCAACCAGGTGCGCGTCGGCGATGCGCACGAAGCGCTGTCGGACGTGCGCGCGCTGATCGGCATCGCGCGCAAGCTCAAGCGCGCGCAGCCGCGGCTGTGGGACTACGCCCTGCGCCTGCGCGACAAGCGCTTCGCCGCGAGCCTGCTCGACCCGATCGCGATGCAGCCGGCGCTGCACGTGTCCTCGCGCTACCCGGCCGCGCGGCTGTGCGCGGCGCCGGTGATTCCGCTGGCGCGGCATCCGCGCATCGACAGCCGCATCGTTGTGTTCGACCTGGAACAGGATCCGCAGGCGCTGCTGAGCCTGACCCCGGAGGAGATCGCCGACCGCCTGTACACGCCGGCCGCGGACCTGCCCGAGGGCGAGGAGCGCGTCGCGCTGAAGGAGGTGCACCTCAATCGCTGCCCGGCGCTGACCGCCTGGAATCATCTGCGCCCGGACGATTTCGAACGCCTGAGCATCGACCCGGTGCGCGCCGAATACCGCGCCGCGCAACTGCGCGAAGCCGGCCCGGAGCTGGTCGAGAAGGTGCGCCGGGTCTACGCCGGCGACGCCGCGCGCGCGCCGTCGGATGCCGACGCCTCGCTCTACGACGCCTTCATCGGCGACGGCGACAAGCGCCTGTTCCGCAACGTGCGCGCCACCGCGCCGGAAGAACTGGCGCGCGCGGCGTTCGAATTCCGCGACGCGCGCCTGCCCGAACTGCTGTTCCGCTACCGCGCGCGCAACTGGCCGCAGACCCTGAGCGCGGCCGAGCGCGAGCGCTGGGACGACTATCGCCGCCAGCGCCTGGACGGCGAATCCGGCCTGTCCGAATACAGCTTCGCGCGCTTCGCCGAGGAACTGCGGCAGGTGCGCGCGGCCGCCGGCGAGGACGGCGCCAGGCAGGCGCTGCTGGATCGGCTGGAAGACTGGGGCCGCGGCCTGTGGCGCGAGTTGCACGGCTGAGCTTCGCCCTGTCTTCGCATCGCGCGCGGCCGCGGCAGCGCGCCTGGCCGCGACGCTGACTGAAAGCTGACTCGCGGCCCGCCGCCGCGACTCCATCGCCCGCCCTCGCCTCTCTGGTTGTGTGCACGCACGCAGCGGCCGCCGGCCGCGCGCGGCGTCGCGCCACAACGCCGAAGGAGGCGCCCCCGATGAAGCTGCGTTCGTTCGATATCCGCCGCGCGAAAACCGCGTCCGCCGTAATCGCCTTGCTGTTGTCCCTCGCCGGCGCCGCGCCCGCGTTCGCCGCGCAGGCGCTGCCCGCATATTCGCCGCAACAGTCGCAAGCGCTGCAAACCCAGGGCAAGACCGTGCTGGTCGACGTGTACGCGCCGTGGTGCCCGACCTGCCGCGCGCAGGAACCGGTGCTGGAAAAACTGCTCAAGGAACCCGAATTCGCCGGCATCACCGCGCTGCGCCTGGACTGGGACGGCCAGCGCGAACAGGCGCGCGCGCTGGGCGCGCCGCGCCAGAGCACGCTGCTGCTGTACCGCGGCGGCAAGCGCGTCGGCCTGTCGGTGGCCGAGACCAACGAATCGCGGCTGCGCCTGTTCCTGCGCGGCCAGCTTGGCCGGGCCGCCGACTGATGGAACCCAATGCCACCACCTTGGGCCTGGCCGCGCTGGCCGGGCTGCTCACCACACTCTCGCCGTGCGTACTGCCGGTGCTGCCGATGGTCGCCGCCTCGGCCAGCGGCCGCAGCCGCTGGGGCCTGTTCGCGCTGGCGCTGGGCATGGCCGCCTCGTTCACCGTCATCGGCGTCGCCCTCAGCAGCAGCGGCCAGTGGCTGGGCCTGGACGAATACCGCCTGCGCCAGCTCGCCGGCGCGCTGATGCTGGCGATCGGCCTGGTCCTGCTGGTGCCGGCGCTGCAGCGCGGCATGGAGCGGCTGACAGCGGGCCTCAGCCAGGCCGGCGGACACGCCCTGCAGCGCATCCGCGGCGACGGCCCGCTGGCGCAGCTCGGCGTCGGCGCGCTGATGGGCGCAGCCTGGAGCCCCTGCGTCGGCCCCACCCTCGGCGCGGCCATCGCCCTGGCCGCGCAAGGCGGCGGCGCCGGCCCGGCGGCGACGGTGATGGCGGTGTTCAGCGCCGCCGCGGTGCTGCCCTTGATCGCGGTCGGCGCAGCCTCGCGCGCGCTGCTGCAGCGCCATCAGGACCGGCTGCTGCAAGCCGGCCGCTGGGGCCGGCGGTTGATGGGCGCGAGCCTGCTGCTGATCGGCGCGCTGGTGCTGAGCAGCCTCGACAAGGTGCTCGAAGCCTGGCTGCTCGGGCTGACGCCGCAGTGGCTGACCGAGCTGACGACGCGCTTTTGACAAGCCCCGGCACGGCTCGCCGGGCTCCCTGCAGGAGCGGCGCGAGCCGCGACCGCGACACCGCGCATACGACGCAACCTGCCACCCCGCGGTCGCGACTCGCGTCGCTCCTACAGCGGCTTGCGACCGGCTTCGCAGGCCGTCGGTTCAAGCTCCGACGCAACCGGCTGGGCTCCCTGTAGGAGCGGCGCAAGCCGCGACCACGACACCGCGCATACGGCGCAACCTGCCACCCCGTGGTCGCGACTCGCGTCGCTCCTACAGCGGCTAGCGGCCGGCTTCGCAGGCCGTCGGCCCAAGCTCCGAAGGCAACCCGCTGGGCTCCCTGTAGGAGCGGCGCAAGCCGCGACCGCGACACCGCGCATACGACGCAAGCTGCCACCCCGCGGTCGCGACTCGCGTCGCTCCTACAGCGACTTGCGGCCGGCTTCGCAGGCCGTCGGCCCAAGCTCCGACGCAACCCGCTGGGCTCCCTGTAGGAGCGGCGCGAGCCGCGACCGCGACACCGCGCATACGGCGCAAGCTGCCACCCCGCGGTCGCGACTCGCGTCGCTCCTACAGCGGCTAGCGGCCGGCTTCGCAGGCCGTCGGCCCAAACTCCGACGCAACCCGCTGGGCTCCCTGTAGGAGCGGCGCGAGCCGCGACCGCGACACCACGTATACGACGCAACCGGCTATCTGAACGAGTCATCGAGCGCGCGGCGTTTGCCCGACCTGCGCTTTCGCCCGCCTCCGCGTCCCGGCGCCGGCCGCGACGCGGCGCTTGCGCTACTCTTCCGCCATGGCGACCTACTTTTCCGAAGCCAGCTTCAAGTTCCTGCGCTCACTGGCGCGCAACAACAATCGCGAGTGGTTCCACGCCCACAAGGCCGGCTACGACGAGCATGTGCGCGGCCCGTTCCTGCGCCTGCTCGGCGACCTGCAGCCGGTGCTGGCCGAAGTCAGCGAGCATTACCGCAGCGAGCCCAAGAACGTCGGCGGCTCGCTGTTCCGGATCCAGCGCGATACCCGCTTCGCCAACGACAAGGCGCCGTACAAGAGTTGGCAGGGCGCGCGCCTGTTCCACGAGCGCGGGCGTCAGGTCGAGGCGCCGTCGTTCTACATCCACCTGGGCCTGGACGAATGCTTCGTCGCCTCCGGCGTGTGGCACCCGGCGCCGGAGACCCTGCGCAAGATCCGCCACTTCGTCTTCGACAACCCCGGCAGCTGGAAGGCCGCCGCGCACGATCCCAAGTTCCGCAAGCGCTTCGACCTGGACGACAGCGAAATGCTGACCCGCGCCCCGCGCGGCTTCCCGCCGGAGTTCGAATTCGCCGACGACCTCAAGCGCAAGAACTTCGTCGCCTACCGCAATATCGAGCACGCGACCATGACCGGCCCGCGGTTGCTGTCGACGCTGCAAAAGGACTTGGCCGGGCTGGCGCCGTTCACCGACTACCTGTGCGCGGCGCTGGACCTGGAGTTCTGAGCCCGGCGGGCGGCGCGATCGACTGGCTGTCGGCTGGAAGCGGCGGGCGCGCGCAGCGCCCGCCGCGGCCCTTCAGATGCCGCAGACCAGATAGGTGATGTAGACCTCTTCGGTCACGCTGCCGCCCTGGGTCAGCTTGCCCTTGCAGTCGCGCTGGGCCCAGCCGACCACCTGGCCGTTCTGGTAGTACTCGTGCAGCTCGCCGAGGTACACCGGCGGGACCGCCCAGGCGGCGGTGGCGGCCGCGAACAGGCTCAGGGCCAGGGCGGCGATCGGCTTCTTCTTGCTACGCATCATGCGTCTCCTTCGGCGCCGACTCCATGTCGGCCGGCCCAGGCTGCCACAGCCCGACGCGGCTCGCAACGACCGAACTAAAGCTGCCGGGGCAGCGCCTTCTCCAGCAGCGCCAGCACCGTGCGGACCCGCTGCGGCAGCGGCTTTTCCGGCGAGTACAGCGCGTGCAGTTCGAAGCCGGGCACTTGATGATCCGGCAGCACGCGCTGCAAGCGCCCGCTCGCCAGATCCTCGCGGCACACCGGCTCCTGCAGCACGCCGATGCCCGCGCCGCCGAGCAGCAGCGCGTGCAACGGCCGCCAATGGCTCACGCTGAGCACGGTATCGACCGCGGCCGTCGCGGTTCGCCCGTGCTTATCGCGCAGGATCAGCCGGCCGTCGTTGAACAGCCCGGACACGCGCGCGAACGGATGCCGCAGCAGATCGGCCGGCGCCGACGGCGCACCGTGGCGTTGCAGATACTCGGGCGAAGCCGCGAGCACGCGCCGCACGTGGCCGAGCTTGCGCGCGACGTAGTGACCCTCGCCCGGCCCGCCGAGCCGCAGCGACACGTCCACGCCCTCGGTGACCGGATCGACCAGGCGATCGTTGAGCACCAGTTCGATCCGCAGTTGCGGGCAGTCGCGGCGCAGGCGCAGCAACAACGGCGGCAACAGCGTTTCGCCCAGGCCGTGCGGCGCGGCGATGCGCACGCGGCCGCGCATCGGCGAATCCGCGCGCGCGGCGTGCAAGGCCGCGTCCGCCGCGTCGATCGCGGTCTTGCAGCGCTCGTAGAAGCCGGCGCCGGCGTCGGTCAGCGAGATCGCGCGCGTGTTCCGCCGCAGCAGGCGCACGCCCAGATGCGCTTCCAGCCGCTCGATGCGTTCGCTGACCGCCGGCTGGCCCAGGCCCAGGTCGCGCGCGGCCGCGGACATGCTGCCGCGCTCGGCCACCCGCACGAACACCCGCATCGCCGCCAGAAAGTCCATAGCCGATCCATCGAGGAAGCCGATAGGTGAAAGCGGATCGAACCGCCTACCCGGCGGCGGACGCGCTCGCCAAGATTCGTTCGCGGCATGCGCCAGACACGCCAGCACGCCGGGCCGCGCCGCCATGCGCGCAAGCGCTCCGCACACCGACCCTACGACCGCGAAAACCTCATGAACGATATCAGGCTTTACCTGTTCCAATCCGGCTCGCAACTGTGCAAGGTCCACGACATCAAGATGAACCAAGGCTGCGGCCAGGATATGGAAATCCCGGTGCCGTGGTTCTTGCTGATGCATCCCAAGGGCAACGTCGTCATCGACGGCGGCCTGGCGGCCGAAGGCCTGGCCGATCCGCGCGGTTACTGGGGAGATGCGATCGACGCATACCGCCCGCGGATGCGGCCGGAGCAAGGCTGCGTGGCGCAGCTGGCGACGCTGGGGCTGAGCCCGCGCGACATACGCTACGTCGCCCTGTCGCATCTTCACTGCGACCACAGCGGCGCGGTCGGACGTTTTCCCGATGCCGTGCACCTGGTCCAGCGGCGCGAGTACGAATATGCGTTCGCGCCGGACTGGTTCGCCGCCGGCGCCTATGCACGCAAGGATTTCGACCGCGCCGGGCTGCGCTGGCAATTCCTCGACGGCGAGGCCGGGCAGCCGTTCGATCTGTACGGCGACGGCGCGCTGCAAGCGGTGTTCACGCCCGGTCATACCCTCGGCCACCAATCGTTCCTGGTCACCCTGCGCAACAGCGGTACGATGATCCTGGCCGGCGACGCGGTGTATACCTTGGACCACTGGAACGAAACCGCGCTGCCCGGTTTGCTGGCCTCGGCGGTGGATGCGGTGCGCTCGGTGCAGAAGCTGCGCGCGCTGGCCGAGCGCAGCGGCGCGACCCTGGTTCCGGGGCACGATCCCGAAGCGTGGCGGCGCTTCAGGCTGGCGCCGGGCTATTACGACTGATGTCCTGCGCGCGCCGCCGGGGTCCGCCGCGGCGCGCGCGACCGCATGCGAACCGCGTCGCGAAACGGCGCGGCCGCGCCGATGCGTGCGCCGACGCGCCCGACGCAATCGGGCCGGATCGCCGCGGGCCCTTCCCCGCCGGCGCCGCGGCTCGCACAATCGGCGTTCGGTCGCCGACGCCGGCGCATGCGCTCGCGCGCATCGCCCGCAGGACACCGCCATCGACACCGCGGCCCCGCACCGCCGCCCGCGCTTCCAGGACCCGTCATGCCGCTGAGCATCGCCACGCCCTTGCTCGAATCGCTTCCGCTCTCGCGCGCCAGCGGCGCGCGGGTGTGGATGAAAATGGAAGCCATGCAGCCGTCGGGATCGTTCAAGATCCGCGGCATCGGCCACGCCTGCGAGCGCTATCGTGCCGACGGCGCCCAGCGATTCCTGTCTTCCTCGGGCGGCAACGCCGGGCTGGCGGTCGCCTACGCCGGCCGCAAGCTCGGCGTGCCGGTCGCGGTGGTGGTGCCGGAAACCACGCCCGAACGCGCGCGCCGGCTGCTGCGCGAGGAAGGCGCGCAGGTCAGCGTGCACGGCCGCTCGTGGTCGGAGGCCAATGCGTTCGCGCAATCGCTGAAGACGCCGCGAGATGCGTTCCTGCATCCCTTCGACGACCCGCTGCTGTGGCAGGGCCACGCCACGATGATCGACGAAGTGGTCGCGGCGGGCCTGCGCCCGGACGCGGTGGCGCTGTGCGTCGGCGGCGGCGGGCTGCTCGCCGGCGTCGCCGAAGGCCTGCAGCGCAACGGGCTCGACCACGTGCCGATCTACGCCGCCGAAACCGACGGCATGGCTTCGTTCCACGCCTCGATCCAGGCCGGGCGCCGGGTCGAACTGCCGGCGGTGTCCGGCGTGGCCACCTCGCTCGGCGCGCGCCAGGTCTGCGCGCGCGCGTTCGAACTCGCGCGCGAGCGGCCGATCGTGCCGCTGCAAGTCAGCGATCGCGACGCCGTCGACGCCTGCCTGCGCTTTCTCGACGATCACCGCACCCTGGTCGAGCCGGCCTGCGGCGCATCGCTGGCCCTGCTCTACCGCCAGCGCATCGCGCTCGGCGCCGACGCCAATGTGCTGGTCATCGTCTGCGGCGGCTCCACCGCCACCGTCGAGTCGCTGTCCCGCTTCGAGGGCTGACGCGCACACACGCGTTCGCGCCGCGGCGCGCGCCGCACGCAGCCGCGCAAGCCGCAGCGCGATGGCCGCGTTCGCCCATTTGCGCTGGCGTTCGCGGCAATTGTGCGCGCCATCGCTGCGCAGGCCGGATGCGGTCACGTTTCCGCGCGCCGATCTGCGGCAGCGCCGCATGACAGCAACATTCGCGAACGTATGCTCGCTGCGATCGCCGTGCAGGAACGCGCGGCCACATCGACCGCGTACGGGCGCGAGGAACGCGCCGCGATAGCGTCCGCGGCCCATCGGGGAGAAGTCATGCATCAGCACCGCACCTCGCCGCGGCCGCGCGCCGCGTCGCTCGCCGCCGCGTCGTTGTTCGCCGCCGCCGCGCTGGCCGCGCCGTTCGCCGCCGGCGCCGTCACCGGCGTCGCCTTCGTCCACGGCACCGGCAAGCAGAGCAACGCCTATCAGGACTACTGGCAGCCGACGATGGTCGACAGCGTGCGCCAGGGCCTGGCCAATCCGGCCAACTACGTCGTGGTCAACTGCGATTTCGAGCAATACATGTGGGACAGCCGCGCCGCCGGCTGCCTGGCGCAACAGCTCACCGATTTCATCAACGCCCGCGGCATCACCCAGTTGATCGTGATCACCCACTCCAACGGCGGCAACGTCATGCGCTGGATCCTGTCGAACCCGACCTACGACAGCCGCTATCCCAACATCATCGCCAAGACCGTGCGGGTCAACGCGCTGGCGCCGTCCTCGGCCGGCACGCCGCTGGCCGATGCGGCGATGAATGGCAACGCCTTCGAACAGGCGGTGGGCTGGCTGCTGGGCTACAAGTCCGATGCGGTGAAGATGCAGCAGGTCAGCTGGATGGCAACCTACAACGCCAACAATCTCTACGGCACCGCCGGCCGCCCGGCGCTGCCCAAGCCGTTCCGCAGCGTGGTCGGCACCGACGTGGATTCCTCGCCGTTCGACAGCGACAGCTACTGCGGCGGCTACACCGAGAACGTCGGCCTGGAGACCACCCAGAACTGGTTGAACAGCTGCTCCGACGGCTTCCTCAACTGCACCAGCCAGTCGGCCGCGGGCACGGTCTGGTTCCAGGACAAGCAGCGCACCGCCGGCGCCGAGCCGCTCAGCCACAACCAGAGCCGGCGCGCCTGCTTCAACCTCAACACCATCCTGCGCAGCGACATGACCCCGTGAGGACGCCGACCATGCGAACGATTCTGTCCCTCGCCCTGCTCGCCGCCGCGGGCCAGGCCATCGCCGCCGATGCGCCGATGCTGCCGGCGGCCAAAGATGATCAGATCCCGCAGCGCCTGGCCGTGGTGGCCGCGCCGAAGGCCGCGGCCGAACGCGCGCCGCTGCGTTTTTCCTGGGCGCTGGATCCCGACGCCGAGCTCGCCGCCGATCCGCTGCCCGCAGCGGTGGAAAGCCGCGAGTATTGGCAGGAAACCGACGGCGCCGCGCTGCAGCGCGGGCTGCAGGTGTCGACCAGCGCGCCGGGCGCGTTGATCCGGGTCAGCCCCGTCGCCGGCGCCGCCCAGGTCGCCGCCGATTCGGTACGCATCACCCGCGCCGGCCAGCCGGTGGGCGCGCTCAAGCGCACCGGCGCCGAGCAGTTGCAGGCCGCCGGCCTGGCGGTCGGCACCGGCACCGCCGCGGTCCAGCTCGCCGCCGACGCGGCGCCGGGCGCGTACGCGGTGCAGGTCGCGCAGGCGCGCGGCCGCTACGTGGTGCACGTGTTCGAGCCCAACAGCGACGTGCGCCTGCTCGCCCGGCTGAGCCGCGATCACGCCCTGGCCGGCGGTTCGCGCGAGGTCGAAGTGGACCTGCAGCGCGGCCAGGCGTCGCTCAAGGCCGAAGGCGGCGCGCTGTTGGTGGCGCCGTCCGGACGCAGCTGGCCGCTGGCGCTGAAGGCCGGCGGCGACGGCAAGCTGCGCGGCGCGGTGCCGCTGCCGGCCGACGCCGGCGACGAACCGGCCGGGCTGTGGGAAGTGCAGGTGTTCGCCGGCGACGGCACGATCCAGCGCGACGCCCGCACCGCCCTGGCCGTGGCCCAGCCCACCGCCCGGCTCGACGGCGCCTACGCCTTCGACGCGCGTGCGTTGAGCTTCGCCCTGCCGCTGCGCGCCGCCTCGCCGGGCCGCTACGAGGTGCGCGGCACCCTGTATGCGAGCAACGCCAAGCGCGAGTTGCGGCCGGTGGCGATCGCCCACAGCGCGCAGTGGGTCGATGGCGGCGCGGCGCGGATCGAGCTGGCGTTCGACCGGGCGCAGCTGCCGAAGGAGTATGGCGCGCCGTTCGAGCTGCGCAACATCGAGCTCAACGACCAGAGCCGGCTGGCGCCAATCGAGCGGCGGCAGCGGGTGGCTCGGGTGGGGCGTTGATTCAGTAGGCGACGCGGCGCTGCGGCCCTCATCCGCCCCCCTGCTTTCGGGCAAGCTCTTCGGGGCACCCCCGATCAGAAGCGCTTCGAGGGCAGGCTCTTCTCCCGCAGGCGGGAGAAGGAAGGGCAAGCATTGGCCCTGCATGAAGCCCCTCTCCCGCTTGCGGGAGAGGGGGTGGGGTGAGGGCCGCAAGCAAACCGCGAAGCGACTAAGCCCGCCTTCATGCCACCGCACCGCGGCGCGACTACCCTGGCGGCTGTTCCCAAGGATCGCCGCGCATGAAGAAATGGATCGCCGCCCTGGCCCTGATCGCCGTCCTGCTGGTCGGCTGGATCGCCGCCGGGCCGTTCATGACCGTCCACGCCATCCGCACCGCGGTCAAGGAAGGCAACACCGGCGAGCTGTCCAGGCACGTCGACTTCGCCGCGCTGCGGCTGAGCCTGAAAGCGCAGGTCGACGATTACCTGGTCCGCCGCGCCGGCCCGCAGGTGCAGTCCAGCCTGCTCGGCGCGATCGGCCTGAGCATGGCCAGCGGCGTGGCCGGCACCGCGGTCGACGCGATCGCCACGCCGATCGGCATCGGCGCGGTGCTGGAAGGCCGCAACATGCTCAAGCGCTTCGACCCGCGCGAGCCGCGACGCGACGCCTACGCGCCGGTGGCGCCGGCCGAACCGCTCAAGGATCTGAGCTACCGCTTCGAGTCGCCGTCGCGGTTCACCGCCACGGTCGCCAACGCCGACGGCGATCCGGTGGTGTTCGTGCTGACCCGCGACGGGCTAAGCTGGCGGGTCACCGACGTGCGCCTGCCGCTGGACAAGATGTTGCCGTAGCCGGACAACCTCCCTGCAGGAGCGGCGCGAGCCGCGACTGCGACAACGCAACTACGCCGAAACTTTCGCAACGGGCGTGTTGCCGCAGTCGCGGCTTGCGCCGCTCCTACGGGGAGGCGCCGCGGCCGCCGGGCGCTTGCTTTCGCGCTGGCACCGCAATACTTTGCACGCCAACGCCGCCACGCGCGGCGCCGGCCGGACACGCACGCCCGGCCCCGATCGTCACCGCCACACGACTTGGACTGGAACGCCATGAAAACGATCTTCTGCGCCCTCGCCTTCGCCGCGCTCGCCCTCAGCGCCAACGCCGCCTACGCCCAGGGCGAATGCGACAAGTACCGGACCAGCTACGACAAGACCTATTGTTTCGCCAAGCTGTTCCTGGAGTCGGACAAGGAGCTCAACACCGCCTACAACGACCTGCGCGGCGTCGCCAAGGAGCCGGCCAAGACCGAACTCAAGCAGACCCAGCTGCAGTGGATCAAGCACCGCGACGCCACCTGCGAAAGCGGCGGCAGCATCAACGTCGACTGCAACTACCGGGTCAACCGCGAGCGCACCGAGTTCCTGCGCGACCGCGCGCGCGAGTGCAAGGCCGGCACCTGCCGTCCGGACATGATTTCGAAGAAGTCCTGGGACTGAGCGAGGCGGCGGCAGCGGCCGCCCGTCTTCGCAGCCAACCCGCAAGCCACGCCGCAAGCGTGGCTTGCGTCGTTTCCGCCGCCGGAAACTTCGTTCGCCCCGTGTAGGAGCGGCGCGAGCCGCGACCGCGACAACGCAACTACGCCGACACCTGCGCAATGGTTGCGTTGTCGCGGTCGCGGCTCGCGCCGCTCCTACAGGGAGTTACCGCACCGCGCGGGACTCAGCGATTCGCGACCCCGTGCGGCACATGCCCCGCCGCCACGTGCCCGCGCGCCGAGGCGATGTTGTTCTCCGAATCGTCGAAGAAGATGTCGGCGCCGAAGGCTTCCAGGAACGGCCCCTTGGCGCGGCCGCCGAGGAACAGCGCTTCGTCCAGGCGGATGTCCCACTCGCGCAGGGTGCGGATCACCCGCTCGTGCGCGGGCACCGAGCGCGCGGTCACCAGCGCGGTGCGGATCGGCGCGTCCTGGCCGACCGGGAACGCCGCCTGCAGCCGGTGCAATGCATCGAGGAAGCCGCGGAACGGCCCGCCCGACAGCGGCTCGCCGGCGTGGTTGCGCTCGTGCTCGGCGAACGCGGCCAGGCCGCCTTCGCGCGAGACCCGTTCGCCTTCGTCGTCGAAGATCACCGCGTCGCCGTCGAAGGCGATGCGCAACTGGTCCGGCGGCAGGTGCGGGGCGAGCCTGGAATTGAGCACCGCCGGCAGCAGCGTCGCCGCGGCGATGCCGGCCTCGAGCGCGGCGGTCACGTCCTGGGCGTTGGCCGACAGGAACAGGTCGGCGCCGAACGGACGGATGTAGGGAAACGGCGGCGCGCCGTTGCTGAAGGCCGC
The DNA here is from genome assembly GCF_017168095.1 of Lysobacter enzymogenes. Taxonomy (GTDB): domain Bacteria; phylum Pseudomonadota; class Gammaproteobacteria; order Xanthomonadales; family Xanthomonadaceae; genus Lysobacter; species Lysobacter enzymogenes_D. The sequence goes on along the minus strand of NZ_LXSD01000302.1, from coordinate 17,398 downwards.
GCGCTTGATCGACAGGCCGTGGTGGGCGATGGAATTGAAGATGCGCAGCCCGCTGTCGGCGGAGTTGCGCGAGATCAGGATCACCTCGACCCGCGGCGCTTCGGCCGGCGCATCGCGGTTCAGCGCGAGCAATTTGCGCACCAGCGGGAAGGCGATGCCCGGGCGCAGGATGTCGTCCTCGCGCGCGCGCTGGAACGCGGCATAGGCGTCGATGCCCTCGCGCTCGAACAGCGAATGGCTCTCTTCCATGTCGAACAAGGTGCGCGAGGAAATCGCGACGATCAACGGGTCGGCATCACGGTCGGGCATGGGGCTATTGTGCCTGAGGCGGGAATCCTGGGTTGAGAATCGGGGGGCGCGTTCGCGGTCCGCCGCGGGGTCGTGGCGCTGGGGGAATGCGAGTGTCGCGGCCGCTGGATTGGCGCGGTCGCGGCTTGCGCCGCTCCTGCAAGGGGCTGTGGATGCTGCGTCGTCGTTTGCAGTGCCGAACCGGCCGGTCGGGCGTCGCCGGTTTGCCGGCTCGCCGCCGGGCCGCTCGCCCCCGGCGCCGATGCGGTATCGTGCCGCACCTCCCGCCGCCCGCCCGGACCCGCTCCATGTCCCTGCCCGCCCGCCACGCCGCCACCGCCGCCGATCCGCAACTCGGCCACGCTCTCAAGTCGCGCCAGTTGGTGATGATGGGCCTGGGCAGCGCGATCGGCGCCGGGCTGTTCCTCGGCTCCGGCGTCGGCGTGCAGACCGCCGGGCCGGCGGTGCTGCTGTCGTACCTGATCGCCGGCGCGCTGATCATCATCGTCATGCGCGCGCTCGGCGAAATGGCGGCCGCGCGCCCGACCAGCGGCGCGTTCTCGGTCTACGCCGCCGACGCCATGGGCCCGACCGCGGGCGCGACCCTGGGCTGGCTGTGGTGGGTACAGATCGTGATCGTGGTGGCGGCCGAATCGGTCGGCGCCGCGGGCCTGTTGGCCACGGTGTGGCCCGGCTTGCCGGTGGCGGCGACCTCGCTGGTGTTCATGAGCGCTTTCACCCTGGTCAACCTGCTCGGCGTGCGCAACTTCGGCGAGTTCGAGTTCTGGTTCGCGATCCTCAAGGTCGCCGCGATCCTGGCCTTCATCGCCATCGGCGCCGCGCTGCTGCTGGGCTGGCTGCCGGACGTGGCCTCGCCCGGCCTGGCCAATTTCACCGCCCACGGCGGCTTCGCGCCCAAGGGCTGGGCCGGCGTCGGCGCGGCGCTGCTGGTGGTGGTGTTCGCCTTCGGCGGCACCGAGATCGTCGCGGTCGCCGCGGCCGAAACCCAGGACCCGCAGCGCAGCATCACCCAGGCCATCCGCACCGTGGCCTGGCGCATCCTGGTGTTCTACATCGGTTCGCTGGCGGTGATCATCGCGGTGGTGCCGTGGACCAGCGAGGCCTTGAAATCTCCGTTCGCGGCGGTGCTGGAAGTCGCGCGGATTCCGGGCGCGGCCACGGCCATCACCCTGGTCGCGGTGGTGGCGCTGCTGTCGGCGCTCAACGCCAACCTCTACGGCGCCTCGCGCATGATCTATTCGCTGGCCCAGCGCCAGGAAGCGCCGCGCCTGCTCGCCCGCCTGAGCCGCAGCCAGGTGCCGGTGGCGGCGGTGCTGGCGAGCGTGGCGTTCGGCTTCATCGCCACCGCGCTGGAACTGCTGTACCCGGACAAGGTGCTGCCGGCGCTGCTCAACGTGGTCGGTTCGACCTGCCTGTTGGTGTGGACGCTGTCGCTGCTCTCGCAGCTGATCCTGCGCCGCCGCGCCGACCGCGCCGGCACCGCGCTGCCGTTCAAGATGTGGGCCTTCCCCTACGTCACCTACTTCGGCCTGGGCATCCTCGCCCTGGTGTTCGTGCTGGCGTTGATGACCCCGGGGCCGCGGGTGCAGTTGCTGTCGACGGTGGGGCTGACGCTGTGCATCGCCGCAGTGAGCGAGATCGCGCGGCGGGTGCGGGCGCGGGGGTGAGAGGGTTTCGCCCGACTCGATAGAGCCTTATAAAAAGACCGTAAGATATTATTTTAATTGATATTTATCGTCAGAACTTAAAGTAATTTCTCACGCGGATGACGCCGATCGCTTGCCCTCGCAGCCTCCCATGCCTGCCCCGCGGCCCGGAGCGCGACGGCTGGCCGCATCGGCGCGCGCCGTGAACTCCGACGCCGCGCCGCGCATCGGCTGGGTCGGTGCCTTGCTGCTGCGCGATGGCCGGGTTCTGCTCGGCTTGCGCGCCCTGCACAAGCGACTGGCGCCCGGCCGCTGGGACCTGCCCGGCGGCCACGTCGAACCCGGCGAAACGCCCGAGCAGGCCTTGTGGCGCGAACTGGCCGAGGAGACCGGCATCGGCCCGCCCGCCGACCCGGCGACGGCCGCTCGGATCGCTGCGGAATTCGCATTCGATGGCGTGGTGCTGCGCCTGTATGCGGTGCGCGACTGGGTCGGCGAACCGCGGCCGCTCGGCGACGAGCACCTGCGCCTGCAATGGTTCGAACCCGTGCAGGCCGCCGCCCTGCCCGACCTGTCGCATCCGCGCCTGGGCGCGCTGTTGCGGCGGCTGGCGTGAACCGCCTCAGCCGCTGGTGAACTGCTCGATCAGCATCCGCTCTTCCAGGTTGTGCTCCGGATCGAACAGCAGCGTGACGGTGCGGTCGCGCGATTCGCGGATGGTGACTTCGACCACGTCGCGCACCTCGTGCGAATCGGCGGTGGCGCTGACCGGGCGCTTGTACGGGTCGAGCACGCGGAAGCGCACTTCGGTGTCGGCCTTGAGCAGCGCGCCGCGCCAGCGCCGCGGGCGGAATGCGGCGATCGGGGTCAGCGCGATCACCGCCGAGCCCAGCGGCAGGATCGGGCCGTGCGCGGAGAAGTTGTAGGCGGTGCTGCCGGCCGGGGTCGCGACCAGCACGCCGTCGCAGATCAGCTCGTCCAGGCGGGTCTGGCCGTTGAGGTCGATGCGCAGGTGCGCGGCCTGGCGGGTCTGGCGCAGCAGCGAGACCTCGTTGTAGGCCAGCGAGCCGAAGCTGGCGCCGGATTCGGTCTGGGCGACCATCTCCAGCGGCCGCAGCACCGCTGGTTCGGCCTGGGCCAGGCGTTCGAACAGGTCGCCGGCGCCGCCGGCATGCTGGTTCATCAGGAAACCGACCGTGCCCAGCTTCATCCCGTACACGGGTTTGCCGAGCGCGCCGTGGCGGTGCAGGGTCTGCAGCATGAAGCCGTCGCCGCCGAGCGCGACCAGGACATCGGCATCGGCCGGCTCGCACTGGCCGTGACGTCCGCTGAGTTCGGCGAGCGCGCGCTGCGCTTCGTCGGTGTGGCTGGCGAGAAAGGCGATGCGGGGCGTCGCGGTCATCGGCGGCTCCGGGAGGACCGCGCCAGCATAACCCGGGCGGTGCGGGGGATTGGTGTCGGCGCGGCGCAATGCGGCGCGGCGCGGAGCCGGCTGCTTTGCGACGCAGTCGCGATTTTTCGTTCGCTGCCTGTAGGAGCGGCGCGAGCCGCGACTGCGCCAACGCAACCATTGCGAAGGTTTCGGCGCAGTTGCGTCGGCGCGGTCGCGGCTCGCGCCGCTCCTACAGGACCGACTGTGGGAGGGCCTTCAGGCCCGATGCCTTTGTTTCAGTTCGCGGCGGCTATCCGGCAGCAAGGCATCGGGCCTGAAGGCCCTCCCACAAGACAAAAAGCCCCTCGCCCGCGAGGGCGAAGGGCTTCGATCACTACCGCGAAGCCGGCGCAAGCGCCGGCTCCGCGCATCGCCGTCAACCGCGCGCGGCCAACTGCGACAGACGCTGCACCGCGACCGAGGCGGTCGGGTAGTCCAGGGTCTTCTGCGCCGCCAGTTCGGTCAGCATCGCCAGGGTGAAGCGCAGCGACTGGTCGTCGCGGCTCAGCCACTGCTTGACCTTGGCCTCGGCGTTGGCGCCCGGCATCTTCAGCACCTGGCCGACCAGGATGCGCTGCTGGGTCGCCAGTTCCTCGCGCAGCACGCCGCGCGCGACCGCGTGCCAGCGGCCGTCCACGGTCAGCGCGTCGATCTGCTCCTGCAGCCACGGCAGGCGCAGCGCCTCGCCGAGGCGGAAGTGGACCTTGGCCACGTCGACCGGCTTGAGCTTGCGCTCGCGCGCCAGCTCGATGATGTCGCAGCTCGGCTCCAGGTACGGCAGCGCGGCCAGCTGCGCGGCCAGCGCTTCGGGCACGCCCTTGGCCTTCCAGTCGGCGTAGGCGGCGTCCAGGGTCGGGCGTTCGCCGTCGCCGAGGATGCCGTGGCCGGCGCGGATGTTCTTGAAGCCGTCGTGGTAGCGCTCCACCGCCGTGGTGATGTCGGGGATCGCGCCGGGACGCGACAGCAGCCAGCGGGTGAAGGAGCGCTGCAGGTTCCAGATCACCTGCAGGGCGTCGATCTGGGTCGACTCGGCGACCTTGCCGTCGAGCGCGTCGATCTGCGCCCACAGCTCGCGCGCGTCCAGCGTCTCGCGGGTGATGGTGAAGGCCTTGGCGACCTCGCCCGGGGTGCGGCCGCTGTCTTCCTGCATGCGCAGCAGGAAGGTCGCGCCCATCCGGTTGATGGTCGAGTTGGTCACCGCGGTGGCGATGATCTCGCGCTTCAGGCGGTGGTTCTCCATCGCCTTGGCGTACTTGGCCTGCAGCGGCTGCGGGAAGTAGCGGACCAGTTCCTTGGACAGGTACGGGTCTTCCGGCACGTCCGAATCCAGCAGCTGCTGGAACGCGACCAGCTTGGAGTACGACAGCAGCACCGACAGTTCCGGACGGGTCAGGCCCTGGCCGCGGGCCTTGCGCTCGGCGATCTCGGCGTCCGACGGCAGGAACTCGATCTGGCGGTCGAGCAGGCCCTGCGATTCCAGGGTGCGGATGAAGTGCAGCTTGCTGCCCAGGCGGGTCAGGCTCATGCGCTCCATCAGGCTGATCGCCTGGTTCTGGCGGTAGTTGTCGTTGAGCACCAGCTCGGCGACTTCATCCGTCATCGAGGCCAGCAGCTTGTTGCGCTCCGGCAGGGTCAGCTTCTTCGCCTGCACCTGGCCGTTGAGCAGGATCTTGATGTTCACCTCGTGGTCGGAGGTGTCCACGCCGGCGGAGTTGTCGATGAAGTCGGTGTTGAGCAGCACGCCGTGCTGCGCCGCCTCGATGCGGCCGAGCTGGGTCAGGCCCAGGTTGCCGCCCTCGCCCACCATCTTGCAGCGCAGGTCCGCGCCGTTGACGCGCAGGGCGTTGTTGGCGCGGTCGCCGACGTCGCTGTTGGATTCGCTGCGCGACTTGACGTAGGTGCCGATGCCGCCGTTCCACAGCAGGTCGACCGGCGCCTTGAGGATCGCGCTCATCAGTTCGGCCGGGCTCAGCGCGGTGGCGTTGCCTTCGATGCCCAGCGCCGCCTTGGCCTCGGCCGACAGCGGGATCGACTTGGCCGAGCGCGGGTACACGCCGCCGCCCTTGCTGATGAGCTTCTTGTCGTAGTCCTCCCAGCTCGAGCGCGGCAGCTTGAACATGCGCTCGCGTTCCTTGAACGAGCGCGCCGCGTCCGGGTTCGGGTCGATGAAGATGTGGCGGTGGTCGAACGCGGCGACCAGGCGGATGTGCTCGCTCAGCAGCATGCCGTTGCCGAACACGTCGCCGGACATGTCGCCGATGCCGACCGTGGTGAAGTCCTGGGTCTGGCTGTCGCGGCCGAGCGCGCGGAAGTGGCGCTTGACCGATTCCCACGCGCCCTTGGCGGTGATGCCCATGCCCTTGTGGTCGTAACCGACCGAACCGCCCGAGGCGAACGCGTCGTCGAGCCAGAACTTGTGCTCGGCGGCGATGCCGTTGGCGATGTCGGAGAAGGTCGCGGTGCCCTTGTCGGCGGCCACCACCAGGTAGGGGTCGTCGTTGTCGTGGCGCACCACGTTCTGCGGCGGCACGATCTTGCCGTCGACGATGTTGTCGGTGATGTCGAGCAGGCCGTTGATGAACATCTTGTAGCAGGCGATGCCCTCGGCCAGGACCGCATCGCGGTCGCCGCCGATGGGCGGACGCTTGGCGAAGAAGCCGCCCTTGGAGCCGACCGGCACGATCACCGTGTTCTTGACCATCTGCGCCTTGACCAGGCCCAGCACTTCGGTGCGGAAGTCCTCGCGGCGGTCCGACCAGCGCAGGCCGCCGCGGGCGACCGGGCCGAAGCGCAGGTGCACGCCTTCCACGCGCGGGCCGTAGACGAAGATCTCGCGGTAGGGCTTGGGCTTGGGAAGGTCCGGCACCTGGGCCGAATCGAACTTGTAGCTGACGTAGCCGCGGTCGGAACCGTCGGCGGCGCGCTGGTAGTAGCTGGTGCGCAACGTCGCCTGGATCACGCCGATGAAGCTGCGCAGGATGCGGTCTTCGTCGAGGCTGGAAACGCGGTCGAGCAGCGACTTGAGCGCGGTCACCGCGGCCTCGGCCTGGGCCTCGCGCTTGCCGGCGCGGGCAGCGATCACCGGCTCCAGCGCGGCGCGCACGGTGTCGTCGCCGTCGTGCAGGGCTTCGAACTGGACCTTCAGGCGCTCCTGGCCGGCCTTGATCTCGGCCTTGCTCTCGCTGCCGGTGCTCGGGTCGAAGCGCGCTTCGAACAGTTCCACCAGCAGGCGCGCCAGCAGCGGATAGCGGGCGAAGGTTTCCTCGACGTAGCTCTGCGAGAACGGCACGCCGACCTGCAGCAGGTACTTGCAGTACGCGCGCAGCATCGCGACCTGGCGCCAGGACAGGCTGGCGGCCAGGATCAGGCGGTTGAAGCCGTCGTTCTCGGCGTTGCCGCGCCAGATCTGGGCGAAGGCTTCCTCGAAGTTCTCGTCCAGGCGGTCGACGTCGATGTCGTTGTTCGAGGTTTCGACCTCGAAGTCCTGGATGTACACCGGCTGGCCGTCGACGGTGAGCCGGTAGGGGTGCTCGGAGATCACCCGCAGGCCCATGTTCTCCATCATCGGCAGCGCATCCGACAGCGGGATGTCGTCGAGCTGGCGGTAGAACTTGAAGCGCAGGCCGCCCTCGCCCGGACGGGTCCGGCACAGGCTCAGGCGCAGGTCTTCGGGGCCGCTGAGCGCGGCCAGGTGAGCGATGTCTTGCGCGGCGACCGGCGCGGAGACTTCCTCGATGTAGCCGATCGGCAGCACCCGGCCGTAGCGGTTGGCCAGTTGCAGGCCCTGCTGCTCGCCGTTGTTGCGCACCAGCGCTTCGCGCAGTTCGTCCTGGCGGTTGCGCACGATCTCGGCCAGTTCGGCCTCGATCGCGGCGTTGTCGACCTGCACCGCCTCGCCCGAGGTCGGCCGCACGATCAGGTGCAGCTGGGCCAGCGGCGATTCGCCGATGTGCACGGTGGTGTCGACGTGCTCGCCGTGCAGCTTGTCCTTGAGCATCGCCTCCACGCGCAGGCGCACGTCGGTGTTGAAGCGCTCGCGCGGGATGTAGACCAGCACCGAGAAATAGCGGCCGTAGCGGTCGCGGCGCAGGAACAGCTTGCTGCGCACGCGCTCCTGCAGGCCGAGGATGCCCGAGGTGGTCTTGAGCAGCTCTTCCTCGCCGGACTGGAACAGCTCGTCGCGCGGCAGGGTTTCCAGCACGTGGCGCAGGGCCTTGCCGCTGTGGCTGTCGGCGGCCAGGCCGGACTGCTGCATCACGTAGTTATGGCGCTGGCGCACCAGCGGGATGTCCCACGGGCGGCGGTTGTAGGCGCTGGAGGTGTACAGGCCGAGGAAGCGCTTCTCCGCGGTCGGACGGCCCTGGGCGTCGAAGCTGAGCACGCCGATGTAGTCCATGTAGCCCGGGCGGTGCACGGTCGAGCGGGCGTTGGTCTTGGTCAGGATCAGCGCGTCGACCGCGCCGGACTGCGGCATGTAGTGCGCCGCCAGCGAGGTCAGCGGACGCGGCGCGCCCGAGGGCTTGCCGCGCAGCAGGCCCAGGCCGCTGTCCTTGACCGCGCGCAGCACGCCTTCGCCGCCGTGCTGGACGACTTCGTACTCGCGGTAGCCCAGGAAGGTGAAGTGGTTGTCGGCGGCCCAGTGCAGGAACGCCTGCGCCTCGCGCTTGCCGTGCTCGTCGATCGGCATCGACTGCGCCGGCAGCTCGTCGGCGACCTGGTTCATCTTGTCGCGCATCTGCGGCCAGTCGCGCACGATCGCGCGCACGTCGGCCAGCACGGTGTCCAGCGCCTGCTTGATCTGCGCCATGGCCTCCGGCGTCTGCCGGTCCAGCTCCAGGTGCATCAGCGATTCGGCCTGGCCCGCGCCGACCGCGACCAGCTTGCCGGCCTTGTCGCGCTGGAAGGCGACCACCGGGTGGCCGAGCACGTGCACGCCGACGCCGAGGTCGGCCAGGGCCATGGTCACCGAGTCGACCAGGAACGGCATGTCGTCGTTGGCGATCTGCAGCACGGTGTGCGGCGATTCCCAGCCGTGGCTCTTGAGCTGCGGGTTGAACAGGCGCACCAGCGCGTTGCCGGGCTTGCGGTCGCGGGCGAAGTCGAGGAAGTCGGCGGCCAGCGCGGCCCAGCCGTCGGCCGCGTGCTGCGGCATCTCGTCGCCGCTCATGCGCTTGTAGAACGCCTGGGCGAAGGCCTCGGCCTCGGCGTGGCGCGCCTTGGGCACGCGCTTGCGCATGGCCTCCAGCACCGGACGCAGGTCGACCGCCTGCGCGTCCACCGGCGGCGCCGACTGCGGCGCGCGGCCGGCGGGCTGGGCGGCCGGCTTCGCTGCGGGCTTCGCGGCCGGCTTCGCGGCGGATTCGGCGACCGGGGCGGTCGCCTTGGCTTGCTTGGCCGGGGCCGCCTTGGCGGCCTTGGCGGCCGGTTTGGCGGGTTCGGACTTGGAAGCTTTGGGTTTGCTGCTCATGGGAACGTTTGAGGTCCGGATGGAATGAGGCCCACGCTCGCGCGCGGGCCATAGAGAACGGTTATTGGGGCCGGTACGGCGGAATTCGCACGGCGGCAAGGGCGTCGGCGCCATAGTCGAGCGCGCCGGCGGCGCGGCCGCGCGCAGCGATGCGCGGGCCGGCGCCGGCGGCGCGGTCGAGGTGTCGTGCAGCGCTCAGGCCGTTGCCGCCGTCCTCAGGACAGGCGGTGGGCCGGGACGAGCCGAAGCGTTTCATGGCGTGGAAAGTCAGCGCAGGCCGGTTTCGTTGCGGGCGATGACCAGGCGCTGGATCTCGCTGGTGCCTTCGTAGATTTCGGTGATCTTGGCGTCGCGGAAATAGCGCTCCAGCGGCATTTCCTTGGAATAGCCCATGCCGCCGTGGATCTGCACGGCCTGGTGGGTGATCCACATCGCCGCTTCCGAGGCGGTGAGCTTGGCGATCGCCGCCTCGTTGCTGAAGCGGCCGCCGTTCTTCTCGGCCTGGCCCTTCTGCCAGGCCGCGCGCAAGGTCAGCAGCAGGGCTGCGTCGAGCTTGCACTTCATGTCGGCGATCTTGGCCTGGGTCATCTGGAAGGTGCCGATCGGCGCGCCGAAGGCCTTGCGTTCCTTGACGTAATCCAGGGTGCGCTCGTAGGCGGCGCGGGCGATGCCGATGGCCTGGCTGGCGATGCCGATGCGGCCGGCGTCGAGCACGCCCATGGCGATCTTGAAGCCGTGGCCTTCCTCGCCGAGCACGTCGGCCGGCGCCGCCACGTAGTCCTCGAACTCGATCTCGCAGGTGGCCGAGGCGCGGATGCCGAGCTTGGGCTCGGTCTTGCCGCGGTGGAAGCCGGGCTTGGCGGTGTCGATCATGAACGCGGTGATGCCGCGCGCGCCCTTGTCCGGGTCGGTCATCGCGAACAGCACGATGTACTTGGCGACCGGGCCGGAGGTGATCCAGCTCTTCTTGCCGTTGATGACGAAACTGCCGTCGGCCTGCTTGACCGCCTTGCAGCGCATCGCGGTGGCGTCGGAGCCCGACTGCGGCTCGGTCAGGGCGAAGGCGCCGATTTCGCGGCCTTCGGCGATCGCGCGCACGTACAGCTGCTTCTGTTCCTCGGTGCCGAACTTGAGGATGCCGTTGCAGAACAGCGAATTGTTGACCGAGACGATGGTCGAGTGCGCGGCGTCGCCGGCGGCGATCTCGACCATGGCCAGCACGTAGGCGACCGGGTCCATGCCGGCGCCGCCGTACTCGGCCGGCACCTCGATGCCCATCAGCCCGTTCTCGCCGAGGGTGCGGATGTTGTCCAGCGGGAATTCGCCGGTCTGGTCATGGTGCTCGGCGCTGGGAGCAATCTTCTCCTGGGCGATACGGCGCGCCACGTCCTGGATCATCAACTGCTCTTCGGTAAAGCCAAAATCCACGTCGCACCTCTGCTGGGTTGAGCGCTGCGGCCGTTCCCCCTTGCCGGCGCGCTCTTTGGCGCGTCCGTATCCCGGAACGACCGGCGCGTTGATTCCGCGTCCTGGTCCGCGATCCATTCGCCGGACCGCGGATGCGAATTGTAGCCGCGCGCGCCGCAGAACCCCACCCATGCGGCTGCCCCGATCTGGCGTCATGCCTGCCCGCGGCATCGCGCTTCAGTCGCCATTGCGGCTTGCTGCAGCGCCGCACGACTTGACCTGAGCGCACGCCGGGCACACACTTATCTCTATATCGCGATACGTTGATGAAAGCGACGGAAAGACGGAAACCGTTTACCCCTGCGCTTTCGCGACGCCGCCATTCCCCGTTCCCCTCAATCCCAATCCCATGGATCTCGAAGGCTGGTCCGCAAGACTCAAAGTATTCGCCGACGCCACCCGGGTGCGGCTGCTCGCCCTGCTCGAAGGCGAGGAGCTCACCGTGGCCGAACTGTCGGCGATCACCCGCCTGGCCCAGCCGCGCGTGTCCACCCATCTGTCCAAGCTCAAGGAAGCCGGGCTGGTGCGCGACCGCCGCGCCGGCGTGTCGGCCTATTACCGCTTCGACGAGGGCGCGCTCGACCAGGCCCAGCGCGCGCTGTGGCAGACCCTGAGCACCGGCAGCGACGACCCGCTGCTGCGCCAGGACGCCGAGCGCGTGGCCGCGGTGCTGGCGATGCGCGCCTCCGACCAGAACTGGGCCGACTCGGTCGCCGGCGACATGGAACGCCACTACTCGCCCGGCCGCACCTGGGAAGCGCTGGCGCGTTCGGCGCTGCCGCTGCTGCAGCCCGGCGACGTGCTCGACATCGCCTCCGGCGACGGCGTGCTGGCCGAACTGCTGGCGCCGCACTCGCACCGCTACATCTGCCTGGACGCCAGCACCAAGGTGGTCGCCGCCGCGTCCGAGCGCCTGCGCAAGCTGCGCAATGTCGAGGTGCGCGAGGGCGACATGCACGCGCTGCCGTTCGCGGCCGAGACCTTCGACCTGGTGGTGCTGATGCACGCGCTGACCTACGCCGAACAGCCGGCCCAGGCCGTGGCCGAGGCCGCGCGCGTGCTGCGCCCCGGCGGCCGCCTGTTGCTGACCAGCCTGGCCCGGCACGAGCACCGCGGCGCGGTCGAGGCCTTCGGCCACGTCAACCTCGGCTTCACCGAGAAAGACCTGCAGAAGTTCGCGACCAAGGCCGGCTTCGACATCGTCAGCTGCGAGACCGTGACCCGCGAGCGCCGCCCGCCGCATTTCGAAGTGATCGCGCTGATGGCGCGCAAGCCGCAGCCCGAGCCGGCCGCGGCGCGCAAGCCGGCCAAGAAGTGAGGAACCGCCGATGAAGCCCCTGCCCTGGCTCCACCCCGAACGCGCGCAGGCGCTGCTGCGCGGCCTGTCCGAGCGCATCCTGATCATCGACGGCGCGATGGGCACGATGATCCAGCAGCATTCGCTGAGCGAGGCCGACTACCGCGGCGAGCGCTTCGCCGAAGGCTACGACCGGCTGTATTCGCCGCCGGCGCGCGAGCACGACGGCGAGCACGTGCACGGCGACGGCTGCGGCTGCTCGCGCGACCAGCGCGGCAACAACGACCTGCTGACGTTGACCCGCCCCGAGATCATCGCCGGCATCCACCGCGAGTACCTGCAGGCCGGCGCCGACCTGGTCGAGACCAACACCTTCAACTCGACCACGATCTCGCTGGAGGACTACGGCCTGGAGCACCTGGCGCGCGAGCTCAACTTCGAAGGCGCCAAGCTGGCGCGCGGCGTCTGCGACGAGATCGAAGCGCTGGATCCGTCGCGCCCGCGCTTCGTCATCGGCGTGCTCGGCCCGACCAGCCGCACCGCCTCGCTGAGCCCGGACGTCAACCGCCCCGGCTACCGCGCGATCAGCTTCGACCAGTTGCGCGAGGCCTACCGCGAGGCCGCCGACGGCCTGATCGACGGCGGCGCGGACGTGTTGATGGTGGAAACCATCTTCGACACCCTCAACGCCAAGGCCGCGCTGTTCGCGCTCGAGGAAGCCTTCGACGCGCGCGGCGCGCGGCTGCCGGTGATGATCTCCGGCACCATCACCGACGCCTCCGGCCGCACCCTCTCGGGCCAGACCGCCGAAGCGTTCTGGTATTCGGTGCGGCATGTGCAGCCGACCGCGATCGGCCTGAACTGCGCGCTCGGCGCCAAGGACCTGCGCGTGCACGTCGACGTGCTGTCGCAGATCGCCGACTCGCACGTCAGCACCCATCCCAACGCCGGCCTGCCCAACGCCTTCGGCGGTTACGACGAAACCCCCGAGGACATGGCCGCGGTGCTCGGCGAATTCGCCCGCGCCGGCCTGCTCAACCTGGTCGGCGGCTGCTGCGGCACCTCGCCGGCGCATATCGCGGCGATCGCGGCGGCGGTGGCGGGGGTGGCGCCGCGGGTGCCGTTGGCGCTGCAAGCCGCAGCCTGAAGGCTGGGAGATAGCGGATAGGAGTTAGGAGATAGCAACAGCGGCTCTTCGCTATCTCCTAACTCCTATCCGCTATCTCCCNCCGCACCAGCCCCGGCACCACCCTACATGAAAGCTCTGCCCCGCCAGACCCGCCTCAGCGGCCTCGAACCGCTGCAGATCACCCCGGAAAGCAACTTCGTCAACGTCGGCGAACGCACCAACGTCACCGGCAGCGCGCAGTTCAAGAAGCTGATCCTGGAAGGCCGCCTCGATGAGGCGGTGGTGGTCGCGCGCCAGCAGGTCGAGAACGGCGCCCAGGTCATCGACGTCAACATGGACGAGGGCCTGCTCGACTCGCAGAAAGCCATGGTCGAGTTCCTCAACCTGATCGCCGCCGAGCCGGACATCGCCCGGGTGCCGGTGATGGTCGACAGTTCCAAGTGGAACGTGATCGAGGCCGGGCTCAAGTGCCTGCAGGGCAAGGGCATCGTCAACTCGATCTCGATGAAGGAAGGCGAGGCCGAATTCCTGCGCCAGGCGCGGCTGGTGCGCCGCTACGGCGCGGCGGTGGTGGTGATGGCCTTCGACGAGGTCGGCCAGGCCGACACCATCGAGCGCAAGGTCGAGATCTGCTCGCGCGCCTACAAGCTGCTGACCGAAGAGGTCGGCTTCCCGCCCGAAGACATCATCTTCGACCCCAACGTGTTCGCGGTCGCCACCGGCATCGAGGAGCACAACGACTACGCGGTCGCCTTCATCGAGGCCACCCGCGAGATCAAGCGGCGCTTCCCGTACAGCCACATCTCCGGCGGCGTGTCGAACGTGTCGTTCTCGTTCCGCGGCAACGAGCCGGTGCGCCAGGCGATCCACGTGGTGTTCCTCTACCACGCGATCCGCGCGGGCATGGACATGGGCATCGTCAACGCCGGCGCGCTGCCGCTGTACGACGATCTCGACGCCGACCTGCGCGAGCGGGTCGAGGACGTGGTGCTCAACCGCCGCAGCGACGCCACCGAGCGCCTGCTGGAGATCGCCGACCGCTTCAAGGGCAAGAAGGGCGAAAAAAAGGTCGAAGACCTGCGCTGGCGCGACAAGCCGGTGCGCGACCGCCTCAGCCACGCCCTGGTCCACGGCATCGACCAGTGGATCGAGGAAGACACCGAAGCCGCGCGCGCCGAATCCACGCGCCCGCTGGACGTGATCGAAGGCCCGCTGATGGCCGGCATGAACGTGGTCGGCGACCTGTTCGGCGCCGGCAAGATGTTCCTGCCGCAGGTGGTCAAGTCGGCGCGGGTGATGAAGAAGGCCGTGGCCTACCTGCTGCCGTACATCGAGGCCGAGAAGCTGCGCACCGGCGATGCCGGCAAGTCCAACGGCAAGATCGTCATGGCCACGGTCAAGGGCGACGTGCACGACATCGGCAAGAATATCGTCGGCGTGGTGTTGGCCTGCAACAACTTCGATGTGGTCGACCTCGGCGTGATGGTGCCCGCGCAGACCATCCTCGACCGGGCGCGCGCCGAGAACGCCGACCTGATCGGCCTGTCCGGGCTGATCACGCCGTCGCTGGAGGAGATGAGCCACGTCGCCCGCGAAATGCAGCGCCAGGGCTTCACCATGCCGCTGCTGATCGGCGGGGCGACCACCTCGCGCGCGCACACCGCGCTGAAGATCGATCCGCATTACGACGCGCCGACGATCTGGGTCAAGGACGCCTCGCGCGCGGTCGGCGTGGCCCAGTCGCTGATCTCGATCGAGCTGCGCGAGCCGTTCGTCGCCGCCAACGCCTCGGACTACGCCGAGATCCGCCAGCGCCATCGCCAGCGCGGCGACGGCAAGCGCCTGGTGTCGCTGGAAAAGGCGCGCGGCCAGCGCTTCGCCGGCAACTGGGACGAATACGTTCCGCCGATGCCGAACGCCCCGGGCGTGTACGCGTTCGACGATTACCCGCTCGACGAGCTGGTCGACTACATCGACTGGACCCCGTTCTTCAACACCTGGGAACTCGCCGGGCGCTACCCGGCGATCCTGACCGACGAGATCGTCGGCAAGCAGGCCAGCGAGCTGTACCGCGACGCGCGCGCGATGCTGAAGAAGATCGTCGCGGAGAAATGGATCGGCGCCAAGGCGGTGTTCGGCCTGTGGCCAGCGAACGCGGTCGGCGACGATGTCGACGTCGAACCGAGCCTCGCGCCCGACGCCGTCGCGCTGCCCGACAACGGCCTGGTGCAGCCGCGACGCGTCGCCGGCGGCCTGCGCGAGACGACCCGCCTGCACTTCCTGCGCCAGCAGGCCGACAAGCCCGCCGACCGCCCCGACTTCTGCCTGGCCGACTTCGTCGCGCCCAAGGACAGCGGCCGCCAGGACTGGATCGGCGCGTTCGCGGTCACCGCGGGCCTGGGCATCGAGCCGCACGTGGCGCGCTTCGAGGCCGATCACGACGACTACAACGCGATCATGCTCAAGGCCCTGGCCGACCGCTTCGCCGAGGCCCTGGCCGAGCGCCTGCACCAGCGCGTGCGCAAGGAGTTCTGGGGCTACGCCGGCGACGAGGCGCTCGACAACGAGGCGCTGATCGACGAAGGCTACCGCGGCATCCGTCCCGCGCCGGGCTATCCGGCCTGCCCCGAGCACAGCGAGAAGCGCACCCTGTTCGCCCTGCTCGACGCGCCGGCCCACTGCGGGCTGGAGCTGACCGAGAGCTTCGCCATGTACCCGGCGGCGGCGGTGTCGGGCTATTACTTCAGCCATCCCGACAGCCAGTACTTCGTGGTCGGGCGGGTGTCCAAGGAGCAGGTCGAGGACTACGCCCGGCGCAAGGGCGCCAGCGTGGCCCAGGCCGAGCGCTGGCTGGCGTCGAATCTGGATTACGATCCGGAGTGACGGGCCGCCCGCGCGGCCCGCGCCGCGCCCCCGCCCCACCCTTGCCGGAACTTCACGGATGAGCGATATCCTGCTGCCCGAAGACCTCGCCGACGCCGAGTCGTCCGATCCGCGCGGCAACCAGGCCTTCCTGGAAAAGCACGCCGCGCCGGGCCGGATCGGCCTGTGCGGCGGGCGCGACTTCATCAACAAGCTGATCCGCAAGGCGCAGTCGCCGCTGACCGAGGACGGCCACCGCAGCCTGTGGTCGCACGCCTTCGTCTTCAGCGAACGGCGCGTGGACGGCCACTGGTGGGTGATCGAGTCCGACCTGGACCTGCGCTACCGGCAGATCCGCCTGGGCGTGCAGGAGAACCGCGTCGCCCGCTACTACGACGCCGACGCCTTCCCCAACATCGCCGTGCTCGACTTCGGCCTGAGCCCGGAACAGGTGCTGCAGGTGCAGAAGGCCGGCCTGGACCTGCTGGCCGGGCTGTCGAGCTATTCGATCAGCGAACTGCTCGGCACCATGATGGCCATGCACAGCCGCCGCCTGCGCAAGCGCGGCAACCTGCTGGCCAAGGACGGCGCGCTGTTCTGCTCGGCGCTGGTGCAGCACTGCTACCTCGCCGCCGGCATCGAGTTCCTGCCCGGCGTGCCCGGCAAGAACATCGCCCCGCACGACATCGACGAATCGCCGCTGCCGCACGCCACTCATCGCATTCTTCGCGACCTGGGCGTGTCGACGGTGCGCGAGATCGGGCATTCGCTGCGCGAGCGGCTGGCGTCGTCGCTGGATTGATCTTCGCCGGGCCGATCTTCGCCTGAACTGATCCTCGCCGCGCAGCCGCCGCGCGGCGGTGCACGGAAACCGCGGTGCGTCACGCATCGGCGCGCGCGCTGCTGCGCGGCGCACGAGTGCGGCTTACAGTGGACGTCGATCTCAGTCGTGGTTGCGGCCGTTGCAGTGGCGACAGCCGCCGCGACGGCGGCGCGCCGCCGCCCTTCCCCCTGCGTTTACGCCGCGCTTCGCGACAGGAGCTTGCATGCCTTTCCAGTTGTATCGCACCGACAACCGTCCGCCCGAGACCATCGCCAACGACGGGTTCCAGGCGCGCGCGCCGATGAGCGTGGACACGGCGCGCGCGTTCGTCCAGCGCAGCCTGGTCGACGCCAATACCGATTTGAACCTGCCGGCCGCCGCGCAAGGCGGAGTCATGGCCGGCTACTTGCGCACCCATTCGAATCTGGTCGGGCTCAGTTCGCTGTACCAGGAGATCCGCCGCGAGACCAGCGCCTCGACCCTGCACGTGTCGACCTCGCCGTCCGACGGCACCGGCGGCATCCGCAGCGCTCATCTGTATCAGATCGATATGCCGGCATCGCGCCTGTATGCCTGGCAGGAGCGCGGCTCGGGCCTGAGCGCGAGGCCGACCGAGGTGTCCAGCTTCGCCGACGCGCATCCGTCCAACAACGCGTTCGGCATCCCCGCGACCCGGCCGGTGCTGCTGACCGACACCAACGATCTGCGCACGGCGACGATGTTCGCCATCTCCAGCCCGAGCGGCGACGGCGAAGTCGCGTTCCTGACCGGCATTCCGCCGCAGTGGATCAACAACAGCCGCACCCTGCCGGGCGGCGCCTGGCAGGCGATGCCGAACCAGGCGCAGGGCCAGGCCGCGCCGGTCGCGAACGCAGCGGCGCCGCTCGCCTCATCATCGACGGCGGCACCGCTGCCGCCGCGGCCCGCATCGGCCGCGACGCCCGCCTCCGCGTCCTCGACTGCGCC
>NZ_LXSD01000301.1:0-15317 GCF_017168095.1 Lysobacter enzymogenes | reverse complement strand
CCCGCCGATGCCGCGCCCGCGCCCGGCGTCACCGTGGAAACCAAGGCCGCCAAGCTCACCCGCCTGTACGAGCAGTACTGGGAAGAGAACCTCAAGCTCAACCCTCTGATGGCCACCCAGCAGGGCGATCCGCGCTACAACGACCAGTTGCCCAACATCGCCGGCGCGGCCTATCGCCAGCAGCGGCGCGAGTTCTTCCAGCGCTGGCTCAAGGCGGTCGAGTCGGTCGGCGCGCAAGGCCTGTCGGCGCAGGATCTGCTGAGCTACGAGATCTTCGTGCGCAACGCCCGGCTGGAGCTGGAATCCGACCGCTTCCCGGCCTGGCAGCAGCCGATCAACCAGTTCCACAACTTCGCCGCCAGCGTCGCCCAGTTCGGCTCCGGCGCCGGCGCGCAGCCGTTCAAGACCGTCGCCGATTACGATAACTGGCTCAAGCGCGTGGCCAAGGTGCCGGCGATCTTCGACCAGTTCGCCGCCAACAGCCGCGAAGGCGTCAAGCGCGGCGTGGTCCAGCCCAAGGCGCTGATGGTCAAGGTGGTGTCGCAGCTCGACGCGCTGATCAAGGACAAGCCCGAGGACACCTTGTTCTGGACGCCGGTGGCCAAGTTCCCCGCCGGTTTCTCCGACGCCGACAAGCAACGCCTCACCGAGGCCTACCGCAAGGCGATCGCGACCGAACTGATGCCGGCCTATGCGCGCCTGCGCGACTACGTGCGCGACGACTACCTGCCCAAGGCGCGCGACAGCGCCGGCCTGGGCGCATTGCCCAACGGCGGCGAGTGGTACGCCTTCAACGCGCGCCGTTCGACCAGCACTTCGCTGACGCCGGCGCAGATCCACCAGATCGGTCTGGACGAAGTCGCGCGCATCCACGGCGAGATGGACAAGACCATCGCCGCGCTCAAGTTCCAGGGCGGCCGCACGGCGTTCTTCAAGTTCCTGCAGACCGATCCGCGCTTCGTGTTCAAGGACGAACCGGCGCTGCTGGCGCATTACCGCGGCCTGGAAGCGAAGATCAACCAGCGCATTCCCGAACAGTTCTCGCTGACGCCGAAGGCGCCGTTCGAGATCCGTCCGGTCGAAGCCTTCCGCGCGCAGTCGGCGGCCGGCGGTTCCTACATGCGCCCGAGCGAGGACGGCACGCGGCCGGGCATCTTCTACGTCAACACCTACGACCTGCCCACGCGCAAGACCTGGGACGCGGAAGACCTGTACCTGCACGAGGCGATTCCCGGCCATCATTTCCAGCTGGCGCTGCAGCAGGAACTCACCGGCCTGCCCAAGTTCCGCCGCTTCGGCGGCGAGACCGCCTTCACCGAAGGCTGGGGCCTGTACGCCGAATCGCTGGGCAAGGACCTGGGCGTGTACGAAAGCCCGTACGACTACTTCGGCTATCTGCAGAACGAACTGTGGCGCGCGATCCGCCTGGTCGTGGACACCGGCCTGCACAGCAAGGATTGGACCCGCGAGCAGGTGATCGAATACATGCTGGCCAACTCGGCCGAGAGCGAAACCCAGTCCACCGCCGAAGCCGAGCGCTACATGGCCATTCCGGGCCAGGCGCTGGCGTACAAGATCGGCGAGCTCAAGATCATGGAACTGCGCAAGCGCGCGCAGACCGCGCTGGGGCCGCGCTTCGACGTGCGCGAGTTCCATGCGGAAATGCTCAAGGACGGGGCGGTGCCGCTGGAGATCCTGGAGCGCAAGATCGATCGGTGGATCGAGGGCAAGAAGGCTTGAGGGTGCATCGGCCCCCTTGGCACGCAGCAGGACTTGTCTCGCTCTATTAACGGCTAACACTCGTCTCAACCATTGCGGGCTGGGGTGGATTCCTCCACCTCGGCCCTATTGCTCGATGCACCGCGGCGAAATTGCTACCCGCTTGCCCTAAGGCCTACGCAGCAAGCTGAACAGGCTCGAGGCGCGGCGCCGGCCGGCCATCTCGAAAGCGGGACCACCGTGACTTGCTTGAGTCGCTATTTGAAATGCGGACTCAACACCATTGGTCAACGAAACTCCTGTGGCCTCTCACGCTAGGCAGTCACATCAGCCACTTCTTTCACCAACCTGTGCATCGTCTCTGTCCAAACAAGACGTTCCTGTTCCATCCGAATACCCGATTTTCCATAGCGTCCGTCCTGAAGCCCTTCAAAAACCATCCGCTCATCCGGTGTAAGCGTAGAAAGCGCGCTGAAACGCTGTTTGGGATCATCGACCCACAATTCTCGATGCGCCAGTAAGGTAGCCTCGTCCATTGCAAACGATCGAGCCTGTGGAAGCCCCAGCCTCAAACTGTGCA
Organism: Lysobacter enzymogenes; assembly: GCF_017168095.1. GTDB lineage: Bacteria > Pseudomonadota > Gammaproteobacteria > Xanthomonadales > Xanthomonadaceae > Lysobacter > Lysobacter enzymogenes_D. The sequence goes on along the minus strand of NZ_LXSD01000301.1, from coordinate 13,018 downwards.
AGATCTCGAAACCAGCCGTGTCGATGTCTCCCCAGTAGAGCAATGGGAGTTCACGCAACCAACCTATCGTTCCGAGCAAGTTGGCCTGATATCCGGCCCCGAAAAAGAGCACAGTGCCTGGCAAATCCGGGCACGCCAAGAATGTCTGCAGGTTCTCGACGACCAAAGCACACCTGGCCCCTAGCGAAAGGTGGGCCAAATCATCTACAGGGCAAGAGAAATCCGCCAACCCTCCCACGGCTGCCCGTAGGGCGCAGTCCAAGAGGCGAATGCGGCAGCGCGGTCGATCACGACGAAAACCCGCTTCAGTAGAACTGCAACCGGTTCCTGCAGAAACCGCGACGTACATCCAATTAAGCGGGTTGCGGTGGCGCTCGAACCATTTGGTATCGACACCGACAATCGGCAACTGCCGCACGAAGAGATCGGCGTCGGGATTGTCGAGCAGCCACTCGACCGCTCGGACGGCCAAATCGGCCTCTTCGGCCGATAAACCTACGAGCCACGAGAGCACCCGATCGGGAACCAGGACGCCGGGCCACTGCCGCTCAAGGAGCTCGTGCCGTTGCTGCGCGTCGCGCAGCAAGCGACGATTGTCCGCACCCAGAAACGTCGCCAAGTCTTCCACCGAACCAAACACGACATGGCTCGGCAGCACTTGCTGACCCAAGGACGCCCAACGCCGAGTCACTTCGGTCAGCTGGGCGCGGGCGTTACCCCAGGACATCCGCCAAGCCTGGACGTGCTCCCAGTGCGCGATGGCCTGCGCTTCGGTAGGGGCGCCGAGGGGTATCCTCACAGGCCAATCCCCGCCGCCTTGCCCCCATTCGAGCCAATGCCTCGCCCATGCGCGCTCCAAGCGTCGGCGGATCGTGTCAGGAAAATGCACGCTTACTCCCCGTCCGATCGCCGAGCCACCTCGGGCAACTTCAATCGCTTCGCTGCTTGGTCGTAGTCGATGTGCAACAACGACGACACCTGCCGATTTCGAATCGACACGAACGTAGCTCCACCGACAAACTCCTCCAAGGTCATGACTGACTTGATGGGCGTGGCGACGATCATCTGGAATCCCAACTCGGTGAATATCCTCATGCAGGTGGCCGTAAAGTCGTTGTCGGTCTTTGTGAAGGCCTCATCCAGGACAACTGCCGCGTAAGAAGGATCCCCACCATCGCTACCTCCCAACTGGAAGCGCAACGCTGCGGCCAAGCATGTCGCGGTAAGTTTTTGCCGCTGCCCACCGGACTTTCCCCCACCGCCTCCGTAGTTCTCGATCAATGCACGGCTACGCTGCTCCAGCTCGTCGGCAACGAATTCCACGTGCTTTCGAACGTCCAGCACGGTTTCCCGCCATCGCCGCTTGGCGGGGTCTTCCGCCTTCAAGTCCAAAATAAGCTTGCGCAGCGCGATGAATTGGGCCTCGGCGAGCTCGGCGGTTTCACCTTGGTTGTGACGAGAAAAGAGCTCGGCGAGCACACGACGGAACTCCCGAGGTTCTTCCAAGCCAAGGTCTTGCACACGAATCTGAATAAAACTGTCTGGATTGTAGGGCACCGTCTCCAGCGCCATGTTGACGTCGTCCAGTCGCGTCTGGATGTTCTTTTTGGCCTCCACCAAATGCCGATTCAGTTCGGCCAAGCGCTGCATGCTTTGCTTGCTCAGCAAATCCAGGAAGCGTTCTTCGTGCTGCGGCAGCCCGTCGACTTCCACGCGTTGAAGTTTGGCGAAGAAATCCGGCGCGCTGCTCAGGGAGGCTTGAAGCTCACCTCCTTCTTCGGGCCAGCGCTGCAAGAAGTTCTGGAACGATGAAAGGATTTTCTGTGCCGACTCGCCAGCCTGACTGAGTAAAGACTTCTCCTCCTTGGCAACGATCTTTTCCACACCCTCAACATCCGTCCAAAGCGATTTCAAGGAAGGAGACCAGTCGGGCGCAAACCTCGCACCCAGATCCTCCCGATGCGACGCGGGCAGAGCGGCTGCCTCCATATCAGCCTTCACCAGCGCAGCATCGTTCTCCTCTATTTTTTCCGCACTTCGTTCGGCCAGCCCTTGTGCCGAGAGCATGTCGCGCTGGTGCCGCTCCTTCTCCTGCTCCGCCAACCGCATGCGCCCCTCAAGGTCGGTCAATACGGGATTGTCCTCAAGGGCCCGTTTGATGTGCTCTTCGACCTGACCGATCTGCAACACCACGGACGCCACGTCGATGTCCTTCCAACGCAGCTGTGAAAAGAGCGTCGCAGCCAATTTACGATCCGATAGAATCTTCGCTTCTTCAGCCGCTTTCTCCTTTGCGGACCGAGCCTGATCGATGTCTGCTCCGACCCGCGCTGCCTCGTCCTTGTAACTGGTCAACTTGGCGCGTATATCTCCCAGAACCCACTTCTTCTTGTCGTTGATGTCGTGGCGATCGTCCTTCTCAAGCAAACGCCCGCTACGCCGTATCTGCCCGGCGCGCGTGATGCGGCGCTCGCCCTTCAACAGATCGGACGCATTGTCGACCCGCTCGTAGTCGAAGGCGCTGAGCAAATGCCGCCAGATCCAGTCGCGAAGAGCGTGCTCACGAACATTGACGTAAGCCAGCACCGACTGGGGCGCGGGCTTGCGGTACCCCCCGCGATCGATGGACTCAACCGCCATGTAGGTCCACCGGTCGTTCAAATGGTTCTTGTCGACCCAATGGGCGACCTTGCGTTGATCTTCGGGCTGAACCAGCAAGGTCACACCGAAACCGCCCAGCAGACGATTGACCGCGCCTGCCCAGTCCTCGTGATCGCTGTCAACGTCGATCAACTCGCCGGCGAAAGGCGCCCGCGAAAGGGGAATGCTCAGGTCCTGGCAAAGCCGCCATCGGATCTGCTGCTTTGCGTCAGGGATACTGCTGCCAGTTTGCTCGAGCGATCGGATCTCTGTCTGGAGCCACTTGAACTCTTCAAGCTTTTTATCTTCGGCCAACGCGTGCCGAAGTTTCAGCTCCTCCAGAACTTTCGCTTGTTCATCCACACCCAGCAACCACTGCCCGGCTTGCTGCAACTGCGACACGAATGTTTGTTGGTCCGCGCCCAACACCCAGCCCAAGGCCTTGGCAGTCTTTTCCGCGGACTTGACTTTTTCTACGATCCGGCTGCGTTCTTCGACAAGCTGCTCGCGTCGACCGTTGAGATCCGAAAGCTTGGCGCCACCTTTGATCAGATGCTCCTCGCGCAGGGCTCTGAGCCTCCTATCTGCATCGAGCGTTAGTGCCTTGGCCCTTTCTGCATCATCGACGGCATTGTCGATGGTCGTTTTAAGCAGGACATTCTCCTCTCGCAACAGCTTCGCCTGCACGCAGGCACGAAAGGCTGGAATGCCGGCCAGCAGATTGTTCAAGTGAGACGCCTCTGCGAGCGTCTTCTCCCGTAGCTCGAACTGATCCCGAGCGGGTGCCAGCGTTTCGATCTGCTCACGCGCGTTGACGACCGCTCGATGCGCCTCGTCCAAGTCCGAAAACTCAGTCACCAATTGGTCGGCGATATCGAACGTAGCCGGCTCGGGCAGCATGAAGTCGCGAAGGAACGCGTTTAAATCCCCAAGGTTTTTTGTGGATTGCGTCTGATGAAGCAGTTCCAATGCCTCCACGTTATCAATGCCCATCAAGCGGCACCAATGCTCGGCGTACGAGGCGAAACTGGCCTCGTGGTGACGGTATAGCGGTGGCTGGAATTTCTTGGTCAACTCCCGGCGGTTGCCACTGAATGACAGCGCGTCGCCGAGGTCAAACGCCGTCTCGGCGACCATGAAATGGCTGTTGAGCTTGCTGTTGGCGCTCGAGGTCGCATGCTGCGTCCACAACCATCTGACCAAGGTGATGTGGCGCCCGGCCCTATTGGCGTATTCCAGAGCAATGGCCGACCAGGTAGCGTCCGTGCGCAGATACTGCTTGGCGATGGAGCGGGAGCTTTCCTCATCGGCCTTGTCCGCCCAAGCCCCACGGACATAGGACATGAGATTGCGGTCCGGGTCTTTACGCGAGCCTTCGTCCGCCGCCGCATTGAACCGCATGGCTCGAGGCGGCACCGTCAACGCCGAGATAGCGTCCAACAGCGTCGACTTGCCTGCGCCACTCGGCCCCAGGAGCAGCGTCCCGTCGGACGAGATGGGCATGCGATGAAGACCGGAGAACGTCCCCCAGTTGACCACGCTCAACCGGCGCATTCGGAACTGGTGTTCCTTGGGGTCGGGCAAATCCGACAGCTGGAATACCTGTGCATCGCTATTCATCGTCGTCATCCTCAGAAGCGCTTTGATCCTGGACATAGCCTTGCTTGGCCGCAGTCTGGTAAATCTTGCCCAGGGCCTCCACGTCCTCTACGGTAAAAAGCAGGCGTAGAACGGGAGACACCTCGTAGCGCTTCTCGCCACCGCGAAGCGCGCGCAGCATGCCCGCGCCGCGCAGCTTGTCGATGGCTGCGTCTACCCGCTTTCGCACCGTCACCGCATCGGCTCCAAGCGCGCCTGCATACAGGTTGAGTTGTTCGGCGATATCGGCAGCGGCCACCACCGCCCTTTGATCTTGCCCCTCGGCCTCGATCAAGACGCGTCGCAGGTCCAGCAAGAGGACGGACTCAAGAAAGGTCAACGGCTTGGACCGAAGCAGAACGGGTGTATCCAGTTCACCCGTGTCGGCCTGCCGGGTGAATGCGACTTTTCTCTCGCGGTCGACCACCAGTTGCAGGAACAACTCGGAAAGGCGAGACCTTACGGTCTCTTCATCGCGAAGCAACGCTGGCCAGGATGGATGATCCGCATCCATGAACGGTCCGGACAACAGCTTGCACAACGCTTTTCGGGTATCCAGCGGCAATCGGCTGCGATCCCCGGGGTAAAGACCGCTATCGGCTCCATCGATGGATACCGAGACATCAAGCAGCGAGTTCATCGATCCGCTCCACCATGAAGTAGACAAGAGGAATACCGGCCCAACGCAGCTCTCCACTGTCCAGGCGCCACGACACGCGCTCGTGTTGGTCGGTAATGACTTGACCATGCTTCACACCCAACGCTAGGTAGCCGACCACGGTCCCCAGCCCCTGCGTCGCCTCGAAGGCAGCCAGAACATCCCCGATGGAACACTGACTCACCTCCGCCAGCATGGAAAGAACGTTGGCGCGCAACGTTCGGAAGTCGATCTCCGAATGCACTACGGCCTGCGCAATGTCATGGAGGCTGACATCGGCCGACTCGCCCTGCGTCACCGCAGTGTCATCCATGCGCTGCACGGGATCGTGCGGCCGCAGGCGCCCAATCGACCGATACGTCGCAGAGCTCAGGCTTAGATCGTGGCCGACTTTATCCGTTGGCCTGAAGACCTCCGCCGCCTCAAGGGCCGAGGACTTGGCGTCGCGGAGCAATCGGCTCAGACGCCGCTGTTCGCGGTATTCCCGGCTCTGAACAAAGCCGCGCAAGCTTTTGGCGAAGCCCGTTCGCGCGTTATTGACGCCGCCGGCTCTATCCAGGAGCGTGCCGGTCAGGCGCCGCAGAAATGTCCGCTCTTTACGTCCCAACCGTTTCGAGAACCCTCGGGAGAAAACGTCCTCCACTCCGACCTCTAGACGGGCGCTTTGCTCCGCATCGGTCAACAGGCGCCAGAACGCGTCGAAACTTTGCCCGGGGCCGCTTTGGGCGATGACATCCACATTGGAAAACAAGTCCGAGAGCAGATCTCCCCGGTTGCCCTCGTCATGGATGATGCGCTCGCGAAATTCTCGGTTCAGCTTGGAAAAGTCGTCTCGCACGCGCCGGAAGTCGTCGGCCAGCTCAGAGGCGAGCGCGATGATCTCCTGAAGCTGTTCAAGCGCGCGCTCATCGGTTAATACGTCAACTTTTCCGTTCGATACCGCGTCGATCTCCGCGTCGATGCGCTCACGCTCCTGCATCAGTCGTCTTAGGCGCGACTGAGGATCCGGATCGGTCTGCTCTGCCAGCCGGGCCAACTGATCCATGACGATCGACAGGCGGCTCTCGGTCGCGGTACTGCGGACCGTGCTCAAAGCGGAGACCAAACGCAGCGCCTGGAGCGCGGCTGTGGTGAGCTCAAGCTCTTCCTCTTCGGCGCCTTCCCGCAGGCTTCGCTCGATCCAGCGCTCGCGCAGCCAGAATGTCACATAGTGACCGGCCGAGCCCGGCAAGTCACGGCCGTTGAGACGCAGCTCCGCCAGTTCGGTTTCCAACCGTTGTTCAAGTACAGACGCGGGCAAAACCCGCTCGTTGGAGTAAAGCAGATGCTGAAGCAGCGCCAAAAACTCTGGTGCCAAATGCGCCGTTAACAGAGACCAAGCCGGCTCGCGCTTCAGACGCTCGTAGGTGCTCGCGTACAACTCCGGTTTCATGTGGCCTTCTTCCTTTAAAGCCGCCCCCAATCAGGGACGTGAAACTCCGATCCGTAAATCAGCTTACTCAATATCCGGCATAGATCTCAGCGATTGAGATTGGACGCAAGCCCCGCGTGGGGTCGGCTGCACCCCATGCAACCTTTTTGCGCACCTTACACGTCGAGCAGAGAAAAAACCGGCCAACTTCAGAAACCCTAAACACTCTGGTCCGAAGACATATCTGATACACAATACAGACACCATCAATGCTTCTTATGTAGAAAATGAGCTGAAAGTCACGATGAGATTTCGAACGATTTCGTTCACTTCACTGCCGTTGCGCTGGCAAAGGCCGGGGCCGTCGCAAGAGAGTTCCCCCGTTTTCACGGGATAAGGTCTGGGAGGGAACTCGCTAAACTCTCCCACCGCTATCCTCTCTAAGGCGGGCATCCAAGGCTTCACCGAGGCATGCCTCTGAAGTCTCTGGACCCCCGCCTGCGCGGGGATGACGGTTTGGAGTGCATCGCCATCCCGGAAACACGGCAGCCCACGAAGAACCGCGATCCGGCAACTGCACCGCGCCGCCCACAGGCGCTAGGATCGGCTTCTGGCACGCGAACCACGGCAGACCTGTGCCCCGCAAACCAGCGCGAACCACATCGGATCCACCCGCCACCGAACACCCAGCACCGCAACCGGCCACCGCCGATCCCACCCGATCTACCGTTGCTCAGACTCCAAAGCAGAAAAAATGTGACTGAAGGCGCATAATTAGGGGTTGCTGTGTCCCTTGCCCGCCGGCCGCGCGGCCGGTTTCCGCCGACTTTCTCAGCCACGGATTACGGATGTCCCCCATCGCAGCACCCGCAGCAGCGCCCGCGCCTTGCGCCGCCGTATCGGCGGCGCGCCGGCCGTCTCGCCCGCTCCTCCGGCGCGCCCCGCGTGGGTTCGCCTTGGTCGCGCTGCTCGCGCTGGCAGCGCTGTGCGCGCCGGCGTCGGCGCAGGACTGGAGCTACCGCGTCCGCCCCGGCGACACCCTGTGGGACCTGGGCGCCAAGCACCTGAAGACCGGCATCGACTGGCGCCGGCTGCAACAGCACAACGGCATCGCCGACCCCTACCACCTGCCGCCGGGCACGCGCATGCGCTTCCCGATCGGCTGGCTGCGGATCGAACCGGCCAAGGCGCGGGTGATCGCGGTGCGCGGCGCGGTCAACTGGCTGGCCTCGGACAAGTCGCCGGCGCAGTTGGTCGGCGAAGGCCTGCGCCTGGGCATCGGCAGCCGCCTGGAAACCGGGCCCGGCGCCAGCGCCACGCTCGAATTCGCCGACGGCTCGCGCATGACCGTGCAGGACAACAGCGCGGTGGTGTTCGACGAACTCAGCAGCTACGGCGCCACCGGCATGGTCGACACGCGCATGCGCCTGCAGCGCGGGCGCGCCACCAACCGGGTCACGCCGGCGCTGGGGCCGGCCTCGCGCTACATCATCGAGACCCCGTCGGCGACCTCCAGCGTGCGCGGCACGCGCTTTCGCATCAGCGCCGGCGACGCCGGCGCGCGCGACGCCACCGAGGTGCTGGAAGGCAAGGTCCAGGTCGGCGCGCAGCGCGGCCAGGTGCTGGTGACGCCGGGCTACGGCACCCTCGCCGGCGGCGGCGATGCGCCGGCCGCGCCGATCGCGTTGCTGCCCGCGCCGCAGCTCGACCCCGCCGCCACCGTGCTCGACCAACTGCCCGCGCGCGCCGCCTGGACCGCGGTGCCCGGCGCCAGCGGCTATCGGGTCGAAGTCGTGCGCGACGACGCGCCGGAGGTGCTGCTGTTCGAACAGTCGACCACCGCCGCGCAGGTGCGCATCGACGACCTGCCGCCCGGCCGCCAGCGCCTGCTGGTGCGCGCGGTCGCCGCCAACGGCCTGGGCGGCCAGGACCTGCTGCAGGCCTTCACCGTCGACGCCGGCCCGGCGCCGCCGCTGACCCTGGCCCCGCTCGACGGCCAGAGCCTGCGCCTGCCGCGGCCGCGCTTCGAATGGGCCAAGGTCGAAGGCGCCGCGACCAGCCGCGTGCAGATCGCCCGCGACGCCGACTTCACCGCGCCGCTGATCGACGAAGCCGTGCGCGGCCAGCGCCTGCGCCCGGGGCGCGACCTGGAACCGGGTTCGTACTTCTGGCGCGTGGCCTCGCGCGACGGCGACGGCCGGCTCGGCCGCTTCGGCAACGCCTTGCCGTTCCAGATCAGCGATGCGCCGGTCGATCCCGGCCTGGAACCGCCGCAGTCCGCGCAGGGCAAGCTGACCCTGCGCTGGCAGCGCGGCGAACCCGGCCAGCGCTACCGCGTGCAGATTTCGCGCAAGGCGGACTTCGCCAAGTTGCTGCTGGAGCGGGAGGCGGATGAGCCGCAGATCGAAATCGACCGGCCCGGCAGCGGCGTCTGGCACGTGCGCGTGCAGACCATCGAGGACGACGGCTACGCCGCGCCCTACGGCCCGTCCCAGGAGATCCGCCTGCCCTGCCGCCTGTGCTACGCCGCCGGCGGCGCCGGCGCCGTGCTGTTGCTGTTGGCGCTGTAAACCGCCCGTGCCGACCCGGCCGCCGATGAGCGCGAACGCATGAGCCCCGCCGCCGTGTCGCGGCTGTTGCGCGCCGGCGCCGCGCTGGGCGCGGCGGCGCTGGCGGCGCTGCTGACGGTCAGCGGCGCGGCCTGGCGCCTGGACGATTTCCTCTACGACCTGCACCTCTCGCACTGGGGCTACCCGCCCGACGACGACGTGGTGGTGGTGGCGATCGACGACCGCAGCCTCAACGAACTGGGCCAATGGCCGTGGCCGCGCGACCTGCACGCGCAGATGCTCGACCGGCTCGGCTACGCCGGCGTGCGCGGGGTGGCGCTGGACCTGGTCCTGGCCGAACCCGACCGCAACGGCGACGAGCGCGACCGCGCCCTGGCCGCGGCGATGCGCCGGCTCGGCCGCGTCGCCCTGCCGGTGACGACCGCGCCGCTGCGCCAGAACGCGCCGCCGGTGGAAGTGCTGCCGACGCCGACGATCGCCGCCGCCGCCTCGACCCTGGGCCATACCGACATCGAGCTCGACGCCGAGGGCACCGCGCGCGGCCTGTATCTCAAGGCCGGCCTCGGCGACGCGCGCTGGCCGGCGCTGGCGCTGGCGCTGATCGGCCTCAACGGCGGCGTCGCCCCGGACCCTTTGCCGGGCCTGCGCCGGCCCGCGTCCGAGCGCGGCTCGCCCTATCAGTGGACGCGCGACCACTACGTGCGCATCCGCTACGCCGGCCCGCCCGACACCTTCAGCCAGGTCTCCTACGCCGACGTGCTCAGCGGCCAGGTGCCGGCCGAATTGCTGCGCGACCGCTGGGTGGTGATCGGGGTCACCGCGACCGGGCTGGCGCCGCGCTATCTCACCCCGATGTCCGAAGACGTGCGCATGCACGGCGCCGAATACCAGGCCAACGTGGTCGAGATGCTGCTGCACCGGCGCGCGATCGTGCCGCTGGCGCCGCTGTGGCAGGGCCTGCTGGCCGCGGCGATGCTGCTGGCCGCGGTGCTGGCGATGATCCACCCGCGCGTGCAGCGGCCGGCGCTGATCGCCGGCGCCGCCGCGCTGCTGACCGCCGCCGGCAGCGTCGCGCTGCTGCGCCTGACCGACCTGTGGTTCCCGCCGGCCGGCACCATCGCCACCATCGCCGTGGCGTACCTGGCCTGGCTGATCGGCCACCTGCGCCATTGGCGCCACGAAGCCAACGTCGACACGCTCACCCAGCTCGGCAACCGCCGCCGCTTCGACCACGTGCTGCAGCGCGAACTGGCCAGCGCCCGCCGCACCCGCGCGCCGCTGTCGCTGGCGCTGATCGACGTCGACCACTTCAAGGCCTACAACGACGCCCACGGCCACCGCGCCGGCGACAAGCTGCTGCAGAAGATCGCCGCGGCGATCGCCGCTCACGCGCGCCGCCCGCGCGACCTGCCCGCGCGCTTTGGCGGCGACGAATTCGCGGTGATCCTGCCCGACACCCACGTCGAAGGCGCCGCCCGCGTCGCCGACGCCATCCTCGCCGACATGCGCAAGCTCGACGCGCGCTACGGCGCGCGCGAGGACCAGCGGGTGAGCTTGAGCATCGGCCTGTACACCTGCGTGCCGAGCCCGCACACGCACGTGCGCACCGTGTTCGACGGCGCCGATGCGGCCTTGTACCGGGCCAAGGAGAACGGGCGCGACCGGCGCGAGGCGACGCGGCTGGGCGAGATTTGACGGCCGTGTTCGCGGTGAGCTGCGGCCGCGCATCGTCGCCGACATAGCGCGCGACGGCGGCCGCGAAACCTCGGCGACGGCGATGGCCTGCCGCGGCCTCGAATCCCCAAACCCGTCATCCCCGCGCAGGCGGGGATCCAGAGACTTCAGAGTCATGTCGCGATAAAGCCGTGGATGCCCGCCTGCGCGGGCATGACGGTAGGCGGGTTTCGCGGCAGGTCGGTTTCGCCGCGCCTGTCCAGGTCGTCATCCACGCGAACGCGGGGATCCAGAGGCTTCAGAGTCATGCCCCGATGAAGCCCTGGATGCCCGCCTGCGCGGGCATGACGGTAGGTGGGTTTCGCGGCAGATCGGTTTCGCCGCGCCTGCCCAAGTCGTCATCCCCGCGAACGCGGGGATCCAGAGACTTCAGAGCCATGCCGCGATAAAGCCCTGGATGCCCGCCTTCGGAGACCACGTCATGGAGGGGCGCGCGGGAGCCAGGCTCATTCCGCTACGGACCGCATCGAACGAAGCGATCGCGCAAAAGCCGCCGATCCAAGCCGGCGCGCAAAAGAAAAGGCCGGCAATGCCGGCCTTTTCTGCTTCTTACGATCACAAGCGCAAATCGATCAACCCGCGTTGCGATCCCGGCGCTGGCCCTGCTGACCGCCGCCGCCATTGCCGCCGCCGCGATGCTGCTTCGGACCGGCATGCGCATGGCGCGGCGCGGGCTTGCCGTGCGGACGGTGTGCGGGCTTGCGCGGCGCGTTGTTGCCGCGGTTGCCGCCCGGGCCCGGACGGCGCGCGCCCGGCGCGTCGGAACCCATGCGCAGCGGGCGCGAGGGTTCGAAGCCGGCGACGCTGACCATCTCGATGTCGTCCTTGAGGATGCGCTGGATCTGCCGCAGCAGGCCCGCCTCGTCCGGCGACACCAGCGACAGCGCTTCGCCCGTCGCGCCGTTGCGGCCGGTGCGGCCGATGCGGTGGACATAGTCCTCGGCCACCATCGGCAGATCGAAGTTGATCACCAGCGGCAGGCTCGGGATGTCCAGGCCGCGCGCGGCGACGTCGGTGGCGACCAGCACGCGCGCCTTGTTCGCCTTGAAATCGCGCAGCGCCTTCTGGCGCTGGGCCTGGCTCTTGTTGCCGTGGATCGCGACCGACTTCAGGCCGGCGTCCTCGAGCTGCTCGGCCAGGCGGTTGCAGCCGTGCTTGGTGCGGCCGAACACGATCACCTGATCGTTCGGGCGCGCGGCCAGGATCTGGATCAGCAGATCGCGCTTGCGGCCGCCGTCGACCGGATGCACGCGGTGGCTGATCGCATCGGCGACGACGTTGTTGGCGGCGATCTGCACCTGCTGCGGCGCGCGCATGAACTCCAGCGCGAGCTGCTTGATCTGGGCCTCGAAGGTGGCCGAGAACAGCAGGGTCTGGCGCGACGCCGGCAGGCGGCCGAGGATGCGCTTGATCGCCGGCAGGAAGCCCATGTCGAGCATGCGGTCGGCTTCGTCCATGACCAACAGCTCGACCGCGTCCAGCTTGGCGCTGCCACGCTCGAGGTGATCGATCAAGCGTCCGGGCGTGGCGACCAGCACATCGACGCCGCGGCGCAGCGCGTCGAGCTGCGGGCCCATGCCGGCGCCGCCGTAGATGGCGTGGACGTTGAGGCGCAGGTACTTGGCGTAGCCGCGCAGGCTGTCGCTGACCTGCAGCGCCAGCTCGCGGGTCGGCGCCAGGATCAGCGCGCGCGGCTTGCGCGGGCCGCCCTGCGGCGCGGCGGTGGCCAGGCGGTGCAGCAGCGGCAGGCCGAACGCGGCGGTCTTGCCGGTACCGGTCTGGGCGCCGCCGAGCAGGTCGTGGCCGGCCATCGCCAGCGGGATCGCTTCGGCCTGGATCGGGGTCGGGGTGGCGTAGTTCTGTTCGGACAGCGCGCGCAGCAGCGCGGGCGCCAGGCCCAGGGATTCGAACGTCATAGCTTTGGAACTCCAGATGTTCGCGCCGAAGTGCCGGCCGCGCCATGGGCGCGCCGGACCGTCATCGGTCGCGTGATCACTCCAGCGTTCCCTTGAACCGCGCTGCGAGTATCGATTTTTGGACGGCGCCGGAAGCTCCGGGCCGTGTCTGCGCGACGAAAGACGTGCGGGATAAGAAGTCGCGCCGCGGCCTGCGGGGGCCAATGCGGGGCGACGGGCAACCTGGGAAACGTACCCTTGCGGGGAGGCAGCCGTGCGCTGAACGGGGCGCACTCTACGCGAAAACAGGCGCTTACGCCAGTTGCCGGCGGGGCCGGGTCAGCCGCGGCTCATTGCGGCCAAGCGCGGACAAGTGCGCTGCGACGGGCGCGCGCCCGGCCTGGCGCGGCCTGGGGCCCTGCCCGTCGGGCCCGCGATTGCGGCGCCGGGGCGGCGCACGAAGGCCGGAGCC
>NZ_LXSD01000300.1:0-1970 GCF_017168095.1 Lysobacter enzymogenes | reverse complement strand
GCGAGCGCCGGCGCCGGTCCAAAGCCGAACCCCGCGCCCGGCACCTTGCCGACGGCGCGGCGCGGCGACGATTGGGGCGACTCCGCCCGCAACCGCCCGGGCGGCAAGCCCGGCGACGCGCCGGGCCTATTCAATCCCGACGGCAGCGTGCGCATCGCCGACGCGCCGGGCTCGGCCTCGCCGGGGTTCCCGCCGGGCACGGTCACGCAGGAGATCAAGAACCTCGACCGCGCCGGCACCTGGCTGCGGCGCAAGCCGACCGATTACGAACCGACCACGCTGGACAAGTACTGGCGGCCGGACGAAACCCTGCTGGCCGAGTGGGTGCGGCGCAGCATCAAGAACGTCGCGATCCCGATTCCGGGCACCCGCAAGAGCATCCAATGCTCGGTCGCGCTGCTGATGCTCGGCGGCGGCTGCGGCATCAGCGACCCCAACCTCAACGACCAGCCGGCCGAAGCGCGGCCGCCGCCGGACGTGCCGTTCAAGCCGCACCTGCAGGAAAACAACGGCAGCGTGCGGCCGCCACCGGGCGGTTGATCGCAGGCCGGCATGCAGGCGCGGCGAGGCCGGCTTGCCGCGAAACCCACCGGTCGTCATGCCCGCGAAGGCGGGCATCCGGGGCTTTGTCGAGGCATGACTCTGAAGTCTCTGGATCCCCGCCTTCGCGGGGATGACGGCTTGGAGTGACGCGGCGCGACACAACATGGCGAAGGCGGTTCGCCGTGAAACCCACTTCTCGCGGCGAAACTACCCTACCGTCATGCCCGCGAAGGCGGGCATCCAGGGCTTCATCGAGGCATGACTCTGAAGTCTCTGGATCCCCGCCTTCGCGGGGATGACGGCTGGAAAGAGGCGCGGCGAAACCTGCCTGCCGTCATGCCCGCGAAGGCGGGCACCCAGGGCTTCACCGCGATATGACTCTGAAGTCTCTGGATCCCCGCCTTCGCGGGGATGACGGCTGGAAAGAGGCGCGGTGCAACCTACCTGCCGTCATGCCCGCGAAGGCGGGCATCCAGGGCTTTACCGCGACATGACTCTGAAGTCTCTGGATCCCCGCCTGCGCGGGGATGACGACTGGAAAGAGGCGCGGCGAAACCTACCTAACGTCACGCCCGCGAAGGCGGGCATTCAAGGCGCTCGACCGCTAAAACGCGAACGGCCCGCAATCGCGGGCCGTTCGTGCGTGCGCTCGCCGCGGAGGGCGACGGCTCAGTGGATGCCGTGCAGGTCGCGCAGCGTGCCTTTCTCGCGCGAACCGAAGTAGGCGGACAGGTCGGCGATCTGCTGGTCGCTCAGGCCCTTGGCCTGGGACGACATCAGCGCGTGCTCGCGGTCGCCGTCGCGGTACATCTGCAGCGAGTGGGCGATGTAGTCGTGGTACTGGCCGGCCAGCTTGGGGTAGGTCGGATCGATCGGGGCGTTGCCTTCGGCGCCGTGGCAGTCCACGCAGGACTGGCCGGTGGCCTTGCCCTTGGCGCTGGCGAGCTGCTCGCCCGCCGCGGCGTTGCCCGCCGGCAGGCCCGAGGACGACGAAGTGTGGCCGTCGTTGCGGTCGGCCGAGGAATGGCCGGCCGGGGCGTCGCCGGCGTTGGAGCAGGCGGCCAGGGCGAGGGCGAGCGAGGCGATGGCGAGGCCGCGCAGGAAGCTGGGATTCGTCATGGGTCGGCGGCTCACTTGGCGCTGGAGAGGAAGGCGGCGATGTCGGCGATGTCCTGGTCCGAGAAGCTCTGCGCCTGGGCCTGCATCGTCGGGTGCTTGCGCGCGCCCTTCTTGTATTCGGTCAGCGCGTTGACCAGGTACTCCGGCGATTGGCCGACGATCTTGGGAACGTGGTAGTTCGGATACGCGTTCTTGTAGCCGGTGACGCCGTGGCAGCCCTGGCAGGTGTAGGTGAGCTGACGTCCGGTCTGCGCGTTGCCGGCGGCAGCGGCCGGCGCGGCGGGCGCCGCCGTCGCAGTCGCGGCGGG
>NZ_LXSD01000299.1:20000-22787 GCF_017168095.1 Lysobacter enzymogenes | reverse complement strand
GGATCCGGCCTTCGGTGTAAAGCCCCTGGCGATGACCTACTCTTGCATGGCTTAAGCCACACTACCATCGGCGCATATGCGTTTCACTTCCGAGTTCGGGATGGGATCGGGTGGTTCCACACAGCTATTATCACCAGGGAGAGGGTGGAGGGTCGCTGTCTTCGATGGATTGAAGTAGCGCGCACGCTCTCGTTGGGTGCTTTCAACGCGATGGACTGCGTTGTCGGCGAATAGATTGGAATGTAGCGAGTCAGTGTTTGGTCTGGAGTGTCGACGCGTCGTCGAGTCCAAGGCCACTTGAGGTTATATGGTCAAGCCACACGGATCATTAGTACAGGTTAGCTCAATGCATTGCTGCACTTACACACCCTGCCTATCAACCACCTAGTCTTGATGGTTCCTTTAGGGGAGTCGAGCTCCCGGGAGATCTCATCTTGAGGCGCGCTTCCCGCTTAGATGCTTTCAGCGGTTATCGCTTCCGAACATAGCTACCCGGCAGTGCCACTGGCGTGACAACCGGAACACCAGAGGTTCGTCCACTCCGGTCCTCTCGTACTAGGAGCAGCCCCTCTCAAATCTCCAACGCCCACGACAGATAGGGACCGAACTGTCTCACGACGTTCTGAACCCAGCTCGCGTACCACTTTAAATGGCGAACAGCCATACCCTTGGGACCGACTACAGCCCCAGGATGTGATGAGCCGACATCGAGGTGCCAAACACCGCCGTCGATATGAACTCTTGGGCGGTATCAGCCTGTTATCCCCGGAGTACCTTTTATCCGTTGAGCGATGGCCCTTCCATACAGAACCACCGGATCACTAAGACCTACTTTCGTACCTGCTTGATCCGTCGATCTTGCAGTCAAGCACGCTTATGCCTTTGCACACAGTGCGCGATGTCCGACCGCGCTGAGCGTACCTTCGTGCTCCTCCGTTACACTTTGGGAGGAGACCGCCCCAGTCAAACTACCCACCATACATGGTCCCCGACCCGGATAACGGGCCCAGGTTAGAACGTCAAGCACGACAGGGTGGTATTTCAAGGATGGCTCCACCACAGCTAGCGCCATGGTTTCATAGCCTCCCACCTATCCTACACAGACGAACTCAACGTTCAATGTAAAGCTATAGTAAAGGTTCACGGGGTCTTTCCGTCTTGCCGCGGGAACGCTGCATCTTCACAGCGATTTCAATTTCACTGAGTCTCGGGTGGAGACAGCGCCGCTGTCGTTACGCCATTCGTGCAGGTCGGAACTTACCCGACAAGGAATTTCGCTACCTTAGGACCGTTATAGTTACGGCCGCCGTTTACTGGGGCTTCGATCAAGAGCTTCGCCTTGCGGCTGACCCCATCAATTAACCTTCCAGCACCGGGCAGGCGTCACACCCTATACGTCCACTTTCGTGTTTGCAGAGTGCTGTGTTTTTGATAAACAGTCGCAGCGGCCTGGTCACTGCGGCCCCTCTCAGCTATGAACCAAAAGGGGCGCACCTTCTCCCGAAGTTACGGTGCTATTTTGCCTAGTTCCTTCACCCGAGTTCTCTCAAGCGCCTGAGAATTCTCATCCTGCCCACCTGTGTCGGTTTACGGTACGGTCTGCGTAAGCTGAAGCTTAGGAGCTTTTCCTGGAAGCGTGATATCAGCAGCCTAGCCCTAATGGGCCGGTCCTTAGTCTCAACGTTGCCCCCCCGGATTTGCCTAAGGGGACCGCCTCAACTCTCTCACCAGGACAACCAACGCCTGGCCTGCCTAACCTTCTCCGTCCCTCCATCGCACTTACGCGAGGTGCAGGAATATTAACCTGCTTCCCATCGACTACGCATTTCTGCCTCGCCTTAGGGGCCGACTCACCCTGCGTCGATTAACGTTGCGCAAGGAAACCTTGGGCTTTCGGCGTGCGGGCTTTTCACCCGCATTATCGTTACTCATGTCAGCATTCGCACTTCCGATACCTCCAGCAGACTTCTCAATCCACCTTCATCGGCTTACGGAACGCTCCTCTACCGCGCACACATAAGTGTGCACCCCAAGCTTCGGTTCATCGCTTAGCCCCGTTAAATCTTCCGCGCAGACCGACTCGACCAGTGAGCTATTACGCTTTCTTTAAAGGGTGGCTGCTTCTAAGCCAACCTCCTGGCTGTCTGTGCCTTTCCACATCGTTCACCACTTAGCGATGAATTTGGGACCTTAGCTGTGGGTCTGGGTTGTTTCCCTTTTCACGACGGACGTTAGCACCCGCCGTGTGTCTCCCATACAGTCCGTCTTGGTATTCGGAGTTTGCCATGGTTTGGTAAGTCGCAATGACCCCCTAGCCATAACAGTGCTCTACCCCCAAGAGGATACATATGAGGCGCTACCTAAATAGCTTTCGAGGAGAACCAGCTATCTCCGGGTTCGATTAGCTTTTCACTCCTAATCACACCTCATCCCCTACCTTTGCAACGGGAGTGGGTTCGGGCCTCCAGTTGATGTTACTCAACCTTCACCCTGGGCATGACTAGATCACCCGGTTTCGGGTCTACTGCCCGCGACTATGCGCCCTTATCAGACTCGGTTTCCCTTCGCCTCCCCTATACGGTTAAGCTTGCCACGAACAGTAAGTCGCTGACCCATTATACAAAAGGTACGCAGTCACCCTTGCGGGCTCCTACTGCTTGTACGCACACGGTTTCAGGATCTATTTCACTCCCTTCACCAGGGTTCTTTTCGCCTTTCCCTCACGGTACTGGTTCACTATCGGTCGGTCAGGAGTATTTAGCCTTGGAGGATGGTCCCCCCATATTC
>NZ_LXSD01000299.1:0-17500 GCF_017168095.1 Lysobacter enzymogenes | reverse complement strand
GACTTCGCTCCAGGCCAATTACTCAAATAGCATTTGCATGCTGTTTCAAATCTTTGGACTGTGTTACGAGAGTCTGCAAGATGGACAACCATCCACTCGCCAGACGCCCGCACAAGTCACCTGCGCACACTGTCAAAGATCCTGGGAACCGGCCTCAGCGCCTGATTCCGTCCTCGCCACCGAAGTGCCCGAGGGAGCCGCACACTATACAGCAGTTTTCGTGAACGTCAACACCTGTTCGCGAACTTTCTGCTGCTTCCCGTTTCGTCCGAACTCTTCGTTTTCCGAAGCGTCCGTCTCACCGGGCCGCGCATCTTACAGCATCGTTTCGTTTCGTCAACCACCCGTCGAAACCGCCTGCCGTACCGCGCTCCGTCCGACCTCACCATCCGTCGTCCGGGCCGCGCATCTTACAGCTTCGTTTCAGTTCGTCAACACTCACCGAAACCGCTGTTTTCCGCGCTCCCCGCAAGCCATCAACCGCTTGCCGGGCCGCGCATCTTACAGCCTGTTTTCGATTCGTCAACACGTTTCGAAGACCGCTTGATTGCGCGTCCCGCAGACCGAACAAAGCGTCGTTGGGAGCCGCACATTATGCGCAGATGAATGGGGCTTGGGAAGGGGGTCTGCGGGGTTTGGAGCGGATTTTTTCGAGACGCGGTTCAGGGGGCTGAAACGGCAAAGTCTCGGGGTGGACTTGCGGCCCTCACCCCAACCCCTCTCCCGCGGGCGGGAGAGGGGCTTTGAGCGGAGAGTTCAGGCGGAAATCAGGCGGACGCGGGCGAAGGTGCGCTTGCCCACGGTCAGTACGCCTTCGAAGCCGGGGGCGAACGTCAGTTGGGCGTCCTCCACTACCTGCCCGTCGACCTTGACCGCGCGCTCCTTGAGCTTGCGATTGGCCTCCGAGTTGCTCGGCGTCAGCCCGGCCGCGGTCAGCAGGGCGGCGATGCGCAGGCCCTCGGCCGGCACCGTTACCTCGGTCAGCGGCAACGAGGACAGGTCGCCCTCGCCGCGCACCGCCGCATTCCAGCCCTCCACCGCGGTTTCCGCCGCGGCCGCGCCGTGGAACCGCGCCGCCAGCTCGCGCGCCAGGCGCAGCTTGAGGTCGCGCGGGTTGAGCTGGCCGGCTTCGATCTCCTGCTTCAGCCGCGCGGCCTCGGCGATGGAGATCTCGAAGCTGAGCAGATCGATCCACCGCCACATCAGCGTGTCGTCGATCTTCATCGCCTTGGTGACGATATCGATCGCCGGCTCGTTGATGCCGATGTAGTTGCCCAGCGACTTGGACATCTTGGCCACGCCGTCCAGGCCTTCCAGCAGCGGCATGGTCAGCACGATCTGCGGCGGCTGGCCGTGGTGCTCCTGCAGGCCGCGGCCCATCAGCAGGTTGAACTTCTGGTCGGTGCCGCCGAGTTCGACGTCGCACTCGAGCGCGACCGAGTCGTAGCCCTGCACCAGCGGATACAGGAATTCGTGGATCGCGATCGGCTGCTGGCCGGCGTAGCGCTTGGCGAAGTCGTCGCGCTCGAGCATGCGCGCGACCGTGTGCTGGGCCGCGAGCCGGATCATGTCCGCCGCGCCCATCCGGCCGAACCATTCGGAATTGAAGCGGACCTCGGTGCGCGACTTGTCGAGCACCTTGAACACCTGCTCGGCGTAGGTCTCGGCGTTGGCCAGCACGTCTTCGCGGGTCAATGCCTTGCGGGTCGCGTTCTTGCCGCTGGGGTCGCCGATCATCCCGGTGAAGTCGCCGATCAGGAAGATCACCTGATGCCCCAGGTCCTGGAACTGGCGCATCTTGTTGAGCAGCACGGTGTGGCCCAGGTGCAGGTCGGGCGCGGTCGGGTCGAAACCGGCCTTGATCCGCAGCGGGCGACCGAGCTTCAGGCGGGCTTCGAGCTCTTCGAGCTTGATGATTTCGTCGGCGCCGCGGGCGATCAGATCCAGGGCGTCTTGTACGGAGGTGGACACAGGCGGACTCGCAGGACGGTCGCGAGCGGTTTTTGCGAACCGCATCACGAATTCAGGTTAATAGGGGGTTAAACGAAACTGTACCAGTTGGTGGCGAAAAACCCTATTCAGGACAAGGGTTTGACGCGTACTGCTCGCGTGTCTATGGTAACGCCGCTACGTGGCCTTCACACCTCGTCCGAGGACTCCTTCCATGACAGTACCCGAGCAGGCTTCCAGTGTGGGCGCCGAACGACGCGAACGCCTGAAAGCCCTGCGGGAAAAGGCACTGAAACGGAAGGTGCTGGCGCGCCATCTGTCCGACGGCTTCAACGGCCGCTGGAGCGGGCGCCAGTGGGTCCAGGCCGGCCTGTTCGCGACTCTGGGCATGATGGTCGCCGCGGTCATTCCCGGTTTCAGCCAGTCCACCGCCTCGGTGCGCGCGCACGAGCCGCGCCAGTCGCTGGCGCTGGCGCTGCCGCCGCTGACCCTGGCCCGGCTCAAGGGCGAGACCGGCGACAGCTGGCAGCTGGTGCGGGTCAACCGCGGCCAGACCCTGGGCTCGGTGTTCAAGGACATGGACATTCCCAAGTCCACCATGAGCCAGATCCTCGAGCAGCCCGGCGCGCGCGAAGCGCTGATGCGGATGAAGCCGGGCGCCGAGCTGGGCTTCGACATCCCGGTCAACGGCTCGCTGCGCACGTTCCGCTACGACCAGGACGAGAGCCACCGGGTCGAGCTGAGCATCGCCGGCGACAAGGTCACCGACAAGAAGGTCATCGCCCGCCCGAGCCAGGTCCGCACCGTGGTGCTCAGCGGCAAGGTCGGCAAGTCGCTGTTCCGTTCGGCGCGCAAGGTCGGGCTGACGCCGGCCAACATCAACACGCTGACCGACGAGATCTTCAAGTACGACATCGACTTCAACGAGGACGTCGGCGGCGACGACCGCTTCAGCGTGGTGGTCGAGCAGACCTGGCGCGAGGGCGAGCTGATCAGCACCGGCCCGATCCTGGCGGCGACCTTCACCAGCGACGGCAAGCTGCACACCGGCTTCCGCTTCGACCGCGGCGGCAAGCCCGAGTACTTCACCGGCGACGGCCGTCCGCTGAAGAAGAGCTTCATCCGCATGCCGATTCCGTATGCGCGCCTGACCTCCGGGTTCGGCAGCCGCCGCCATCCGGTGCTGGGCAGCATCCGCATGCACGCCGGCGTCGATTACGCGGCCGGCACCGGCACCCCGATCATGGCCGCCGGCGATGCGCGCGTGCAGTTCGTCGGCTGGAAGGGCGGCTACGGCCGCGCGGTGATCCTCGACCACGGCCGCGGCTACACCACGCTGTACGGGCACATGTCGAACTTCAGCAAGATCAAGCCGGGCCAGCGCATTCCGCAGGGCACGGTGATCGGCTACGTCGGCGCATCGGGCCTGGCGACCGGTCCGCACCTGCATTACGAATTCCGGGTCAACGGCGTGCACCGCAACCCGCTGTCGATCACCATGCCGCCGCCGGAGCCGCTCAGCGGCGTGGCGCTGGCGCAGTTCCGCCAGCAGACCGCGGTGGCGCTGGGGCGGATCCGCCAGGTCGAGAACATCATCTACGCCGATGCCGGCCCGGCGCCGGGCGCGGCGCCGGCGGTCGCGGCGGCGGCGACTGCCAAGACGGTCGCGGTGGCCAAGAGCAAGAAGAAAAAGACCTCGCGCGGCTGAGCGGCGCGATCGTCTCGGCGACCTGGTCGCGACAACAGGGCCCTGCGGGGCCCTTTGTTTTTTGGGCGAATGCCGGGATGCTGCGCGGCAGTGCGTTCGCCGCGTAATCGACGGCGACGCGAACCTGTGCACACGACCGGCGCCGCGCGCGCCGACAGGATCGAATCATGAGCGACGCTCCCGCCCCTTGCGCAGGCTTGTTCCTGGGGCTCATCTCCGGCACCAGCGCCGACGGCATCGACGCCGCGCTGGTGCGTTTCGAGGCCGGCGCCGCGCCGACCCGCTGCGAGCTGGTGCTCGGCCGCACCTACGCCTGGGACGCGGCGCTGCGCGAGCGGCTGGTCGCGCTCGGCCAGGGCGGCGATGCGCGCTCGCTGGAGGAATTGGGCACGCTCGATATCCAGACCGCCGAGGCCTTCGCCGAGGCCGCGCGCGCCCTGCTCGACGAGGCCGGCGTCGCCGCCGCCGAGGTCGCGGCGATCGGCTCGCACGGCCAGACCGTGCGCCATCGCCCGGGCGGCGCGGGGTTCGACGGCCGCCATCCCTTCACCTGGCAGATCGGCGACGGCGCGGTGATCGCCGAGCGCAGCGGCATCGCCACGGTCGCCGATTTCCGCCGCCGCGATGTCGCCGCCGGCGGCCACGGGGCGCCGCTGATGCCGGCCTTCCACGCCGCGCTGCTGGGCTCGGCCGAGGAAGACCGCGCCGCGCTCAATCTTGGCGGGATCGCCAATTTCACCCTGCTGCCGGCGCGCGGCGAGGTGCGCGGTTTCGACACCGGCCCGGCCAACTGCCTGATGGACGCCTGGGCGCTGCGCCACCTGGGCCAGGCCTTCGACGCCGACGGCGCGTTCGCCGCGCAGGGCCGGGTCGATGCGGCGCTGCTGGCGCGCCTGCTGGACGAGCCGTGGTTCGCGCTGGCGCCGCCCAAGAGCACCGGGCGCGAGCAGTTCCACCTGGACTGGGTCGACGCGCGCCTGGGCGGCGGCGAGCGGCCGCAGGACGTGCAGGCGACCTTGCTGGAACTCAGCGCGGTCACCATCGCCCAGGCGCTGCGCGCGCAGCAGCCGGCGACCCGGCGGGTGCTGGCCTGCGGCGGCGGAGTGCGCAACGGCGCGCTGCTGGCGCGGCTGGCGGCGCTGCTGCCGCAGGCGACGGTGGAGTCGACCGCGGCCTACGGCCTGGATCCGGATTTCGTCGAGGCGATGGGCTTCGCCTGGCTGGCGCGGCAGACCTTGGCCGGGTTGCCGGGGAACCTGCCCAGCGTGACCGGCGCGCGCGGGTTGCGGGTGCTGGGGACGGTGCATCCGGCGGCCTGAGTGAACCGGCCGAAAGCCCCTGTAGGAGCGGCGCGAGCCGCGACGCGGGCAGTCCGCGGCCGAGGATTTGCGAGGGCGCGACGGAGGTACTGGACGAACCGGGCTCCAGAAGGTGGCGCCGTGGTTCGGATTGGCGCGGTCGCGGCTTGCGCCGCTCCTGCAGGGAGCTGGCGACCGGCCGGGCGTCAGCCTTCGCGGTTCGGGCGGAATTCTTCCAGCAGTTCCAGGCCGCTGAGGTCGGGGCCGGCCGAACGCGGGGCCGGGGCCTCCTTGGGCTCGGCGCGGCCGATCATGGCGAAGCCGGGGTCGCTGGGAATGCCTTCCAGCGCCGCGATCGCCTCCTGCAGGGCGCGATTGTCCTGAGCCTCGAACCGGCCGGCCATTTCGGCCTCGACCGAGAACAGGCCGGTCTCGATCAGGTGCAGGGCGGTGCGCTGCAGGCTCCAGCCGCGCAGCTCCGCCACCCGGCGCAGCCGGTCGGAGAGTACGGGGTCCAGGTTGTGCAGGATGATGTCGGTCACTGCGTGCGACGTTGCCACCCAAGCCTGCGCAGCGCAACACAAAATTGGCGAAACCGCGTTCAGCAACACGGCTTGACGGGCACGTTTTCAGCGCGCCCGTTCAGTAACGAAGTCAGGTTCTCGACGGGTCCACAGCTGCCGGCCGGCGCAGCGCCAAGGCGATGCACAGCACCACCGCCGGCAGGCCGACCAGGGCGGTGCCGACGAAGAACAGCGCATAGCCTTCCAGCAGGGTGCGGCCGGCCGCCAGCTCGGTCACCGCGACGCCGGACAGGCCCTTGAGCAGCTTGCCGAGCAGCGCGTAGAACGAACTCAACAGGGCGTACTGGGTGGCGGTGTAGCCGATGTTGGTCAGGCTCGACATGTAGCCGACCAGGGCCACGCCGGCGTAGCCGTTGCAGAAGTTGTCGATGACCATCGCCGCGGTGAACACGGTCGGGTCGCTGCCGTGCAGGGCCAGGTAGGCGAAGGCGAGGTTGGAGGCCGGGCCGAGCACGGCGCCGGCGATCAGGGTCGGGATGAAGCCGAAGCGCACCGCGGTCAGGCCGGCCGCGGCGACGCCGGCGATGGTCGCGACCAGGCCGAACGAGCCGCGCACCGCGCCGACGGTTTCCTTGTCCATCTTCAGGTCGGCGTAGAACGGGTTGGCCATCGGCCCGAGCAGGAAATCCGGCAGCCGGTACAGGCTGATCGCCAGCAGGATCAGCAGGGCCATGCGCCCGTGCTGGCGGAAGAACGCGACGAACGGGCCGATCACCGCGTCGAACAGGCCGCGCGCGGTGAACAGCGCCGGGTGCGGCGCGGCCTGGGCGATCGCGCTGGCGCGCGGCTCGCGCGCGCGCAGCGTGGCGACCACGCCGACGCCGAGCAGCAGCGCCATGAGTTCGTAGGACAGCTGCCAGCCCGCGTGCGCGGCCAGGATCAGGATCAGCGAGTCGGTGACGAGCAGCGCGCCGCGATAGCCCAAGGTGGAGGTCGAGGTCAGCAGCCCCTGCTGCTCGCCGTTGTCGGCGCTTTCGATGCGCCAGGCGTCGATGACGATGTCCTGGGTCGCCGAAGCGAACGCCACCACCAGCGCCAGCGCGCCGAACACGGTCAGCTGATCGAGCGCGACGCCGCCGAGCAGCAACTGGCCCTGGCGCGGTTCGACCAGGGCCATGCCGACCAGCGCCGCGGCGGCGACGAACTGCGACAGCAGCATCCAGCCGCGGCGGCGGCCGAGCCAGCGGCCCAGCAGCGGCGCGTCGATCTTGTCGACCAGCGGCGCCCAGACGAATTTCAGCGAGTACGCCAGGCCGACCCAGGACAGGAAGCCGATCATGCTCAGCTCGATGCCGTTCTCGCGCATCCAGTAGCCGAGCGTGTTGCCGACCAGGTAGATCGGGATGCCCGAACTGAAGCCGAGCAGCAGCATGGTCAGCACCTTGGGCTGGCCCAGGTTGCTCAACACCAGCCGCCAGCCCTTCTTGACCGGGCGGGCCGGCGCGGCGGCCGGCTCGTCGGAGGCGCCGGCCTCAGAGGTCATAGTCGACCGTGAACGGCGCGTGGTCGGAGAAGCGCGGGTCTTTCAGGATCGAGCAGCCGCGCAACTTGGCGCGCAGGCTCGGGGTGGCGAACTGGTAGTCGATGCGCCAGCCCACGTCGTTGGCGCGCGCGGCGCCGCGGTTGCTCCACCAGGTGTAGTCCTGGCCTTCGGCGTTGAGCGCGCGGTAGGCGTCGACCCAGCCGCTGTCGTCGGCGCACACGCCGTTGAGCCAGTCGCGCTCGGGCGGCAGGCAGCCGGAGTTCTTCTGGTTGCTGGTCCAGTTCTTGATGTCCAGGCGGCTGCGCACGATGTTCCAGTCGCCGCACAGGACGTAGTCGCGGCCGCTGGCCAGCCACTCGTCGAGAATGGGTTTCAGCCACTGCATGACTTCGAACTTGAAGCCCTGGCGCAGGTCGCCGGACGAGCCGGAGGGGATGTAGAACGAGACCACGCTGAGGTTGCCGAAGCGCGCCTCGATGTAGCGGCCCTCGTCGTCGAACGGGGCCCAGCCCAGCGCGGTGCGGACCTCGTCGGGCTCGCGCCTGGCGTAGATCGCCACGCCGCTGTAGCCCTTCTTGGTGATCGCGTCGCGGAAGAACGCGCGGTAGCCGTCGGGCAGGAATTCCGGGCCGCTGAGCTGGTGCTCCTGGGCCTTGGTCTCCTGCACGCACAGCACGTCGGCGTTCTGGGTCTTGAACCAGTCGAAAAAGCCTTTGGTCGTGGCCGAACGCAGGCCGTTGGCGTTGAAACTGATGATGCGCATGCGCGTTCCGGGGCAGGAAGTGCGCACGATCATAGCAACCGGCCGGGCGCGGGTATCATGCCGCGCATGACCCTGGACACCGATATCGCCGCCGCCGCGGGCGAGCGGCCCGCGCCGCCCGAGGTGCGCGTCGGCGTGGTCTCGCCGATGCTGGCCCCGGCCGTGCGCATGCTGCAGGTCGCGCCGGAACAGTTGCAGTTCGTCGGCGACACCGCCTACAACCTGGAGCAGACCCGCCTGGACCCCAACAGCGAAGCCATGGCGGTGCTGGCCGGCGAACGTGTGGTCGGCTTCTACCGCCTGGATTTCAGCGTCGACGCCATCGCCGGCCGGGCCCTGGGCGAGCCCAGCGTGGGCCTGCGCGCGTATGCGATCGACCGTCGCGAGCAAGGCCGCGGCTACGGCACCGCGGCCATGCGCGCCTGCATCGACGACCTGCGCCGGCGCTACCCGCAGCGGCGCCTGCTGGCGCTGACGGTCAACGTGCGCAACCGGGCGGCCATCGCCGCCTACCTCAAGGCCGGCTTCCACGACACCGGCGAGCTGTACCACGGCGGCTCGGCCGGGCCGCAGCACCTGATGCTGTACCGCCTGGCCGCCGCGCCCTCCCCTTCCCCCACTGCGACCGCGCCATGACCGACCACCGCACCCGCTTCCTGCAACTGGCCCTGACGGCCGACGCCCTGCGCTTCGGCGAATTCACCCTCAAGTCCGGGCGGGTCAGTCCGTATTTCTTCAATGCCGGGCGCTTCGACTCCGGCGCCGCGCTGGCCGAACTGGCCGGGTGCTACGCCGATGCGATCCAGGCCCACGGCCTGGACTTCGACCTGCTGTTCGGCCCGGCCTACAAGGGCATCCCGCTGGCCACCGCGCTGGGCTGCGAGTACGCGCGCCGCGGCCGCGACCTGCCGCTGGCGTTCAACCGCAAGGAAGCCAAGGGCCACGGCGAAGGCGGGATGCTGATCGGCGCGCCGCTGGCCGGGCGGCGGGCGCTGATCGTCGACGACGTGATCACCGCCGGCACCGCGATCCGCGAAGCGCTCGGGCTGATCGCCGAGGCCGGCGGCACGGTCGCCGGCATCGTCATCGCCCTGGACCGGCAGGAAGCCGTGGACCCTGCACAATCCCGACGCTCGGCGGCAGAAACTGTCGCAATCGAACACGGCCTGCCGGTCGTGGCGATCGCCGGCCTCGACGATCTGCTCGCCTTCACCGGCGCCAGCGCCGAGTTCGCGGCCCAGCGCGAGCGCCTGCTGGCCTACCGCGCCGCTTACGGCCGCCAGGCCTGAGCCGCGCGCGCTCCGGCCCGGTCGCGGGCCGGACGCGCGGGCTTGAACTGAGAACTCGGTCACAGGTAATTTTTCCGCCGTGGCCCGACTCTTGCGTCACGCCTTGCCGACAGACAGCCCCCGAAGGCGGGAACGCGACATGAAAGCCATCCACACCCTGATCGCCGGCGCCGCGCTGCTGGCGCTGGCCGCGCCGCTCGCCTCCGCCCAGGACGCGTCGAAGAAGAAGCTGTATTGCTGGAACGAAGGCGGCCGCAAGGTCTGTGGCGACGCGCTGCCGGCGCACGCGGTCGACAGCGCCCGCACCGAGATCAGCGCCAAGAGCGGCATGGCCACGGCCCAGGTCGACCGCGCGCTGAGCGCGGAGGAACGCGCCGCCGCCGAGCAGGCCGCGCGCGCGGCGCGCAGCGCGGCGATGGCGGCCGAGGCGCAGAAGCGCCGCGACCGCGCCATGGCCGAGTCCTACGCCACCGAGGAAGACCTGCGCAAATCGTTCCAGGAGCGGATCGTGCTGCTGGACGAGACGGTCAAGGCCTCGCAGTTGGGCATCGAAGGCCGCCGCCAGACCGTGCTGAGCCTGCTGCGCAAGGCCGGCGAGGCCGAACTCAACGGCAAGCCGGTCGGCTCGGGCCTGGCCGAGAACATCCGCGGCCAGCACGACGAACTGCTGCACCAGCAGGACGTGCTCAAGCAGCAGGTGCTCGAACGCAGCCTCGCCGACCAGGACCTGGCCACCGCGCTGGAGCGCTACAACGCGCTCAAGGCCAAGAACGCCGCCGGCGGCTGAGCGCGGCGCAAGGGCCGGGACCGGCGCCGAGGCCGAGGCCGAGGCCGAGGCTCTCAAACCAAAAACGCCGCGGCTGCCCGCGGCGTTTTTCGTTGTCGCCCCAGGCCGCGCCGGCCGCAGCCGGCGCGCGCCGGTCAGAACGGCAGCGCCAGATCCGGCTTGATCGCGTGCAACTGGGCGCGGAACAGCCCCTGGATGCGCTCCATCGCCGCCTGGTTGTCGGCGTCGAAGCGCATCACCAGGATCGGCGTGGTGTTGGACGCGCGCACCAGGCCCCAGCCGTCGGGGAAGTCCACACGCAGGCCGTCGATGGTCGACAGGCGCGCGCCCTCGAACGAGGCCTCGTTGCGGAAGCGCTCGACGAAGCTGTGCGGGTCGCCGTCGGGCGCGTCGACCTTGATCTCCGGGGTGGCCACGCCGTTGGGCAGCTCGTTGAGGGTGCGGGTCGGCGTGTCGGCCTGCGCGGCCAGGATCTCGAGCAGGCGCGCGGCCGAGTAGATGCCGTCGTCGAAGCCGTACCAGCGCTCCTTGAAGAAGAAGTGGCCGCTCATCTCGCCGGCCAGCTCGGCGTCGGTCTCGCGCATCTTGGCCTTGATCAGCGAGTGGCCGGTCTTCCACATCAGCGGGCTGCCGCCGTGGCGCAGGATGTGGCCCGGCAGGCGGCCGGTGCACTTGACGTCGTAGATGATCATCGCGCCCGGGTTGCGTTCGAGCACGTCGGCGGCGAACAGCATCAGCAGGCGGTCGGGGAAGATGTTCTGGCCGTCGCGGGTGACCACGCCGAGGCGGTCGCCGTCGCCGTCGAAGGCGATGCCCAGGTCGGCGTCCAGGCGCTGCACCATCTTGATCAGGTCGACCAGGTTGTGCGGCTCGCTCGGATCCGGATGGTGATTGGGGAATTCGCCGTCGATCTCGCAGTACAGCGGGGTCACCTCGGCGCCGATCGCGGCCAGCACGCGCGGGCCGATGTCGCCGGCCACGCCGTTGCCGGCGTCGACCACGACCTTGAGCGGGCGGTCGATCTGAATGTCGGAGGCGATGCGCTGGACGTAGTCCTCGGAGATGTCGCGCTCGGCCAGCGTGCCCGGCTCGGCCGCGGTGTGCAGGCGGCCGCCGACGATGCGGCGGTAGAGATCGGTGATGGCGTCGCCCGACAGGGTTTCGCCGCCGACCACGATCTTGAAACCGTTGTAGTCCGGCGGGTTGTGGCTGCCGGTCAGCGACACGCAGGAACCGGCGCGCAGGTGATAGGCGCCGAAGTAGGTGACCGGGGTCGGCGCCATGCCGATGTCGACGACGTTGCGGCCGGCCTTGCGCAGGCCGGCGATCAGGCCTTCCATCAGGCTCGGGCCGGACAGGCGGCCGTCGCGGCCGACCACGATTTCGCTCAGGCCCTGGTCGTGCATGACCGAACCGATGGCATGGCCGATCAGCTCGGCGATGCCCGGATCCAGGCTCTGGCCGACCACGCCGCGGATGTCGTAGGCGCGGAAGATGCCGTTGTCCACGGCCAGCGGCCGCGGCGCGGCTTCAAGAGTGTTATCGCTCACGTTTATTGCATTCGCATCGGCAACAGGAGCGCTCATGGTCTCAGCCAGCGTCTGAACCGGACCTTCCTCCTCGACCGGACCGCTGCTGCGGCCCAGCCGCTGGCGCAGCCGCGCCAGCACGAAGGCCAGCAGCGCCAGCACCACCGCGGCGATGAAGCACGGCAGCGCGCCCAGGCCGAGCGGGCCGCCGGCGATGTCGGGCACCGCCGCGGCCACGCGCAGGTCGCTGCCGGGGATCGCCGCGGCCATCGCCTCGGCGCCGTTGTTGAGCGCGGCGTCGCCGCGTTCGATCGCGCTGAAGCCGCCCTGGCGCAGCGCCAGGTAGCTGCTGTCGCCGATGTCGGCCTGTTCCACGCCCTGGCTGACCCGCTGCAGCGGCAACTGCACGTAGGCCACGCCGACCAATTGATCGCCGGCGCGCGCCGGCGCGGCCAGCGCCAGCACCGGCTTGCCGCCGTCGCGCACGATCGCCGCCATCGGCTTGTCGGCGACGATCGCCGCTTCCATCGCGCCGAGCCGGCCGTAGCCGCTCTTGGGCAGGGCCGCGTATTCGGCGGCCAGATCGGCCGGCAGCACCTCGCCGTGGCTGGCGCCGGGCCAGTCCTTGCCGAGTTCGGCGCTGGCGGCCTTGAAGTCGCCGGCCTGCAGCGCGGCCTGCATCGGCGCGGCCGCCAGGCGGTCGCGCAGGCGCTTGTGCTCGACGCCGAGCGCGTTGTGGGCGTTGCTGACCGCCGCGTCGCGCACCTGGATCAGTTCGGCGCGGCGCGAGGCGTCCAGGTGCTGCTGCACCCCGGCCCAGGCCATCCACAGCGCCAGCACGCCGCACAGCGCCGCGATCGGCAGCAGCGCGGGCCTGAGTTGCGCCGCGGAGATCTGCGGCTTTTCCAGCTTCACATCGACCATAACCGGCAACATCCCCTCAAAGTGTCCTGTCCCGCGCGCCGGGCGCGGGCCCCCGCAGTCTGCCCGCTTCGTCCGGCCGCGTCCGTCGACTGCGCCTCGCCGCGCCGGATGCGCGGCGCGACCGCGGTCCGTCGCATCCGCCCGCGCGCTCCGCAAACTACAAGCACGATACGTGCCAGCGCGCCCTCCCCCGGGGCCGCGCGGCCGCGCTCAGCGTACGCCGGTGTGGCCGAAGCCGCCCTCGCCGCGTTCGCTGGCCTGGAACTGTTCGACCACCTGCAGGCTGGCGCGCACGATCGGCAACACCACCAGCTGCGCGACCCGGTCGCCCGGCTGGATCGTATAAGCCTCGCGGCCGCGGTTCCACACGCTGATCAGCAGCGGGCCCTGGTAATCGGCGTCGATCAGGCCGGTGCCGTTGCCGAGCACGATGCCGTGCTTGTGGCCCAGGCCGGAGCGCGGCAGCACCACCGCGCACATCGCCGGATCGCCGACGTGCACCGCCAGGCCCGACGGCAGCAACGCGGCGTCGCCGGGCTGCAGCGTCAGCGCCTGCTCCAGCGCCGCGCGCAGGTCCAGGCCGGCGCTGGCCGGGGTGGCGTAGGCCGGCAGCGGCCATTCGTTGCCGAAACGCGGGTCGAGGATCTTCAGTTCCAGGGTGTGGTGCATGCGCTCTTCCAAAACGAAAGGCCGGCGGCGCCAGGCGCCGCCGGCCGGGACGGCGCGCCGCGGCTCAGGCCGGCCAGCGCGCCAGGATCAGATCCAGCAACTGGTCGGCCAGCGCGGTCTTCGGCGCCGGCCCGAGCGCGCGTTCGCCGTCGAGCCAGTACACGTTCAGCGCGTTGTCGTCGCTCTCGAAGCCGCTGCCGGACACGCCGACGCGGTTGGCGGCGATCATGTCGACCTTCTTCTTCTCGAGCTTGCCGCGCGCGTAGAACTCCACGTCGTGGGTCTCGGCGGCGAAGCCGACCACCACGGTCGGGCGGCGTTCGTGCACGGCGACCTCGGCCAGGATGTCGGGCGTGCGCACCAGCGCCAGGGTCAGCTGCTCGTCCTTCTTCTTGATCTTGCCCGGGGCGATTTCGGCCGGCGCGTAGTCGGCGACCGCGGCCGCGCCGATGTAGACGTCGGCCGGCAGCTGGGCGATCACCGCCTCGCGCATCTGCCGGGCCGAGCGCACGTCCACGCGCTGGAGCAGGCCGGGCGGGGTCGGCAGCGAGACCGGGCCGGCCACCAGCACCACCTGGGCGCCGCGACGCGCGGCGGCTTCGGCGATGGCGAAGCCCATCTTGCCGCTGCTGCGGTTGCCGATGAAACGGACCGGGTCGATGTCTTCGAAGGTCGGGCCGGCGCTGACCACGATGCGGCGGCCGGACAGGTCGGCGGCGCTCATGCGCGCGGCTCCTGGGCCCGTTGCGCCAACGCCGAGACGATCTCGTGCGGTTCCAGCAGGCGGCCGGGGCCGGATTCGGGCTCGGCCATGCGGCCCTCGCCGGGGCCGAGGAAGCCCACGCCGCGGCCGCGCAGGGTGGCGACGTTGGCCTGGGTGGCCGGATGGCCCCACATGCGGTGGTTCATCGCCGGGGCGATCGTCACCGGCGCCTCGGAGGCCAGGCACAGGGTGCTGATGAGGTCGTCGGCGAAGCCGTGGGCGAGCTTGGCGATCATGTCGGCGGTGGCCGGCGCGATCAGGATCCGCTGCGCCCAGCGCGCCAGTTCGATGTGGCCCATCGCCAGCTCGGCGGCCTCGTCCCACAGCGAGGTCCGCACCGGCTGGCCGGACAGCGCCTGGAAGGTCGCCGGGCCGACGAAGCGGGTGGCGTTTTCGGTCATCGCCACGCGCACCTGGGCGCCGGCGTCCTGCAGTCGGCGCACCAGGTCGGCGGCCTTGTAAGCGGCGATGCCGCCGCAGACGCACAGCAGGATGCGTTGGGCGTGCAGCGGCAAAGAGGGGTCTTGCGCCATGTTCGGCGGGGCTCGCTGGGGGTCTTCGTCATGCATGCGGGGCAGCTCGTTCCGGCCGCCGCGGCGGCCCGGCGTTTTCCTACCTCCGCCCGGGCCGATAGCTTACCCGATGGGCCGCGACGCCCCGATCACGCGTTCGCGGCCGGCCTGGGCAGGATGCGTCCATGCGAATCCAAGAATGGCCCAGCGCGGAACGGCCGCGCGAAAAACTCCTCGCCCGCGGCGCCACCACGCTGTCGGACGCCGAATTGCTGGCGCTGATCCTCGGCTCGGGCGTGCGCGGCCACGACGCGGTCGGCACCGCGCGCCGCCTGCTGGCCGAACACGGCCCGCTGGCGAGCCTGCTCGAGCAACCGCCGGCCAAGCTGCTGCGCATGCGCGGCATCGGCCAGGCTCGCGCCTGCGCGCTCAAGGCCGCGCTGGAACTGGCCGCGCGCAGCCAGATGGCCGAACTCGAACGCGGCAGCGCCTTCACCGATCCGCCCTCGGCCGGGCGCTATCTGGCGCGGAAACTGCGCGGCCGCCCGCACGAGGTGTTCGCGGCGATGTTCCTCAACAGCCGCCACGGCGTGATCGCCTACGAGGAGCTGTTCCAGGGCAGCGTCGACGGCGCCGAGGTCCACCCGCGCGTGGTCGTGCGCCAGGCGCTGCAGCGCAACGCCGCGGCGGTGATCGTCGGCCACAACCACCCCAGCGGCAACGCCGAGCCCAGCCCGGCCGACCGCGCCGTGACCCAGCGGCTCAAGCAGGCGCTGGCGCTGATCGACGTGCGCCTGCTCGATCATTTCGTCATCGGCGACGGCAAGCCGGTGTCGATGGCGCAGCGGGGGTGGGTGTGAGAGGAGGGAATGGCGGGTAGGAGGCAGGAGATAGGAGATAGGAGATAGGAGATAGGAGATAGGAGATAGGAGATAGGAGGTAGTGGATGCGGGGGCGTCGTCGCCGTTCACTATCTACTAACTTCTAGCCGCTATCTCCTCGCTCTCCGGCCGCCCAGCGGGCGCGGAAGCGAGTAAAATGCGCGGTTCCGCAACGCCCCGCGAAAGCGCATCTCCCGTGAAAACCACCCTCCACGCTCTGGTCGCGCAGGCCATCGACGCGCTGCGCGCCGCCGGCACCGTGCCGGCCGACCTGTCCACGCCCGACTTCGTGATCGAACGTCCGAAGAACCGCGGCCAGGGCGATTTCTCGACCAACGCCGCGATGCTGCTGGCCAAGCCGGCGCGCGCCAATCCGCGCGAACTGGCGCAGAAGCTGGTCGACGCGCTGCCGGCCGACGCCGACATCGGCAAGGTCGAGATCGCCGGCCCGGGCTTCATCAACTTCCACATCGACGAGGCCGCCTGGCGTCGCCAGATCGGCGAGGTGTTCGCGCAGGGCGCGCGCTACGGCCGCAACGACAGCGGCGCCGGCCGCCGCGCCGGCGTCGAGTTCGTCTCGGCCAACCCGACCGGCCCGCTGCACGTCGGCCACGGCCGCGCCGGCGTGATCGGCGACTGCATCGCCCGCGTGCTCGACGCCAACGGCTGGGACGTGGCGCGCGAGTTCTACTACAACGACGCCGGCGTGCAGATCAACAACCTGGCGCTGTCGGTGCAGGCGCGCGCGCGCGGGCTCAAGCCCGGCGACGAAGGCTGGCCGGAAAGCGCCTACAACGGCGATTACATCGCCGACGTGGCGCGCGCCTACCTCGACCGCGCCACGGTCGAATTCGAAGGCCACCGCGTCGTCGGCAAGGGCGACATCGACGACCTCGACGCGATCCGCCAGTTCGCCGTGGCCAGCCTGCGCCGCGAGCAGAACGAAGACCTGGCCGCGTTCGGCGTCGGCTTCGACGTGTACTTCCTGGAAAGCTCGCTGTACGCAACCGACAAGGTCGAGGAGACCGTGCGCGAGCTGATCGCCCACGGCCACACCTACGAAGAAGGCGGCGCGCTGTGGCTGCGCTCGACCGACTTCGGCGACGACAAAGACCGGGTGATGCGCAAGTCCGACGGCACTTACACCTACTTCGTGCCGGACGTGGCCTATCACCTGAGCAAGTGGCAGCGCGGCTACCTGCGCGCGATCACCGAGCTGGGCTCCGACCACCACGGCTCGCTGGCACGCGTGCGCGCCGGCCTGCAGGCGCTGGATGCCGGCATCCCGCAGGGCTGGCCGGAGTACGTGCTGCACCAGATGGTCACGGTGATGCGCGGCGGCGAGGAAGTGAAGCTGTCCAAGCGCGCCGGCAGCTACCTGACCCTGCGCGACCTCATCGACGAGGCCGGCCGCGACGCGGTGCGCTGGTTCCTGATCGCGCGCAAGCCCGATTCGCAGCTGACCTTCGACATCGACCTGGCGCGCTCGCAGTCGATGGACAATCCGGTCTACTACGTGCAGGTCTCGCATGCGCGCATGCACGGCCTGATGCGCCAGCTGAGCGAACGCGGCCTGTCCTACGACCAGGCCGACGGCCTGGCCCAGCCGCTGGACCTGAACGACGTCGCCGCGCACGAGCTGATCGTGACGATCCTGCGCTACCCCGACGTGGTCGCCGCCGCCGGCCGCGACCTGGAGCCGCATCAGACCGCCGCGTATCTGCTGGAGTTGGCGCAGGCCTTCCAGACGTATTACAACGATCACCAGTTCCTGGTCGACGACGCCGCCCAGCGCCACGCGCGCCTGGTGCTGGCGATGGCGACCCGCCAGGTCCTGGCGAACGGTCTGGAACTGTTGGGGATCCATGCCCCGGAGGTGATGTAAGTGGCAGCACGACGCGGCAAATCGCAGGCCAAGCGCAACCACCAGAGCAACGACGGCCTGCCCGGCTGGGCCTGGGGCGTGCTCGGGCTGCTGCTCGGGGTCGTGCTGATCCTGGTGGTCCCCAAGTATTTCAAGACCGACGGCAAGGGCGACGGCTTCTTCCGCCCGCAGCCCAATCCCGACGCGCAGCCCGCCGCGGTCAGCGCCGACGAGGAATCGGTGGCGCCGGAAGGCAGCGCCAGGCCGGCCCGCAGCGAAACCGCCCAGGCCAAGGCCGGCAAGCCGGACAAGGGCGGCAAGCCCAAGGACGGCCCGGAATACGACTTCTACACCCTGCTGCCCGGCCGCGAAGTGGAAATGAGCGACGCCGAGCTGGCCGCGACCGAAGCCGCCGAGGAACAGCGCCGCGCCGCCCAGCAGCGCCGAGCCGGCCAGACCGCCGCGGCCAACCCGGACGCGGCCCAGCCGCGCGCCG
>NZ_LXSD01000298.1:0-46054 GCF_017168095.1 Lysobacter enzymogenes | reverse complement strand
CGCCGGCCGCGGCTTGGGCCGCGCGCCGGGCCTGGCCGGCGTCGCCGCGCCGGCCGCGGCCGCCATCAACGCCATTACCATCGCCGCGCCGGTGGTCCGGCCGAAGTGTCCGCGTGCCGCTTCCATCGCCGCCCCGCCCAGGTCAATGAAGCGGCGATGGTAAGCAAGCGCGGGGCGGTTGCCGGCACGCGGCGGCACGCGCAAGACAGATTCGATTCAGTTCCGCGGCACCGGCCCGACCGTTCGTCCGGGCCGCCGATACGATGTCGATCGCGGCCCGCCCGGTTCGTCGTCATGACGACAGCGGCCGAAAACCGGCCCGCCCCTGCCGCACACCGGAGAACCGCCATGCGCTTCATGATGCTGATGATCCCCCAAGGCTACGAGTCCGCCGCGCCCGGCACGCTGCCCAGCGTCGATCGGATCGAGTCGATGACCAAATACAACCATTCCCTGCAGGAAGCCGGCGTGCTGCGCGCGCTCGACGGCCTGCACCCGCCGTCGATGGGCGCGCGGGTGAGCTTCCGCGGCGGCGTGGCGCGGGTGATCGACGGGCCGTTCCCGGAGGCCAAGGAAGTGCTCGGCGGCTATTGGGTGATCGAAGTCGGCTCGCGCGAGGAAGCGATCGAATGGGCGCGGCGCTGCCCGGCCACCGACAACGAGACCATCGAGGTGCGGCAGATCATGGGGATGGAGGATTTCCCCGAGGACGTGCGCAAGGCGGTCGGCCAGCCGTGATCCAGCCGTAACGTCCTGTAGGAGCGACGCGAGTCGCGACCGCGACCTCGCAGTCGCGACGCAAGCGCGGTGTCGCGGTCGCGACTTGCGTCGCTCCTACAGGGAGATCGCGGGGTTTGCGCGGATTACGCGACTTCGCGGCCGGCGCTGGCCTGCCACACTTCGTACCACTCCTGCGCCGACAGCCGGATCGCCAGCGCGTCGACCGCGTCGCGCAAGCCCTGTTCGCGGCCGCTGCCGGTGATCGGCCACGGACGCGTCGGATGCCGCAGCAGCCAGGCGTAAGCCATCGTCGCCACCGACGCGCCGCCGTGGCGGCGGCCGAGATCGGCCAGCACCGCGCGCACGCGTTCGGCGCGCTCGTCGCCGCCGCCGAACAGGCGCCCGCCGGCCAGCGGCGACCACAGCATCGGTCGCAACCGCAATGCCTGGCACTGCTCCAGGGTGCCGTCGTCCAGCGGCGGCAGGTGCAGCGGCGAGAGTTCGACCTGATGCGTCGCCAGCGGATGCCGCGCGTGCAGCAGCGCCAGCTGCGCCGGGGTGTGATTCGACACGCCGACATGCAGCACCTTGCCCGCGGCCTTGAGCTCGGCGAAGGTCGCGGCGAGTTCGTCGGCGTCCATCAGCAGGTCGGGGCGGTGGATCAACAGCAGGTCGAGGTAATCGGTGCGCAGCGCGCGCAGCGAGTTCTCGACGCTGGCCAGCACGTGCGCGCGCGAGCTGTCGTAGGACTTGATCGTATGCGCGGGCCGCTGCGCCGAGGTCAGCCTGATCCCGCACTTGCCGATCAGGCGGATGCGCGAACGCAGCGCCGGCTGCAGCGCCAGCGCCTCGCCGAACAGGCCTTCGACCGAATAATCGCCGTAGATGTCGGCATGGTCGAAGCTGTCGATGCCCAGGTCCAGGGCCTGGCCGATCCAGCGCAGGCGCTGGGCGGCATCGAGGTTCCATTCGGCCATGCGCCAGCAGCCGGCGACGATGGGGGACAGGCTCAGCGGATCGGCGGCGCTCATGCGGGTCGGTACCGTGCGGGGGGGACCGGCAGTCTAGCCCGTGCGAACGCGCCCCGGCGCGGGGCTGCGGCGCGCGTTGCGCGCGGTTGCGACGCGCGCGTCAGGCGCTGTCGGTCAGCTCGTCGATGCGCGCGTACAGCGCGTCGAACCGCGCTTCCAGCGCCGGATGCACGCCGCGCAGCCCGGCCACCACCTGCGCGGTCCAGTCGAAGTAGTCGCGCTTGCGCTGCTGCGGCCACGGCGGCGGCGCGTCGAGCAGATCGCCGAGGTTGCTGATCTTGTCGGCCAGCTTGACCAGCTGCGCCTCGCGCGAGATGTGCGGCGCGTGCTCGACCTGCAGGCGCTTGCGCTCGGCCTTGGGCAGGGCCTTGTCGTCGGTGACTTCGCGCACCACCGCGGCGATGCGCGCGCCGAAGGCCAGCTCGAGTTCCTCGAACGTGGTCGCGGTGTCCTCGACCGTGTCGTGCAGCAGCGCCGCGCACAGCACCACCGGGTCGGCGACGCCGCCGAGGTTGGCCAGGGTGTCGGCCAGCGCCAGCGGATGGTTGATGTAAGGACTGCGCTCGGGGTCGAGCCGGCGCTGGCGGCGGTGGCGCTGCGCGGCGAAGGCCGCGGCGCGCAGGACGAGTGCTTGATCGGGGTGCATGCGTGCTCCTGCGGGTGTCGTCCAGCCGTCGGCGTCGCGCGGCCGGAGGCTGCGCGACGCGGAACGGTCGGGGGAATTCGCGGCGATCCGCCGCGGGACGCGGCCGTCGCGGCCGCCCGCCCATTCTAACGCGAGCGCGGCGCGCTCAGGGCGCCAGCGCCGCCATCGCCTCGATCTCGAACAACATGCCGTCCAGCGCCAGCCGCGGCACCGGGATCAGGGTGCAGGCCGGGCGGTGGTCGCCGCCGAACGCGGCGGCCAGTTCTTCGCCGAAGATCGCCAGCCGCGCGTGGCTGTGTTCGACCACCAGCACGGTCAGCTTGACCACGTCGCGCGGCCCGGCGCCGGCCGCGGCCAGCGCGGTGGCCAGATTGGCGAAGGCCTGCCGCACCTGGGCGCGGAAGTCCGCGGCCAGCGCGCCGTCGGCGGTTTCGCCGCCCTGCCCGGCCACCAGCACCCAGCGCGCGCCGGCCGCGACGCGGGCGAGGTGCGAGTAACCGTTGGGCGCGGGGTCGTAGAGGCCGGCGGGATTGTCGAGGGTGAACACGGAAGCGGTCATCGCGAATCCTGAAAGGGGGACGTCATCGGGACGACGATGCACCGCCGCGCGTGGTGACATCAAGCCGCGGCGTCGGCGGCGCGCGCCAGCGCGAAGCCCTCGTCGAGCCAGCCGGTCACGCCGCCGGCCATCAGCTTCACCGGCCGCCGCAGTTCGGCCAGCCGCACCGCCGCGCGCGCCGCGCCGTTGCAGTGCGGGCCGGCGCAATACACCACGAACAAGGTCTGCGGCGGATACCCGGCCAGCTTGGACGCGATCAGCTTGCGGTGCGGAAGATTGACCGCGCCGGGCACGTGGCCGGCGGCGAACGCCTGCGGCCCGCGCGCGTCGACCAGGACAAAACCGGGCTCGCCGGCGGCGAGCGCGGCATGCACGTCCCAGCAATCGGTTTCGAATTCGAACTGGGCGCGAAAATGGGCCAGCGCCTGCGCGGGCGCGGCGGCGGGGACTTCGGTGACGGCGTTGCGCATGGCGCGGCTCCGGGTGGGGACGCGGCCATTGTCGGCCGCGCGCGCTTGCGCGAGGATTGGCGCAATCGCCATTGATCGATCAAATCCCGCCAATGTCGCCCAAACCTTCGTCCGCTCCGGCGCCGCTGCGCCGCGGCGGCCCCGCCAATCCGCGGGTCGCGGTGCTGGTCTACGACGGCCTGTGCGCGTTCGAGTTCGGCTGCGCCGCGGAAGTATTCGGCCTGCCCCGCCCGGAACTGCAGGCCGAACTGCGCGGCCGCCCCTGGTACCGCTTCGAAACCTGCGCCGCGCAGCGTCGGCCGCTGCGCGGCCAGTACGGCCTGAGCCTGCGCGCCGACGCAGGGCTGGAGCGCCTGGCCGAGGCCGGCACGGTGATCGTGCCCGGCTGGCGCGGCTGCGACGAGCCGGTGCCGGCCGACATCGCCGAAGCCCTGCGCGAGGCGCATGCGCGCGGCGCGCGGGTGCTGTCGATCTGTTCCGGCGCGTTCGCGCTGGCCGCCGCCGGCCTGCTCGACGGCCGCCGCGCCACCACCCACTGGCGCTACGCACCGGCCCTGCGCGAACGCTATCCGCGCATCGACGTCGACGCCGGCGCGATCTACATCGACGAAGGCCGGGTGCTGACCTCGGCCGGCAGCGCCGCCGGCCTGGACCTGTGCCTGCACCTGGTGCGGCGCGACTGGGGCGCGCGCATCGCCAACCACGTGGCGCGGCGGCTGGTGATCGCGCCGCACCGCGAAGGCGGCCAGGCCCAGTACATCGAACGGCCGGTGCAGCGCAGCGAACGCGGCGCGCTGGCGCCGCTGCTCGAACGCATGCGCAAGCGCCTGGCCGAGCCGTGGAGCGTGGCCGAACTGGCGCGGCTGGCGGCGATGAGCGAGCGCAGCTTCCTGCGCCGCTTCAAGCAGGCCACCGGCGCCAGCCCGGCCGACTGGCTGATCCAGGCGCGGGTCGAGCGCGCGCGCGAACTGCTGGAAACCACCGACGCGCCGCTGCAACGCATCGCCAGCGACGCCGGCTTCGGCAGCGCGATCACCCTGCGCCACCACTTCCGCCGCAAGCTCGGGATCGGGCCGCGCGACTACCGCGAGCGCTTCGCGCGCGGATCGCGCTGAGGCGCGCGCGAAGCGTTACCATCCCGTCTGGTCTCAAGGATCGGGACTCGGATCATGGCCGAATCGCCCACCACTTTCCCGCTGCCTGCCCACTGCCTCGTCGAATTCGAAAGCGGCAGCGACGACGCGCTGATCGCCTTCGCCGTCGGCCCCGACCGCGCCGTGTACGCGCTGCACGCGTTCGGCGCCTACGCGCACGGGCGGCCGCCGCCGGCCTACCGCGTGCGCGCCTGGCTCGACGGCCAGTGCGTGCTGGACACGCGCATCGACGACGAGCCCCACATGCTCTATGCGCTGCAGCCGCTGGGCGCCGACCTGCTGTTCGCGTCCGTCCCGCCCGGCAAGCCGGTCGGCGCCGCCAACGGCAAGGTGTACTCGCGCGAAGGCCGGCGGCTGCGCGAACTGGTCCTGGGCGACAGCATCGAACACCTGCAGACCACGCGCAAAGGAGCGATCTGGACCGCCTATTTCGACGAGGGCGTGTTCGGCGACGACCCGGTGTCCGCGCACGGGCTCGCCGCCTGGGATGCCTCGGGCGAATGCACCTACCGCTTCCATCCCGACCTCGCCGGCCTGGACTACATCTGCGATTGCTACGCGCTCAACGTCGCCGACGACCGCGAAACCTGGCTGTACTACTACAACCAGTTTCCCTTGGTGCTGGTGCGCGAACGCCGGGTCAGCCGTTACTGGAAGGTACCGGTCGCGGGCGCGCGCGCCTTCGCCGTGCGCGGCGAGCATGCGCTGTTCACC
Source organism: Lysobacter enzymogenes (assembly GCF_017168095.1). Taxonomy (GTDB): domain Bacteria; phylum Pseudomonadota; class Gammaproteobacteria; order Xanthomonadales; family Xanthomonadaceae; genus Lysobacter; species Lysobacter enzymogenes_D. The sequence continues at coordinate 40,760 of NZ_LXSD01000298.1, read as the reverse complement.
GGCGGCTACGGCCAGTTCGACACGCTGACGTTGCTGCGGCTGGGCGAGAACGCGCATTGCGATGTCCTCGCCCGCTTCCGGCCCTGCGACGAAGACGGCGAGGCCTTGTCCGCGGACCGCTTCCACGGCCGCGCCGACACGCTGTATTTCCACGCCGCCGGCGGCATCTGGGCCGTCGGCCTGGACGAAGCGCTCGCCGCCTCGTCCTGAGCGCAGCCGTTCAATTCGCCGTCGCGGCCTTGCGCTGCTCGATCTGCCGCTGCAAGCCGCGCTCGAACGCCTGGCCCTGCGCCAGTTGCCGGTCGATCTCGGCGATGGGCCACCAACGCCCCTGCGCGAACACGCCGGCGACCTTCGCCACGTTGTGGATATCGGCGAGCGGATCGGCGTCTAGCAGGACCAGGTTGGCGCGTTCGCCCTCGCGCGCGGCGCCGCTGCCGGCGTGCGGGTCGAACAGGCGGTGGGCGTTGAGCGAGGCCGCGCGCAGCACGTCCAGCGGCGTCAGCCCGATCTCGCGCAGTTCGATCATTTCCTGCCGCACCGACACGCCGAACGCGAGCCCGGGCAGGGCCGCGTCGGTGCCGACGGTCAGCGGCACGCCGCGCTTGTACAGCGCGCGGGTCAGCACGCGGGCGAAGTCGTAGCCGGCGGAGAAGGTGTCGGCGCCTTCCTGGTCGCGGAAGGCCTGGCTGAGATAGCGGTTGGCCGGCGCCGCCCAGTCGATCCGGGTCACCGGATCGACCGTGTCCAGCCAGCCGGCCGGCACCGCCGGCACTTCGCGCTGCACGTACATGGCGACGATGGTCTTGAGCGTGACCAGGGTCGGCGTGACCGACGCGCCGCTGTCCGCAACCGCCTGCGCCAGCGCTTCGATGTCGGCCGGCGCGAGGTCGCTGCCGATGCGGGCGTAGCGCGCCAGTTCCTCGCTGTGGGCGATGTTGTTGAGCGGATGGGCGAAGGCGAAGGCGCGGTCGGCGCAGCTCGCGCAGCCCAGTTCCGGCAGGTGGCCGGTGGTGATGTAGCCCTGGCGCCGGGCTTCCTCGATCACCGCCAGGTAGGTGTCGCGATTGAGGAACTGATAGGGCTTGATGAAGTCGTAGCCGCGCTGCCTGGCGCGCTGCACCGCGGCGATGCCGTCGGCGGCGGTGGTCGGCGCTTCGGGCCTGGACGCCGGCACCGGCTGGCCGTCGGGCTTCACCGCGACCGCCGCGCGCGGGCCGTTGATGAGCTTGCCGACGTAGAGCTTGGGGCCGGGCACACGCCCGGCGTCGATCTCGCCGCGCAGGCGCAGCAGATCGTCGTCGCTGCCGGCGCTGCCGCCGAGGTTGGCCGCGCCGGTCATCCCGGCCTTGAGCAGGCTCAGCATCACATGGCGGTCGTACTCGTGGCCGGCGCCGAGGTCGAGCCCCTTGATCGCCGGATTCTTGCTGTCGGCGATCGCGCCTTCGGTGGCGAGGTGGACGTGCGCGTCGACGAAGCCGGGCAGCAGGAACTTGCCGCGGCCGTCGATCACCGTCGCCGCGTCCGCGCGCGCGCCCTGCGCAGTCGGCACGATCAGGCGGATCCGCCCGTCCTCGATCAGCACGTCGCGATGGGCCAGGGTTTCATCGCCATCGAGCGGAATCACCGCGACGTCGCGGACCAGGTAGCGCCCGGCCGGTTCGGCCCGGGCGGGGGCGGCCGCGGCCAGCCCCAGTGCGAGGCACGCGAACAAACCCAACGACAACGAATGGCGGTTCATGCGGTTCTCCTGCGGCATGGACGGATCATAAGCAGCGCGATGCGGCGCGCGCACCGGCCTGAAGTCCCGGGCGTGAGCTCGCGACCGGCGGTCGCGAACCAGAAGTCGCGGACCGGCGGCATGGGCAGATGCGGTACGCCGCGCTATGGTTGAAACGCGCCTGCGACGGGCGCGTTTTTTCGCTGGCATGGACGACAGGAAGATGAAACCGAAGATCGTGGTGTTCACCGGCGCCGGCGTCAGCGCCGAAAGCGGGCTCAAGACCTTCCGCGACATGGGCGGGCTGTGGCACGAGCACCGGCTCGAAGACGTGGCCTCGCCCGAGGGCTGGCGGCGCGACCCGGCCACCGTGCTGCGCTTCTACAACGAGCGCCGCCTGGGCGTGCTGGCGGCTAGCCCCAACGCCGCGCACGCGGCCATCGCCCGGCTCGAAGACAAGTACGAGGTGACCATCGTCACCCAGAACATCGACGACCTGCACGAACGCGCCGGCTCGACCCGGGTGCTGCACGTGCACGGCGAAATCCTCAAGGCGCGCAGCACGGCCGACGATTCGCGCATCTACCCGATGCGCGGCGCGCTGATCGAACTGGGCGAGCTGTGCGAACTGGGCAGCCAGCTGCGCCCGGACGTGGTCTGGTTCGGCGAGAACGTGCGCTTCCTGCGCGAAGCGGCGCGGCATTTCGCGCAGGCCGACAAGGTGCTGGCGATCGGCACCTCGCTGACGGTGTGGCCGGCCGCCGGGCTGGTCGATTACGCGCGCAACGGGATCGAGCGGGTGTTCGTCTCGCCGGACCAGCAAGACATCCCGGACCACTACCGCTTCCTGCGCGGGACCGCGGTGGAGAAGGTGCCGCCGCTGGTGGAACAGTGGCTGGCGCAGGCCTGAGCCTGCGGACGCGGGCGCGGCGGCGGATCGCCGCCGCGTTGCGGCGAAGGCGGCCGATCCGGCCCGCGCCGCGCACCTGAGGTATCGCCCACGAAACATACGCAAGCGTGTGGACAGTCCTCCGGCCCGCTCCTAGACTCGCCCCATGCGCCTGTCCCTGACTGCCGAACGCCGCATCGACGCGCCGCCCGAGGCGGTGTTCGCCTTGGCCCTGGACAGCGACCGCTTCCCCGCTTTGTTCCCCGGCTACGGCCCGATTCCGGCGCTCAAGCGCATCACACCGCTGGCGCCGCCGGCGGTCGGCGCGCTGCGCTCGCTGGAGAACAGCGACGGTTCCAAGCTGATGGAACGCATCACCGAACTCGAGCCGCCGCGCGTGCACGCCTACACCCTCAGCGGCCTGGGTCCGCCGCTGGCGTGGCTGACGCGCGAAGGCCATGCGCGCTGGGAGTTCGAAGCCGACCGCAGCGAAGGCGGCGACGCCACCCGGGTGATGTGGCGCTACGAATTCTTACTGACCTCGCCGCTGGCCTGGCCGCTGGCGGCGCCGCTGCTGCGCGGCTGCATGCGCGCGGCGATGGCGCGCTGCCTGGAACGCATGGCGCAGGCGCTGGAAGGCGCCTGGCGCGGGGAGCGGCGCTGATGGAAGAGTGGATCCTGCTGGCGCTGGCGCCGGTGTTCCTGGCCCTGATCGCGCTGGAAGCATGGTATTGGCGCAAGCGCCGGCCCGGCCAGTACAGCCTGCGCGACACCTTGTCGAACGCGGCGCTGGCGCTGATGCACCAGGCCAGCGACGCGCTCGCCTGGCTGATCGTGATCGGCCTGTATTACGCGGTCTACGCCCATCGCCTGTTCGACCTGCCGGCCTCGGCCTGGACCATCGCCGCGCTGTTCGTCGCCCAGGATTTCTTCTACTACTGGTTCCACCGCGCCAGCCACCGCATCCGCTGGCTGTGGGCCTCGCACGTCACCCATCACTCGTCGGAACGGCTGAACCTGTCGACCGCGTTCCGCCAGAGCCTGACCTATCCGATCTCGGGCATGTGGGTGTTCTGGCTGCCGCTGGCCTGGATCGGCTTCGAGCCCAAGCACATCGTCGCGGTGGTGGCGATCAACCTGGCGTTCCAGTTCTTCGTCCACACCGAGGCGGTGGGCAAGCTGGGCTGGCTGGAGCAGGTGTTCAACACGCCCTCGCACCACCGCGTCCACCATGCGCGCAATCCCGAGTACATCGACCGCAACTACGCCGGCGTGCTGATCGTCTGGGACAAACTGTTCGGCACCTACGTCGAGGAAGCCGACGACACACCGTGCGAGTACGGCATCGTCGGCCAGATCCGCAGCCACAACCCGATCCGGCTGACGTTCCACGAATGGATCGCGATGTTCGCCGACGCCTGGCGCGCACGCGGCCTGCGCGGCGCGCTGGGCCAGTTGTTCGGGCCGCCGGAGCGCTCGCTCGCGCATCTGGACCGGGCGCGCAGCGAGTAAACGCGAGCGGCGGCGCTGTTGTAGGAGGGGCTTCAGCCCCGATGCTCTTGGCTCAGGTCGCTGCGCTGCATCGGATCGAAAAGCGTCGGGCCTGAAGGCCCTCCCACAAAGGCCAAGGGCTCCCACATGGATCGAATCGCGGCTCAGTCGTGGGTTTGCCCCGACAACGGCGTCGCCCGCATCGAAGCGCGCCGCTCGAACGCGTCCTGCCAAGCCGACAGGCGCGGTCTGCCGGCGCGAAAATCGGGCAGTTCGCGAAATTCCAGCCAGCTCAACGCGGTGGCGACCGCGATATGGCCGACGTGCAGCGGCGCGTCGATATCGAGCTCGCGCTCCAGCCAGTCGTAGCTTTCCAGCAGCTTCTGCGTATAGCCCTCGCGCAAGGCTTCGTAGCGCAGCGCTTCGGGCCGGCGCACGGTTTCCCAGCGCACCTTGATGCCGCAGTCGGCCAGTCCCTGCGCCACCGCCTGCAGCCGCAGCGCGTGCCAGCGCGCTTCGCCCCGGGCGGGGATCAGCGACGGGCCGTCGTGCAAGGTATCGAGGTAGGCGCAGATCACGTCGGAATCGAAGATCGGCGCCAGCCCCGCGCGCAGCAGCACCGGCACCTTGCCGAGCGGGTTTTGCGCGTAGACCTGCTCGTTGCGCAGGGTCGGGCTGGTTTCGTGGTGGACGACCTCGATGCGCTCGCCGAGCCCGGCTTCCAGGGCGAACACCAGGGCCTTGCGGGCGAACGGCGAGTGGGTCTGGTACAGCAGGCGCATGCGGCGGCGCTCCGGGTGCGGGGCGCATCAGGCTAACGGCGAGGCCGCGCGCCTGCGCCGCGTTCGCGGCCGCGCTTGCGCGTTTTTCCGGCGCGAACGCGGCCCGCCGCGCCGGCGCGCACCTAGAATGGCGCCATGAAACTCGACCGCTTCGACCGCCAGTTGCTCAACCGGATCCAGCACGACGCCGACCAAACCGCCGAGCGCCTGGCCGAGCAGGTCGCGCTGTCGCCTTCGGCGATCCAGCGCCGGCTGCGGCGGCTGCGAGAAGCCGGGGTGATCGAGCGCCACGCCGCCGTGCTCGACCCCAGGCAGGTCGGCAAGCCGACGTTCTTCGTGGTCTCGCTGCAGGTCGAGCGCGAACGTCCGGAGCTGCTGGCGCAACTGCGCCGCTGGCTGGCCGAGTGCGAACAGATACAGCAGGCGTTCTACGTCACCGGCGAAGCCGACTTCGTCCTGGTGGCGACCGCGCCGGACACCGAAGCCTTCGACGCGCTGATGCTGCGGCTGGTGGCGGAGAATCCGAACGTGCGGCGCTTCACCACCAATGTCGCGCTGAGCCTGGTCAAGCGCGGGCTGGCGATACCGGTGGACGAGGACGATGCGGGCGATTGAGACGGCGAGGCGTTTTTGCGAAGCCTTGGCAGCGCCTCATTGCAGCAGCTCATTGCAGCGGCTCATTGTGGGAGGCCTTTGTGGGGGCTTTTGTGGGAGGCCTTTGTGGGAGGGCCTTCAGGCCCGATGCTGTTGTTTCCGAGGCAACGCAGCCACCTGATCCAAAGGCATCGGGCCTGAAGGCCCTCCCACAAGCGTACTGCCGCTAGCCGCGCTGGCGCCCCAGACACTCGACCAGGAACTCCACCGCCGCGCGCACGCCCGGCAACTGCCCGCGCCGATGCGGCATCACCAAGCTCGTGGTCACCGTCCCCGCATTCCACGACGGCAACAGCCGCTGCAAGCGCCCATCGCCGAGCTCGACCGCGCATAGCCGCTCAGGCAACACCGCGATGCCCAGCCCCGCGATCGCCGCCGCGGCCAGCACCCGGCCCTCGTTGGCGACCATGCGCGGCCGCGGCGACACCGCGACGCTGGCGCCGGCTTCGTCGCGCAAGGTCCACTCGGTATTCGCCGGCCCCGTCAGCAGCCCATCGTGCTCGGCCAGTTCCTGCGGCGCGCGCGGCGCGCCGCGTTCGGCCAGATACGCCGGCGCGGCCAGCACCACGATCGGCTCGACCGCGGCCACGCGCTGGATCAGCCCCGAATCCGGCAGCGGCGCGAAGTGGCTGCGCACGCCGATGTCGTAGCCCTCCTGGACCAGATCGACGAAGCGGTCGCTGACGTCGACTTCCACCTGCAGGCGCGGATACGCGCGCGCCAGCGCCGGCAGGTGCGGCGCCAGATGGTCCTGCGCGGTCGGCACGCCGCAGGTGATGCGGACCCGGCCGCTGGGCTCGGCCACGCGCCGGCGCACCGCGTTCTCGGCCGCCTCGGTTTCGATCAGCGCCGCGCGCGCGTGCTCGTGGAAATCGCGGCCGGTGTCGGTCAGCACGAAGCTGCGCGAGGTGCGGTGGATCAGGCGCACGCCGAGTTCGTCCTCGAGCGCGGCCACGCGCTTGCTGATCGTGGACTTGGGCACGCCGAGCCGGCGCGAGGCCGCGGCGAAGCCGCCGCTGTCCACGGCGGTGGCGAACAGGACCAGGTCGTTGAGGTTCAACATGCCGGCAAAGTACACATGCATGGACTTTGAGTCTACTTTTCGCCGACTACACGGCCAAAGTCCACGAACCTAGAGTGGCCACACCCGCCGCGAACACCGCGGCCCACTCAAGCGAAGGAACCCTCATGTCCCCGATCCTCTACTACGGCGTCCCCTCCGGCTGCTCGTTCGGCTCCATCGTCGCGCTGGAATGGTCCGGCCAGCCCTATCGGCTGGCGCGCGTGAACATGCCCGAAGACATGCAGACCGAACTGTTCGCCACGATCAACCCGGTGCGCGAAACCCCGGCCCTGCAGACCGCGCGCGGCGACCATCTGGCCGAAAGCATGGCCATCCTCAACCACATCGGCGCGCTGCCGGGCGCATTGCAGGCCGGGATCTCGTTCGAGCAGGGCACGCGCGAATTCGACGAACTCAACCGCATGCTGGCCTTCCTCAACACCACCTTCTTCGGCTCGTTCTCGTCGCTGTGGTGGCTGCTGGAGCACGAATCCGATGAAGACACGAAGCGCGCGCTGACCGAATACGGCCGCATCCGCGTGGTGCGCGCGCACCAGGAGCTCGAACGCATGCTCGGCGACAAGCCCTGGCTGCTCGGCGAACATCGCACCCTGGCCGACGCCTACTTCATCGGCATCGCGCGCTGGACCAAGTACCACAACGTGGTCGACCGCCGCGATTTCCCGAACCTGCAGCGCCTGTTCGACCGGCTCGAAGCCGACCCGGCGGTGGTCTTCGCCCACGCCATCGAGCAGCAGCGGCCGGCGACCAGCACCGGGCGATTCGAAGGCGAAATCGGCATCGCCGAATCGGTAGCGTTCGCGCGCGCGGCCTGAGCGCGGCTGCGCATCGGCCGGCGCCCAAAGGAAGAATCCCCCGGCGCGGACGCCGGGGGACTCGTTCGTAGCGTTAGCGGCCGGACTGCGCGACGCTCAGCCCTGCGCTTCCACCGCGACCTCGGCCCGCACCAGCGGCCGGCGCTTGCGCGGGCGGCTGGGGAAGGCGTGGCGCAGGATCCGCCAGCTGACTTCGGCGAACTGCCCCGGCAATGAGCCGCGGTCGTAATGCTGGCCGTAGCGCTCGCAGATATCGCGCACTTCCACCGCCATCGCGGCGTAACGCCAGGCCGGGATGTCGGGATAGAAATGGTGTTCGATCTGGTGGCTGAGGTTGCCAGTCATCAGATCCATGGCCTTGCCGCCGGTCAGGTTGGCCGAACCGCGCAGCTGGCGCAGGTACCAATGGCCGCGCGATTCATTGCGCACCGATTCCTTCGGGAACACTTCCACGTCGTGGGTGAAGTGGCCGCAGAAGATCACCACATAGGTCCACACGTTGCGGATGCCGTTGGCGACCAGGTTGCCGAGCAGCACCGGCAGGAAGAACGGGCCGGCCAACGCGGGGAACAGCACGTAGTCCTTGAGCAGCTGCTTGCCCATCTTGCGCCCCACCGGCGCGAACTTGCGCCACATCTGCCGATGCGTGGTCTTGCCCGCGAGCCAGCGGCCCACGCGCAGTTCCTGGATCGCCACGCCCCACTGGAACAACAGCGCGAACACCACCGCGATCGGCGGCTGCAGCAGATAGAACGGGCGCCAGCGCTGCTCCGGGAAGATCCGCAGCAGGCCGTAGCCGATGTCGTCGTCCATGCCGCGCACGTTGGTCCAGGTGTGGTGCTGGTAGTTGTGCGTCTTGCGCCAGTTGTCGCCGGTGGCGACGATGTCCCATTCGTAGGTGCGGCCGTCCAGATGCGGGTCGCGCATCCAGTCGTACTGGCCGTGCATCACGTTGTGGCCGACTTCCATGTTCTCCATGATCTTCGACGCCGCCAGCAGCAGCGCGCCGAGCACGCAGGCCGGCCACAGCAGCCACGACACGAACGCGCCGCCGATCGCGCCGACGTACAGCAGCAGGCGCCCGGCGAAGCCGGTCCAGCGCACCGCCGCGACCACGCGGCGGATGTAGCGCGCGTCGACCTCGCCCACCTGGGCCAGGGTGCGCGCGCGCAGCGCGTCGAGTTCTTCGCCGAAGCGGTCCAGTTCCTGCGCGCTCAGCGCGCGGTTGCGTTGCTTGCTCATGCGGTGGGCTTCAGAAGGAGTCAGCGTCAAAGATCGAGAACGAGGTCGCCGGCCGGCGCGCTCACGCACAGGCGCAGCGCGGACGCCGGCTCGGCGTGCACCTGGCCGGTGTGCAGATGGCGGGTGGCGCCGGCGGACTTGCCGCAGGCGCAGGTGTTGCACAGGCCCATGCGGCAGCCCGACGGCAGTTGCAGGCCCTGCGCCTCCAGCGCGGTCAGCAGCGATTCGCCGCGCGGCAGCTGGAAGCTGCGGCCGCTGCGCGCCAGCACGACTTCGGCGTAGCCGTCCTCGCTGTCGCCGCGCGGCGGCGGGGTGAAGGCTTCGCTGGCGAACGAGCGCGCCGCGCCGTCGGCCAGCGCGCGCGCGCTGTCGACGAAGCCGCCCGGGCCGCAGGCGAACACCGCGCGTTCGCCCAGGTCGCCGGCGTGGCGCGCGAGCAGATCGGCGTCGATGCGGCCGGCGTCTTCGTCGCCGGCGCGCGGTTCCTGCCGGGTCAGCAGGAAGCGCACGCGGAAGTTCGGGTGCTGCGCCGCCAGCGCGCGCAGTTCGTCGACGAAGCACAGCTCCTCGCGGCGACGCGCCCAGTACAGCAAGGTCAGCGGCTGCGCCATGCCCTGCGCGGCCTGCGCGCGCACCATCGCCATCAGCGGGGTGATGCCGCTGCCGGCGGCGAGGAACAGGCGCGAGCCGTCGGCGCGTTCGGGCAGGGTCATCTCGCCGAACGCCGGGCCGAGTTCGAGCACTTCGCCGATGCGCGCGCGCCGATGCAGATAGCCGCTGAGCTTGCCGCCCTCGATCGCCTTGACCGTGATTTCGATGCGGCCGTCCGCGCGCGGCGCGTCGGACAGGCTGTAGCTGCGCGTCACCAGGGCGCCGTCGATGCGCGCGCCGATGAGCAGATGCTGGCCGGCGACGGCGCCGCGCCAGTGCCGGTTCGGCGCCAGCAGCAGGGTCACCGCGTCGGCCGAGGCCTCGCTGCGGCCGACGATGCGCGCCAGCGGGCGCTCCCAGGACCAGGTCGGATGGAACCGGGAGGCCCAGAAATCAAAGACTTGCGGCGAAACGAAGGGCGAAACCAGCCGGCGCAGGCGGCTGCGCGGGCGGGCGGAGGCGGGGCGGACGGCAGCGTTCATGGGGCCACTATACAGATATCCGCACAGATGTGTGCACACCCGTATATTAATTCAGCAACGGGAGTATCATGTGCGCTGCCCGTCTTCGCGCCGCCGCCCCGTGACCCAACGCCTGACCACCGACATCGACGTCGACAGCCACCCGGGCCGCAAGGCGACGATCTCGCGCGAGGACATCATCTACGCCGCGCTCAAACTGGTCGGCCCGCACCGCAGCGTGTCTACGCTGAGCCTGCGCGAGGTCGCGCGCGAAGCCGGCATCGCCCCCAACAGCTTCTACCGCCAGTTCCGCGACACCGACGAACTGGCGGTGGCGCTGATCGACCTGGCCGGCCAGTCGCTGCGCAAGATCGTCGGCGAAGCGCGCCACCGGCTGGCCACGCGGCGCAGCATCGTGCGCAGCTCCATCGAGGCTTTCATGGAACAGTTGCGGTCCGATGACCGCCTGTTGCACGTGCTGTTGCGCGAAGGCACGGTCGGCTCGGACGCGTTCAAGCGCGCGGTCGACCGCGAGCTGTCGTTCTTCGAAGAAGAGCTGCGCGTGGACCTGATCCGCCTGGCCGCCGTGGACGACGTCGAACTGTACGAACCGGCCCTGGTCGCGCGCTCGATCACCCGCCTGGTGTTCGCGATGGGCGCCACCGCGATGGACATGCCGCGCGAGAAGGATCCCGAGCTGATCGAACAGATGAGCGCGATGGTGCGCATGATCCTGGCGGGGTCGCGGGCGATGGCGGAGCGCAGCAAGGCGACGCGCGGGCGCAGGGCGCGCTGAGTACGCCCTGGGCGTCCTCACGACATCCAGCGTCTTTCCAATACTTCTACTGCAGGCGGCGCAACCCGCACCCGCCAGCCATCCGCGTCCAGTGGGCCGCGGGTATGGTCGATGCGGTAGAACGGCGCTTGCGGAAACGCCGCGAAGTTCGACATGCCGATCTCATAGGGCGCCTGCGCGCCACGCGGCGACAGATAGTCGCAGAAGCGTTTGAACGACAGCGCCTGACGCGGCTCGATCCCATCCCAATCCATCCACCACGCGCGCCGCAACGGCAGCGACAGCACAGACACCTCTAACGCATCCGCTGCGACAGCCTCGTGCTGGGAGATCCAGACGCCGCGCCGCAGCTGCACGGGCGAACGGCGGCGCCACTCGTCCTGCAAAAACTCCAGCAAACACGATTGCTCGCGTTGAGCGGAACCTTCGCTCACGCTCATCCCCTGCCCGGCTCGTACATCGCCGAATACTTCAATATCCGCTCCAGCACCGCCACCGGATCGGCCGGCACGCCCGACAGGTTCACGTTGAGCGCCGCGAATCCCAGCCGCTGATTGAGCGCGACCAAGCGTCGCTGCCGCGGCGGCAGCTTGCTCAACCAGTGCTCGGGATCGCGCAACTGCAGGCAGACGAACGCGTGACCGCGCGTCGACAGCAACTGCGCGCCGGCGATGTCGCGCCACGGGATCGTGCCGACGCCGAGGGTGCGGTCGTACAGGCCTTCGTGGTCGAGGATCAAGCGCGGCCGCCGGTCGATCAGCTCGAACGCGAACAGCACCGCGCCGGCGCCGAAGAACACGATCGAGGCGCCGCCGATCAGGTAAGCCTCCAGACCCGGCTTGCGCAGCACGATCGCGGCGCCCAGGGCCACGAACGCCGAAGACAGCAGCAACAACCACGCATATCGGCCGCGCGCGTTCGCGATCACCCACCTGTCCGCCTGCATCCCTGCGCTCCTCGTGCGCTCGAATCCGCGGCCGCGCCGCCGGGCGAACTGTAGCTCGGACGGCTGGCCAGCCAATACTTAGCCGGACGGGAAAGAGTTCTTGCAATCGCCGCGGGGACGAGGCAATACTTAGCCGAACAGGAAACTTTCACCCTCTCCGCGAGCCCGCCATGTCCCTGCATCTGTACTCGCACCCCCTGGCCTCGTTCTGCCACAAGGTGCTGATCGCGCTGTACGAGAACGGCACGCCGTTCCAGGCCCACCTGGTCGATCTGGGCGATCCCGGCGGCAAGGCCGATTTCCTCGAGCTGTGGCCGGTCGGCAAGATGCCGGTGCTGCGCGACGAAGCGCGCGCACGCACGGTGCCGGAGACCTCGATCATCATCGAGTACCTGCAACAACACTATCCCGGCCCGCGCGCGCTGCTGCCGGCCGATGCCGACGCGCGCCTGGAGGTGCGCCTGTGGGACCGCTTCTTCGATCTGTACGTGCAGACGCCGATGCAGCGCATCGTGCTGGAGGAACTGCGCGGCCCCAATGAGAAAGACCCGCGCGGCGTCGCCGATGCGCGCGCCACCCTCACCACCGCCTACGCCATGATCGAACGCCAGGCGCTGCACGAATGGATCTGCGGCGACGCGTTCACCCTGGCCGATTGCGCGGCCGCGCCGGCGCTGTTCTACGCCGCCATCGTCGCGCCGTTCGCGCCCGAACACGCGCGCCTGCGCAGCTATTACGAACGCCTGATGGACCGCGCCTCGGTGCGCCGCACCCTGGCCGAGGCGCGGCCCTACTTCCCGATGTACCCGTTCCACGCGGCGATCCCCGCGCGCTTCCTGCAGGACTGACGCCATGCCGCCGCGCACCGGACGCCGCAGCGAAGACCCCGCGCGCCTGGACCGCTTGTTCCAGGCGCTCGCCGACGCCAGCCGCCGCAGCATGATCGACCGTCTCAGCGCCGGCCCGGCCTCGGTGTCGGAACTGGCTCAACCGCTGGCGATGGCGCTGCCGTCGGTGGTCAAGCATCTGGCCGTGCTCGAATCCGGCGGCATAGTGCTTTCGGAAAAACGCGGCCGCGTGCGCACCTACCGCATCGCGCCGGACGCGCTGGCCCTGGTGGAAACCTGGCTCGCGCAGCGCAAGGCCCGCTACCAGATGCAGTTCGACGCGCTCGAACGCTATCTGGCCAGCCAACCCGACGACGAGGACGAAGCATGAGCGAGCGCAGCGTGCAGCACGGCGAATTCACCATCGAACGCCGGTTCGCGGCCAGCCCGCGGAAGCTGTTCCGCGCCTGGGCCGACCCTCAGGCCAAGCGCGCCTGGAGTACGTGCCAGGACGGCATGGAGGTGATCGAACACCGCATGGACTTCCGCTGCGGCGGCGAGGAGGTCATCGTCAATCGCGGGCCGGGCGGGTTGATCCACCGCTTTCATGGCCATTACTTCGACATCGTCGAGAACCAGCGCATCGTGTACGGCTTCTCGATGGACGTCGGCGACGACCGGCTGACCGCGTCGCTGGCGACGGTGCAGTTCCACGCCGACGGCGACGGGGCGCGCATGGTGTTCACTGAGCAACTGGCGTTCTTCGACGGCTTGCAGACGCTCGAGGACCGGCGCGAGGGGACGCAGGTATTGTTCGAGAACATCGCCCTGTATCTGCACGAAGCGCCGCCGCACTGATCGACGCGGCCTCGATGCCGACGGTAGCAGCTGCGCGAGCTGCGACCGTGGGGTAGCCGGTTGCGCGGTAAGCGCGATGTCGCGGTCGCAGCTTGCGCAGCTCCTACCGTCGGACCTCGCGGCTCCGTTTCGGCCGAAATAGAACCGCACCGCGAGCCGGCGCCGTCCACAGGGAGAACGGCGGCGGCCGCGGTGCGGCGGTAACGCGGATTCGGCGTCGCGTGAACGATCAGCGCATGCGGGCGATGCCGCGCCAGGTGTTGCCGCCGCCGCTCATCGCACCGTCCGGTTAGCCGCACCAGGCGTTCTGGTTGAACCAATCCTCATCGTGCTGATGCACCCAGCCGTTGCCGAGCGACCACGGCTTGACGAACGCCGCCGGCGCGTGCGCGCCGCAGGCGAAGCTTGCTCCTGTCCGATTCCTTGGATGAATGAAAAACGGCCGGGACGCTCCTGCAGCCCGGACTGCCCGCCGAACGACACGCAGCGCACGTCCGCCCCGCGAGCTCCACACTACTCAGGCGCACGCACCGCGGCGAGGACGATTGCGGGAACGAATCGGGGCGAAACGGGAAGCGCTCGCGCGCGCAGCGGCGAACTGCGAACGCCATCGCGAAGCGCGCCGCACGTCCGTGCGCGAGCGCACGGCGCGCCAATCACGATGCAGGTCGCGCTTCTGCGATGCGCTTCCCAGTCAGTCATGCGACTGCAATCAAGCCGTCCGACAGTGGCCGCTCCCCCGAACCACCGACGAGCCCCGTCCCATGCGCGCTTCCACGCATCGTACCGCCCTGCCCGCTTACACCATTCTGGGCGCCGCCCTGTCCACCGTGCTGATCGCGCTGCCCGCGCTGGCCGCGCCCAGGCAGGCCGCGCGCAAGGCGCCGCCGCGCGAAGAGAGCGCGCAGCGCTGGTTCGAGGAAGGCGCCAAAACCGCGCGCGACGGCGCCAACCTGCGCCCGCTGCCGTTCAAGGCCAAGAACGTGATCCTGTTCGTCGGCGACGGCATGGGCATCTCCACCGTCGCCGCCGCGCGCATCCGCGAAGGCCAGCTCAAGGGCGGCAGCGGCGAGGAGAACTTCCTCTCGTTCGAAAAGCTGCCCTACGTGAGTCTGTCCAAGACCTACTCGGTCGACGGCCAGACCCCGGACTCGGCGCCGACCATGACCGCGATGGTCACCGGCATCAAGACCAACCAGGGCGTGCTCAGCGTCACCCAGAAGGCCAAGTACGGCGACTGCGCGTCCGCGCGCGGCCAGGGCGTGGTCACCATGCTGGAACTGTCCGAGGCACTGGGCCTGGCCACCGGCATCGTCAGCACCGCGCGCATCACCCACGCCACCCCGGCGGCGACCTATGCGCATACGCCCAACCGCGACTGGGAAAGCGACGCCGAACTCAGCGCCGAAGCCAAGGCCAACGGCTGCAAGGACATCGCCCGCCAGCTGATCGAATTCCCCTACGGCGACGGCCTGGAAGTCGCGCTCGGCGGCGGCCGCAGCTATTTCCTGCCCAACACCGTGAGCGACCCGGAAGACGCCGGCGCCGCCGGCCGGCGCAAGGACGGCCGCAACCTGCCGCAGGAATGGAGCAAGCGCGCCGGCGCCAGCTACGTCTGGAACAAGGCCCAGTTCGACGCCATCGACCCGCGCCGCACCCGCCACCTGCTCGGCCTGTTCGAACGCTCGCACATGGAATACGAACAGGACCGCCCGAACGACACCGGCAAGGAACCGAGCCTGGCCGAGATGACCGCCAAGGCCATCGACGTGCTCGACAACAACAGCCGCAAGGGCTACTTCCTGATGGTCGAAGGCGGCCGCGTCGACCACGCCCACCACGCCGGCAACGCCAGCCGCGCGCTGACCGACGCCATCGCCCTGTCCGACGCCGTGCGCACCGCGCTGAAGAAGACCGACGAGCGCGACACCCTGATCATCGTCACCGCCGACCACAGCCACACCTTCACCGTCGCCGGCTACCCGGACCGAGGCAACGACATCCTCGGCAAGGTCGTCACCAACGGCCAGCTCGCCCTGGACAAGAACGGCAAGCCCTACACCACGCTGGGCTACGTCAACGGCCCCGGCTACCGCGGCCCGAACGCGCGCCCGGACCTGAGCAACGTCGACACCGCGCACCCGGACTACCTGCAGGAAGCGACCGTGCCGCTGGGCGACGAGACCCACGCCGCCGAAGACGTCGGCATCTACGCCCGCGGCCCCGGCGCGCACGCGTTCCAGGGCGTGGTCGAGCAGAACACGATCTTCCACGTGATGGCGCAGTCGCAGCGCAACACCAGCGCCTTCCTGTGCGCGCTGTTCGGCTACTGCGGCAACGGCAACTGGAGCCACGGCCGCGGCGCCCTGGCCGCGCCGCTGATGGAAGAGGACCTGCGCGAAGGCATGGCGCGCAATCAGGCCAAGCTGTGATCGCTGCGGCCGTGATGGGTTCTGGATCGAAGCGACCTGCCGCCGGCGTGCGGCGGGTCGGGATGGGTAGCGTCCTCGCGCTCGCTTTCGTGTTCGCACTCGCCGGCCCCGCTTGGGCCGGCGACGCGGCCACGGCGAACGCCGCGCCTGCCGCCGGCGTCGCGGACGCCGTGATCGCCCCCGCCGCCGCGCCGGACGCGCAGGCCTTGGTCGCGCACTACACCGTGCGCGACGCCCGCGGCGAACGCACGCTGACCCTGGTGCGCACCGCCGATCGCATCGAATACCGCCAACCCGGCGAACCGGTCGAACTGTGGCGGCAGACGCCCGACGGCATCGCCCGGCTGGAGCTGTTCGCCGCGGAAAAACGCAGTGTGGCCTGGGCTCCGGGCGACCTGCGCACCACCGGCCGCATGCCGCAGTGGGAACAGCTGGCTAGCCCGATCAATCCGCGGTTGCGCGAGACGCTCCGACGCGATGGTTCGGCCAAGGTGTTGGGCTTGAGCGCGGAGCGCTATCGCGGCGAAAGCGCGGAAGGGCGAGCGATCGCGCTGGAATGGCTGTCTGGCGAAGGCCTGCCGGCGTACTACCGCACGGGCCCGGCGAAACCGAAGAAGGGCGACGCCGGATTCTACGAACTGAAGCTGGTCAAGCTCGAACGCGTCGGCGCGCAAACCGCATTTACCGCCACCGGCGATTATCGAGAGACTGACTACGCCGACCTCGGCGACATGGAACTCGACCCGTTCGCCGCCGCCTACATCAAGCGCAACGGCCACGCGCATTGACGCGGAAGGGAGTTCGCTCCCGATGCCCTCCGCTCAGCTGCAGGCCCACGTCACGGGCGACGCCGAGGCGCCGCCCGTGACGACTTGCATGAAACCGGCGAACTACTGCTCCTTCATGCAGATCACATGGATCGTCCCCATGCTGATCGCAGTCGGCACGCCATACGGACTTACGTAGCGGACCGTCCACCCCTGCCGGCCATCGGGCGCGTAGGTGATCGGCGCGCTCTTGATGATCTTCAGCTCGAAGATCTCGTTGGTGTCGTAACCGCCGCCGGTGGCGATCTCGCCAGGCAGGCAGTAGACCCAGGCATCGCGGGTGTGGGGCTCCTGCGGATAACCGTAGATCCAGTAGGTCCGCACCTCGCGAACCAGGGCGGCCTGCGCCATCGCGCAAAACCCGAACGCAGCCAGGCCCACGGCCAGGACGCTTAGCTTCTTGCCGATCATGTACTTCCTCCTTGAATAACGATGAGCGCCGCCAGCCGAAGCGCCATGCGCTTCCACTGCGCGGGCCATTCATCATGGCATGGGCGGGACATCGATCAGGCGAGCGTTATCTGCGTTCGGTCACAAATGGCAACCGCGCGGCATCGCCCGCAAGCCGTCACCCGCCGGCGCGCAGCGCGGTCTGCTCGTCGAGCCTGCAGAAATAGACCTGGGTATCGTACTTGCGGCCCTCGCGCACGAAGGCCGCGAACTCGGCCGGGGAGAAATCCCTGGAGCCGAGGAAGTCGCGCAGCTTGATGACCGCATAGTCCACGGTTTCGTCGGCCATCGACAAACGCACCGCAGCATCGGACTTGACCATCGCATCCTGCGCCGAGCGCGCCAGCACGATGCGGGCCGGAGCCGCCGATGCCTCAAGCAGGCGTGTCGCATGCAGCTCTTCGCTGGTCTCGTCCTGTTCGCTCGTCGCCAATGCATTCAACGCGCAGAGCATGGTTTCGGCGCCGGCCATGTCGAACCACACGGTCAGCTCGTCGGCGCTATGCGGTCCGAAGCGATAGACGATCATGGCGCTGGCGTCCCTCGCATCAATGCGGCTGCGCGAAGTCGCGCCTGCCCGCCGCGACGCCGTGAGGAGCGAAGCCCGGTCATGGAACGCGTGCGCACTCCGTCAATGCTCCGCCGCGCATGGGCCAGGTCCAAACCGACCATTATGGCTCCCATACGAACGAGGTTTCGGACCGATAACCCACCGACGCTTCCAGGTCGCGCAAATCGACCGCACGCTTGAACGCCTCGAAGTGCGAGACCGCAGCGCGAAGCTGGGCCGTGGTAAACCGTTGCGGCGCACCGAACTCCAGCGACCACTCGGGCACATACTCCTTGGAAATCGTCAGCGAGCCCGGCGCGGCCTCGGGCGGGCACACCCACACCAGTACATCATTGAAGCCGAAATCGGCCAATTGCGGATGCTCGCGGACATAGCTTCCCGATTGCACCCGATCGAGCAAGCCGAACACCTCCTCGATCGTGTCGTGCGCCATTCCGACCAGGTCTAACAACGTACCGGTCACGGCATCGCAGGCGCTCTTCGGGCCATCGGTCGCATACAGCCGCCAAGACGGGCAACCGGACGACAGGCGGATCACATCTGCAACCAGTTTCATCTGGGCTCCATCGTCGTCTGTACGTATCTGCGCGGCCGTCTACTGCGATTGCGTTGCGCATTGTCGCCGACGCTTACGTGCCCATCAAACTCGCATCGCCGGAGCCTTCTGTGGTTCCTGAGCCTGATCCGCCTGCGCCAACGCAGGCGCCGAAGCCTGCAGCTCATCGAGCTTGCGCAGCGACGCTTCAGCCGGAACTTGCGCCGCGGCCTGACCGGCCACGTCGACCCGATGACTGGCCGGATCGCGCAGATCCCCCACCACGGCGAAAACGTGGCGTCCGGAACCATCGGCCGCCGGATTGCCGACCACGATATGGTCGGGACGCTCGATGCCTTGCTTACGGCATTCGACCGCCAAACCGGCGGCGATGCGGTCCAGATCCGTCTCCGGCGGCACGGCCCCGTGACTGGCAAACGCCTGCGGCAGCCGTTCGCGGATCGATTGCACCAACGGATCGTTGGAGATCGACGGCGGCGCCACGGAAAACACCGGCTCCAACGGCCGGCGCCTTTCCGCAGCGTCCTCGATTTGCTGAGGCGTCGGCGGCGCGCAGGGGCGATCATCGGAGCCCATACCGAAGGGATGCGGCATTGGGGCATACGGCAATCCCTGTGCGGGGATGCCTCCCAACGCCGGATCGAACGGGCCCGGTGTTCGCGCAGGCACCGCTTGCAGCATCTCGCGGCTGATATCACCGGTTTGCGGCAGGCACTGCTCGCGTTGGTAGTCCAACACGGCGCGTTGCATGTTCAATCGATAGACGCCGTCGGCCGTCAATGCCTGCCCGTCCGCGCCTATGTAGCCAAGTCCGTTCAGATGTTCCTGCAAATCCCGTATGCGTGTGCTGGATTCGCCCAATCTCAGCATGCCGTCATCCATGACGGGACGAGGCCGGACGCCTGCGCGATGCTCCGGCTCCAACTTGAATCGCCCCTCGGTCAGGTCGGCGACATAGTTCTCGAACTGCCGGTAATAACGGGTGTCCATCTCGAGGTGGACATGCTTGCCTTTGGTCGCCACATCGTCTTGCTGACCCAGCGTCTGTCCATAGACGACCTGTTTCCCCTCCAGGTCGGGAATCTTGCTCATATGCCGCAAGCGGGCGATCAGATCGCCGTCCTTTCGGTCGTAAATATCGACCAGACCTTCGCCCCGGCTGATTCTCTGTACATAGCCGTCCACCGGCGCGGGCACGTCCACATCGCGGCCGCCACCTCGGGGCTTGGTGGAGTCTTCCAGGAGGAAATCTTTCTTCAGCAAAACCTGATCGGGCTTCAACCCACCGAAATCCCTGCCGCCCCGGGCCATTTCGATTTCCTGGATTTCCCCGCCGATAACGGCGTGCAATCGCCCCGATTGGCCGTCCACCACCAACCCATCCCGCAACTTCGCATGCCGGTTGTCGCCCGGATGATGCGTGGCCAGTCCGTCGAAGTCCGCTACCGGTTCGTTGATCTGCAACCCCGCGCGTCCCCGCGGCGGGCCCAGTTGCTCAACCCTGTAGGGCGTACCGTCTTTGTCGTCCATGACCGACTCCTTCTGCCTTTGATCTGTCGCGTAGCCCTACTTCATCGGCGCCTCGAACTCGCGCTGGCTGCGGCACTCATCAGGCCACTTGCACTCCACGATCGCTTCGCGCTCCCAGCGCTGGGCGAAACGCCAGCAGCCGGAGATCAGTTCGTAGGTATCGATATCTCCTTCGTCGTACTCGACCTCATAGCGGACACCGGACACGCGCCGAATGCGGAAGTCGGCAAGCGCCGCGTAGGAAACGTCCGTCTCGTCCGCTTGAATGCTGGTCCACCGCTGGCCCGCCTTTAGCTTCTTGCCCGACCAGATGAACCGGTCGCTGGCCGCGTCGTAGCGGTACTTGACCCGCGCAGCGCCGGGCTCGTCGTCCACCACCCACTTCGGATGCGCCGGGTCGCCGGGTTGGGTGTTGTGCTTCCAGTAGTACGGATACTTGTGGCGGACGGGATGCGACGAGAAGGCGTCCTGCAGATCCGCACTGTTCGCGAAGGCCTTGAGGAAGGTGTCGAATTGCTGGGAAGGGCAGGCGGGTTCGGGCTGAGCGCTCTCGCTTACCGATGCCTTCGGTGTATATGCCTTCCTGTCCTGAGACGCCGCCGCGGCAACAGGAGTCGCCTGCGCAGGCGAACTCACTTCGTTGTCGCAGGCCAGCAGCGACACCAACACGCTCGCCATCATCGCGGCCCGAAAAAACCGGTTGGTTACACCGTAAACCAGACGCCCCTGAGCAAAGCCCATGCGCTTTCTCCTATCACGCTGACGGCCACATTAGGCTGCCCAGTCCCGCACGGGAAGTTCCAGTTCGTTGCCGCGGGAGCGCTGCTCACCTTTAGTGTGGCTGGTGGAGACATAAAGGGTGAACTCGCGTGCTCAATGCACGCCGCCTCTATGCCAAGTCCGCCCCCCCCCCAACTCAAGAGAGATCTTCATCATCGGATGCAACGATCCCGGAAGCCGCCACTGACTCCGTATGCGTTGGAGCGCGGCAGCCAGACTCCCGTAGGCCTTTTCTGTCCTCCGAAGCGCCACGCTTTAATTCGCGAGAGTCTTTTTCGCTCTTCGATAAGCTAATTCGTGACTCGCCAGAGGCTTTTTTGCTCTCCCGTGAGCAAGTTTCGGACTCGAACGAGCCAATTTGGCGTACGCGTGAAGCTTTTCGGGGGCTCGTGTCAGCTAATTAGGCTTACACATGGAGCTTTTTAGAACTCGCGCAGAGCTTTTTTGGAATCGCGGATTGAAAAAATACTTAAAACTTGCACGCCCCCCCCGTGGAGCGCGCCTGGGATCATCCAATGGCGAGTTGGCGCGGACGGGCGCCAAGGCTGCACGAGAGGATCGGCGAGCAACGCGCGAAGGCTCCCTAACCTCCGACGTGCTCACCCGCGCCGTCAACTCCACCTCAAGTTCGCGTTGATCGCTCTCGGGCAGCACGCTCAAAACGAAGACCACTCAACTACATCGCTGTTGTCGGCTTAGAGGCGGCTTAGAAGTAGGCGAGAGTAAATCCCCTAGCAGGCCGGCCCATATACGAGACGACCTGTAGGCTTGACGGAATTTGAACTCATACGGACCTGCCGAAGAGCAAGGGCTTTCTCATCTCGAATCCATGCAATAGTTGAATAGTGCCACGCCAACGCACGGTTTCCAGCAGTCCATATGGACTTTTCACTTCGACCTTAATGCTCGACCTCTTCGTTAGTCATCCGAGCTTCTGCGTCGCTTGGAACAGATGTCCACTTGCTCTGAAACGAGGTCAAATCCAACACAGGAGCAGATCGAAGTCGCTCATGTGCGTCGGCCTTTGAAAGATCAACTTCATTCATCCTTCCTTGCAGCTTACGCAGGTGCGCATAGCAACCAATGTCTATCGCAAATGCCTGGAAGGATCCGGAATGCGACTTATGAGTGAGAGCGGTCCCGGCGTTATGAACAATCCGATAGTCAAGCAGCCGATAAATCAAGCTCCTGAACTGATCATCTTGTTGGAGCACACGCTCTGCAATCAGAAAGCAGCTAGTTTTCTTCTCAAGGCAGAATTCTCGCAACACGTAAATCCCCTTTATAAGGGGCTCATGATCGCCCGTTTGAGAGTCATGTTTGAGTTCCTCAATACGGCGCTCAAAATTAGACCGACTCAAAACGCGCACGTCATCTTTACCGATACGCCCATCACCATTGGCTTGCGCATCACGAAGTGCTTCTAGAAAAAGAGACAACGTATCTCGCGGCACTCCGCCGCCAGCCATGACTAAGCGCGAGAAGCCCTCCCCTTTAAATAGAGTAGGGACTGCGTTAGCACCAAGCCCTGCCAAACGGCAGAACTCAGTGAGAATTCTTTTGTTTTGACCTTGCGTCTTTTGAAAATCGCTTAATGTATAGTCAATATTGATCGGCTGATAGTCATGGCGCTCTTGGGCGCCAATAGGCTGTCCATCACGATCAACATATAGAATTGATGCATGCTTCAAGGTAGCCACTTTGAAATATAGCGGCACATCCTTACAGAGCCTATGTATGTAATCGACGACAAAAGGCTGATCTTCACGGCGAAGATGATAAAAATCGTCAACCTGGATTAAAACTGTTTCCACGGAAGAGGACAACGCAAAGAACTCAGCGATTTGCTTTTTTAGTGAAGGAAGCCAGTTATCTAAGTCCCGAAGTTTGTCGCTCCGCGTCTTGAATGTTCTTTCGATCTCTTTCTTCTTCGTTTCTTCTTGCTTAGCCCCCAACTTGAAACCCGCCCCGCCAGGAGCCATCACCTCGACATCAGCCCCGCCTGACCTCCCGCTTCCGTTCGCTTCGACTTCGCGAACCTGCTGCTCTGACACATCTTCCTTCTGCCGCAATGAAGCAAGATCCTGACGAATTTTTTGAATCAATAATTTGGATTTTTTCTTCTTTCCAAACCATCCCCAAAGATGCGCTTCCAACTCACCGAATAACGCATCAAGTATCTCTATCAGCACATTAGGAAAGGAATGCCTTTTGAAGTCCTCGCAGTTCAGATAAATGGCTTTATTGCCGTCACCCAACATGCCTGCGGATGAATGCAGCAATAGAGACTTGCCACACCCTCGCCTCGCGAAAACAACGTGATTCTGTCTACTGATCGCATCTACCAGCGCAGTTCCGCCATCAATGTACTTAACTCGATCCGCCCCGCCTCGTTGTACGCGAAGATTTTCCTGAATTAGTACACGAAGCTTATTCAGCTCCTTCTCTTTACTCGCCATTGCCCCCCCTCCTTTGACAAGCCCAAAGACAACTGCTCCATAGCGGGCAACAGCTTTAGCACGCAAAGGCGCACCCTAACAACTACGCACTCCAACGAGAGTTACATATTTGATACAGACGATGCAGCAAGTACGCATAACACACACAAAATTTGTGGAAAATTCAATGCCCTAGCGCCATCGTTACACTATCGCGATCTCAGCAATCAAAATAAAAAAGCCGCGGTCAGTTTGGACTGAACCGCGGCCATTTCAGCTCCAATCGCATCACTCGAGCTACTACCTACTGGGATTTGAATCTACTTATTTTGTAGCGCGCTGATCCGCCGACTCATCCCTAGCCGCCCTGAACTCCGAATCCTCCGCCCAATTCGGCCACCGCGTCGAATTCGCCAGATCGCTCCCCAACGTATAGAGAATCTGCAAATCCCGCGCCATGCCCTGGAAGGTCCAGCTGGCTTCCCACTGGTCGGCCGGCTGGTGGTAGCGGTCCTTCACGTAGGCCTCGGCTTCGGCCTTGCCCGCGGCGACGCCGCCGTCGACCTTGTCTTCGCCCGAGCCGAACGACACCGCCGGGACGCCGCGCTTGGCGAAGGGGAAGTGGTCGGAGCGGAAGAAGTGGCCGGCTTCGGGCTTGGGGTCGGGCGCGTAGGCGACGTTCCACTTGGCGGCGGTGGCGATCAGTTCGTCCAGCAGTTCCTGCTTGGCGCTGCCGGAGGTGGTGAAGTCGCGCGCGATGCCGCCCGGGTCGAGCGCGTCGGTGTTGATGACGGCGACGGTCTTGGCCAGCGGGTACAGCGGCTTGGCGCTGTAGTACTCCGAGCCGAGCAGGCCCTTTTCTTCCGCGGTCACCGCCAGGAACACGACCGAGCGCAGCGGCTTCTTGGCCTTGGCGAAGGTGCGGCCCATTTCGATCAGCGCGGCGGTGCCGGTGGCGTTGTCGATGGCGCCGTTGTAGACGGTGTCGCCCTTGGCATCGGGCTGGCCGATGCCGAGGTGGTCCCAGTGCGCGCTGTAGATGACGGTTTCGTCGGGGCGCTTGCTGCCTTCGACGCGGCCGACGACGTTCTGCGAGGTGATCACTTCGCTGTCGACGTTGTAGTTGGCCGAGAACGTGACGTTCTTCAGCACCACCGGCTTGAACTCGCGGGTCTGGGCCTGCTTCTTGAGCTTTTCGAAGTCCAGGCCGGCGCTCTTGAACAGGCTCACCGCGGTGTCGCGCTGGATCCAGCCTTCCAGGGTCGGGTGGGTCGCGCCGGGGTTGTCGCGGACCACGTCGAACATGGTGTTGGTGTTGGAGTTCTTGACCGTGGCCCAGCCGTAGGACGCCGGGTCGGTCTCGTGCACGATCAGCAGGCCGAGCGCGCCGCGGCGGGCGGCTTCTTCGTACTTGTAGGTCCAGCGGCCGTAGTAGGTCATGGCCTTGCCGCCGAACGGGCCGGCGCCGGTTTCGAAGTCCGGGTCGTTGATCAGGACCACGGCGACCTTGCCCTTGAGGTCCATGCCCTTGAAGTCGTCCCACTGGCGCTCGGGGGCGCTGACGCCGTAGCCGGCGAACACCAGCGGCGCGTTCTTGATGTTGACCGCCTTGGAGCCGTCGAGCGCGGCGCGCACGGCGATGTCGTTGCCCTGTACCAGCGGGCGGGCCTTCTTCTTCACCGCCACCGACAGGGTCGGGGTGCCGCTGATCTGCGAGCGCAGCAGGGGCACGGCCTGGGTCCACAGGCGCTTGCCGTCCTTGAGGTCGCCGCCGGGCTGGACGCCGGCCGCCTTGAACTGGGCGATCAGGTAATCGATGGTCTTCTTCTCGCCCTCGGTGGCCGGGCCGCGGCCTTCGAACTCGTCGGAGGACAGGACTTTGACTTCCTCGGACAGGCGCTTGGTGTCGAACAGCGGCGTCTTCGGCGCTTTCGGCGCCTTGGCCGGCTTGGCGGCGTAGGCGGGCATCGACAGGACGGCGGCGCAAAGCACCGCCAACGGTGTGGCGATCAATTTCATAGGTGGGGCCCCAGGGGTGGTCGGCCGATACTAGCCAGCCCGGCGTGACGGGTCTATTGGCGGATGGGGCGGCGGTTCGCGGGCGGGTGGCGCGGGGATTTTCGCGGGGTGGCCGCCGGGCCGGGGCGCGGTGCCGGTGCCCGTCGTGGCCGCGACAGCCAGTGGCGAGGCGTGAGCGGCGTCACAGGGGGGATTCGGCGATCAGAGGGGCGGCCGGGGGATATCGCGGCCGGCGGGTTGCGCCGGTGGTGGAGGTGGCGCGGTCGCGACTTGCGTCGCTCCTACAGGAGGCTTCGGTGGGCTCGGGGCGGTTTGGGCGGTTGTGTGGGTTGGGTGGCGCCGGCATTTGTAGTGGCGCGGTCGCGACTTGCGTCGCTCCTACAGGGGCTTCGGCCGTGTCGCGATCTGCCTGTAGGAGCGGCGCGAGCCGCGACCGCGCCATTGCGAATGCCGGCGCGCGTTGGCCACGCCCGCGCATGCGGCGAACCAGGTTGGATAACGCCGCTGAGGTCGAACCACTCGTGTCTGCAGGTCGCGCGGTATCGCGCGCTTTTGTGGGACGGCCTTCAGGCCCGATGCTCTGCGCTCGGTTCACTTCGATCTGAAACAAGAGCATCGGGCCTGAAGGCCCTCCCACAAGAAGCGCTGGCAGGACCTATCCCGACAAAGACCACCGGCAAGAGCACGCCGGCTGTGCTCAGGCGCTGCGCAATGTGCGCGCCGGGCTCGGCGCGCTGTCGGGCAGTTCTTCGATCATCCGCCCGAACGCGGCCACCGCCGGCGTGCACGCGCCCGGGCGGCGCAGCAGCACGAACTCGGCCGGCGGCAGTTTCGGCAGGCCGTAGTGGCCGTCGACGATGCGCATGCCGGGCTCGACGTCGTCTTCGACCATCACCGTGATCCCCAGCCCCGCGGCGACCGCGGCGAGCAGGCCTTGCTGGCTCGGCGAGGTGAACACCACATGCCAGTCCACGCCGGTGCCGTCGAGTGCGGACACGCCGATGTGGCGGTTGACGCAGGGCGAAGGAAAGAACGCGAACGGCAGCGAGCGGCCGGCGGCGATGTCGAAATGATCGGCGGCGACCCAGACGAAGCGCGTGCGCCGCAGCACCTGTTCGCCGCTGCGTTCGGGCAGGCCGATGACCACGGCCAGGTCGAGTTCGTCGTTGTCGACCATCTGCCGCAGGTCCATGCTCATGCTGACGTTGACGTCCATGCGCACGTTCGGGAACGCGCAGGCGAACTGGCGCAGCAGGCCGGGCAGGCGGTCGCCGATGAAGTTCTCGGGCACGCCGAAGCGCACGCTGCCGGCGATCGGCGAGGGCTGGAAGCGCCGCGCCAGCGCTTCCAGCGACTGCAGGATCTGTTGCGCGTGGCGCAGGAAGTCCTCGCCGTCCTCGGTCAGCGTCAGCCGGCGCGTGGTGCGGTGGAGCAAGGCGCGGCCGACCTGGTCTTCGAGCCGGCGGATCTGGTGGCTGATCGCCGACTGGGTCAGGTGCAGGCGCTCGCCGGCGCGGGTGAAGCCGCCGGTTTCGACCACGGCGACGAAGGTGCGCAGCAGGGTCGGGTCGAAGTCCATGGCGCGCCTCACGATTGATGATGGCTGTCGATGGATTCTACAAAATCAAATCATTTCCCTCATGAGTAGCCGGGGAACACAATGGCTGCGCTGCCGGGACGATGCCGCGCGCATCGCCGCCGGCATTCCGCCGCAGCGACCGGTTCGCGCGAACCGGCGCCACCGCCACCACGCTGGCAGCAGCCCCGCGCGAGGCTGATCCGCCGGCGCGTCCGCTCGCCCCGCCCTGCCCCACACGCGAAGCCCGCGGGCCCGCGGCGCGTCCGCTCGCCCGCGCTTCGCCGACCACCTACACGGATGCCCTCATGACTTTGTCCGTCTCCACACGCAACGCGCTCGCCCTCGGCGCGATCAGCCTGGCCGCGCTGATGTTCGGCCTGGAGATCTCCAGCGTGCCGGTGATCCTGCCGACCCTGGAAAAACAGCTGCACGGCAGCCTGCGCGACCTGCAGTGGGTGATGAACGCCTACACCCTGGCCTGCACCACGGTGCTGATGGCCGCCGGCACCTTCGCCGACCGCTACGGGCGCCGGCGCGTGTTCGTCATCAGCACCGTCGCCTTCGGCCTGACCTCGCTGCTGTGCGGGCTGGCGCCGAACATGCCGGTGCTGATCGCCGGACGCTTCCTGCAAGGACTGGCCGGCGGCGCGATGCTGACCAGCCAGTTCGCGATCCTTTCGCACCAGTTCCGCGAAGGCCGCGAGCGCAGCCGCGCGTTCGCGGTGTTCGGCATCGTGTTCGGCTTCGGCCTGGGGTTCGGGCCGATCATCGGCGGCGGCATCGTCGCGCTGTCGAGCTGGCCGTGGGTGTTCCTGGTGCACGCGCCGCTGGCGGCGCTGACCTGGGCGATGGTGGCGCTGGGCGCGCAGGAATCGCGCGAGGCGCAGAACCATCCGCTCGACGTGGCCGGCTTGGCGACGCTGTCGTTGGCGGTGCTGGGGCTCACGTACTACATCACCCAGGCGCCGGAAACCGGCTACGGCGATGCGCCGTTGCTGGCGGTGCTGGCCGCCGCGGTGGTGAGCCTGGTCGCGTTCGTGCGCATCGAACGGCGCCGCGCGCATCCGATGTTCGACTTCGGCGTGTTCCGCATCCGCGCGTTTTCCGGCGCGATCATGGGCTCGATCGGGATGAACTTCAGTTTCTGGCCGCTGATGATCTATCTGCCGATCTATTTCCAGAGCGCGCTGGGCTACGACGCGGTCCGCGCCGGCACCGCCCTGCTCGCCTACACCGTGCCGACCCTGGCGATGCCGCCGCTGGCCGAGCGCTGGGCGCAGCGCTATGGCGCCGGGCGGATCATTCCGTTGGGGTTGGCGTTGATCGGCGTCGGGTTCCTGGCGATGTACGCGGGCAGCCTGCCGGACGCCGCCAGTTGGAAGACGATCCTTCCCGGCGCGGTGCTGTCGGGCATCGGCTTGGGGCTGACCAACACCTTGGTGAGCAACACCACCACCGGCTCGGTGCCGGCCTCGCGCACCGGCATGGCCTCGGGCATCGACATGAGCGCGCGCCTGATCACGCTGGCGATCAATATCGCGCTGATGGGCTTGATCCTGATCGCGGGCATCGCCGCGCATCTGCGCAGCGCCGTCGGCGCGGCGCTGGACGGCGCGACCCTGCGCGCGCTGGCGGCGCGTATCGCGGTCGGCGATCTGGATGCGGCGCAGCGCCTCGGCCTGGGCACCGACGCCGGTGCGGCCGCGCACCAGGCGCTGGTGCACGGATTCGCCTGGCTGTGGTGGTACGGCGGAGCGGGTGTCGTGGCGCTGGCGGCGCTGAGCTGGCGGCTGTTCGCGGCGCAGCGGCTTGCGCATGCGCGGGGCGAGGCGGCGCGGACGAATTCGACGTTGCGGGCTTGCCATTGACGCCGCAAGACGAAGGCGAAGCGGCCGAAGCCCCCTGTAGGAGCGACGCGAGTCGCGACTGCGGGGTAACGGCTCGCGGCGAACGTTTCGTCGCAAGCGCGGTGTCGCGGTCGCGGCTTGCGCCGCTCCTACAGGAAGATCGCGTAGTGGCCGGAGACCCTGTAGGAGCGACGCGAGTCGCGACTGCGGGGTATCGGCTCGTGGCGAACGTTTCGTCGCAAGCGTAGAGTCGCGGTCGCGGCTTGCGCCGCTCCTACAGGAAGATCGCGTAGTGGCCGAAGACCCTGTAGGAGCGACGCGAGTCGCGACCGCGGCGTAACGGCTCGCGGCGAACGTTTCGTCGCAGGCGCAGTGTCGCGGTCGCGGCTCGCGCCGCTCCTACAGGGAGATCGCGATGCAGCGCGGGGGCGCATCGCCCGTTCATCTCGATCCGACACGCCATCGGACCGTTTGCGCAAACTGCGGCGCGCCTCCCCATCCGCTGCAAGGATTTCTTTTGCCAGCCGCGAGAATTCCTCGTTTGCCGCCGCCCGCAGCGCTGCCAATAATCGGGGTCCGCCCCGAAGGAGTCCCCCATGCAACGACGCGCGTTCCTCCAATGCACCGGCACTTTGCTGCTCGCCGGCGGCGCCGCGGCCAGTTTCGGCGTGTCGGCGCTGAGCCCGAAGCCCGCCGCGTCCGCCGATGCCGCGCTGCGCGCGCGCCTGGCCGAACTGGAAAAGCGCAGCGGCGGGCGCCTGGGCGTGTCGGCGCTCGACACCGCCGACGGCCGCCGTTTCGATGTGCGCGGCGACGAGCGCTTCGCCATGTGCAGCACGTTCAAGTTCCTGCTCGCCGCGGCGGTGCTGCGCAAGGCCGATCGGGGCGAGCTCGACATGCAGCAGCGGCTCGCCGTGCCGAAGTCGGCGCTGATCGCGCATTCGCCGATCACCACGCCGATCGCCGAGGCCGGCGGCAGCGCCAGCCTCGCCCAGTTGTGCGAGGCGACCATGACCATCAGCGACAACGCCGCCGCCAATCTGCTGCTGCCGCTGGTCGGTAATCCGGCCGGGCTGACCCGCTTCCTGCGCGGCATCGGCGACAAGGTCACCCGCCTGGACCGCAACGAGCCCGAGCTCAACACTGCCCTGCCCGGCGACCCGCGCGACACCACCTCGCCCAACGCGATGCTGGCGAGCATGCGCACGCTGCTGCTCGGCGATGCGCTGAGCGCCGCCTCGCGCCGCCAGCTCACCGATTGGCTGATCGCCAACCAGACCGGCGACAAGCGCCTGCGCGCGGGGCTGCCGAAAGACTGGCGCATCGGCGACAAGACCGGCAGCGGCAACGGCACCACCAACGACATCGCCATCGTCTGGCCGCAAAGACGCAAGCCGGTGTTCATCGCGACCTATCTGACCCAGGCGCAGGGCGAGGACGACGCGCGCAGCGCGATCCTCGCCGATGCGGCGCGCGCGCTGGCGCAGCACTGGATCGGCGCAGCCTGAGGCCGCCGCGCCAGCAGGAAATCTTTTGCCTGGGACGAGAATTCTTCGTTTGTGGCCGCGTCCGCCGCTTCGAATAATCCAGGCTCCTCTTCCGTTGGAGCCCGGCCATGCAACGACGCAATTTCCTGGAAAGCGCGGTGACCTTCCTGCTGATCGCCGGTGCGGGCGCCGGCTTCGCCCCGCACGTGGTTGCGGCCGCGCCCGTCGAAGGCGATGAACCCAACGGCGGCGACGCGCTCGGCGAGCGTCTTGCCAAGCTCGAACAACGCAGCGGCGGGCGCCTGGGCGTGGCGGTGCTCGATACCGCCGACGGCCGCCGCTGGGCCACCCGCGGCGACGAGCGCTTCACCATGTGCAGCACCTACAAGTTGCCGCTGGTCGCGGCGGTGCTGCGCAAGGCCGAGCTCGGCGAGATCGATCTGCACGCGCGCATCGCCGTGCCGCCGGCCGCGCTGGTGCCGTATTCGCCGGCCACCGCGCCGATCGCCCGCGCCGGCGGCAGCGCCAGCGTCGCCCAGTTGTGCGAAGCGTCGATGACGATCAGCGACAACACCGCGGCCAATCTGCTGCTGCCGCTGGCCGGCGATCCGGCCGGGGTCAACCGGTTCCTGCACGGCATCGGCGACGACGTCTCGCGCCTGCAGCGCACGCCCGGCGCGCCGCTGCGCGCGGGCGACGCCAACGACACCACCACGCCCAACGCCATGCTCGCCACCCTGCAGCGTCTGCTGCTCGGCGATGCCTTGACGCCGGCCTCGCGCCAGCGCCTGACCGACTGGATGCTGGCCAGCAAGACCGGCGCCACGCGGCTGCGCGCGGGCCTGCCTCGGCGCTGGCGCGTCGGCCACAAGACCGGCACCGGCCAGGGCACCGCCAACGACATCGCCATCGTCTGGCCGGGCCGGCGCAAGCCGGTGCTGATCGCCAGCTACCTCACCGACGCCTGGGGCGACGACGAACTGCGCAACGCGGTGCTGGCCGATGTGGCGCGGACCTTGGCCGCGCATTGGATCGTCGAGGCGTAAGCGGCAACGACGCGATTGCGCTTGCGATCGCAGCCGCGACCGCGGGCACGCCTGCCGGCGCCTCCACAACGCTCCTATCGAAGCCGGGCAAACGAAGCCGTCGTGGCGCGCGGCCGAGAGATCGCGCAGTGCAGGCCGGGAAAGTACGGGTTCGGAACGTGCCGGTTCAGAAGCTGCCGGTTTAGAAAGTGCCGGTCTAGAAAGTGCCGGTCTAGAATCGGAACCGAAGCCCCCGCGCGCCGCGAACCGGCGCGCGCCACAAGGAACCGCATGTCCCGCAAGCCCTGGATCCTGCTCGCCGTCGCCGCCACCGGCCTCGCCCTCGCCGCCACCTTCGTATTCCAGCCCAAGCCGGGCGCGCTGCTCGCGCTCAAGCCCGCTCCGCCGCCGCCGACGCCGTACGACTGGAGCGCGCAGGTGGAGTGGATCGCCGGCGACGGCGTGCGCGGCCTGCGCAACGGCGCGGCACGGCAGGCACGCCTGGACGATCCTTACGGCTTGGTGCGCAGCGGCGACGGCACGCTGTACTTCAGCGATGCCGGCGACAACAACCGCATCCGCCTGATGACGCCCGACGGGCGCGTGGCGACGGTGGCCGGCTCCAGGGAAGGCTTCGTCGACGGCGTCGGTCTGGCCGCTGCGTTCAATACGCCCTCGGGCCTGGCCTTGGACGGCGACGGCAATCTGTACGTCGCCGACACCGGCAACCATGCGATCCGCAAGATTTCCAAGCGCGGCGAAGTCACCACGCTGGCCGGCGACGGCACGCCCGGTTATCGCGACGGCGCAGGCAGGCAAGCGCAGTTCGACGGGCCGATGGGCGTGGCGGTGAGCCGGCGCGGGCGCGTGTTCGTCGCCGATACCTACAACGACCGCATCCGCGTGATCGAGCCCGACGGCACGGTGAGCACGCTGGCCGGCAACGGCAAGCCCGGCTTCGCCGACGGCGCGGCGGCGATCGCGCAATTCGATACGCCGACCGCGCTGGCGCTGGATGCGCAAGGTCTGCTGTGGGTCGCCGATACGCGCAACAAGGCGCTGCGGCGGGTGCAACCCGATGGCGATGTGTCGACGCTGTCCTTGCTGCCCTCGACCTTGGGTCAGAGCCCGCTGGCGCGGCCGGCGGCGCTGGCGATCACCCACGACGGCCTGTTCTACGTCGCCGATCAGTCGATGGGCATGATTTTCCAGATCCGTCGCGACGGCAACTGGGTGGTGATCAGCGGCGATACCCAGGATCAACGCCTGTCGCGTCCCGGCGGACTCGCGCTCGGCGGCGACGGTTCGCTGTACGCGACCGACGCGGCCAGCCACCGCCTGCATCGCATCGCGCCTGCGGCGCCGGCGGTGGCGCCGCTGGCCAACGGCCCGGTCGGCCCGGCCGAGGCGGACCCGCTGCCCGACACCGCCGGCCGCTGGCCGCTGCAGCCGCAGGACGGCTGGCACGAAGTGGTCGGCACGCTCGGCGAAGTGCGCGGCGACGGCAACGGCGAGGCGCGCCATCACCTGCACGGCGGCCTCGACATCCGCGGCGACATCGGCCAGGCGGTGCTGGCGATCGCCGACGCCAAGGTGTCGGCGCCGGTGGCCTCGTGGGGCTTCGGCAATCTCGGCGAAGGCGCCGAGCTCGGCCGGCTGGCCTACATCCACATGCGCGTGGGCCGCAACGCGCGCGGCGAGCCGCTCGATCCGGCCCGGTTCAAGCCGATCTACGGCGACGACAGGCGACTCGAACGCATGCGCCTGCGGCGCGGCACACGCTTCGTCGTCGGCGACACGCTCGGCACGATCAATCCGATGGCGCACGTGCATCTGAGCCTGGGCCCGAGCGGCTACGAGCGCAACGCCATCGCGCTGAACTTCGTCGGTTACGCCGATCACGTGGCGCCGCGGCTGGAGCGCATCGAACTGATCGACACGCTGGGCCAGCCGCTGAAGGACAAGCGCGACGGCCGCCTGCTGGTGTCGCGCGCGCTGTCGGGGCTGCAGATCGTCGCCGAAGGCTGGGATCAGGTCGACGACAACCTGCCGCGCCGGCGCCTGGGCCTGTACACGCTGGGCTACCAATGGCTCGACGCCAACGGCGAACCGCTGCCGGGCTACGAAGCGCCGCGCATGAACATCGAGTTCGACCGCCTGCCGCCCGACGACGCCACCCAGATCATCTATGCGCCCGGCAGCGGCATCACCGTGCACGGCAGCGCGGTCACCCGCTTCCGCTACGTGCTCAGCAACACCGTGCGCGGCGGCCGGGTCAGCGAAGGCCTGTGGCTGCCCAGCGAACTGGCGCCGGGCGATTACACGCTGCGGGTGACGGCGCGCGATTACAGCGGCAACGAGGCCGGCGGGCGACGCGAGCTGGCGATCCGGGTGCAGTGACGCGCCGCGGCGGCGCGGCTTGCGGGCCGCAACGCATCCGGGTTTGCGGCGGCGCGCAGCGGGGCAACGCGCGGGTTCGAAAGCGCTGCCATCAACGCCCGGCCACGCCGATCGCGGCCGGCGCGCCGTTGCCGAACACCACCGGCGCGCCGGCCGGTTTCAGGCGCTCGTTTTCGATCCGCAGCAGGTGCAGGGCGCGGTCGTCGATGCTCTGCGCCAGCACGGTGCGGCTGTCGTCGCCGAAGGCCACGCCTTCGGCCCAGGCGCCGATCGGCGCGGCGTCGATGCGGCGCAGGCGGCGGTCTTCGATCTTCAGCAGCACCACCAGGCTGTGCGGCGAATGCCAGGGATGGTCGGCCGGGCGATTGCTCATGTTCTGCACCGCGGCGGCGGCGTAGCGGCCGTCGGGCGAACAGGCCACGTCCTCGGGCGCGGAGCCGACCGCGACGGTGTCGATCACCCGCGGCCTGGCGCCGGCCAGATCGATCAGGCTGACCGTGTCGATATCGCCGTTGCCGCTGTCGGGAATGCCGAAATTGCCGACCACGGCGAGGTCGGCGCCGCACCAGGCGACGGTGAACGGGGTGACGCCGGCGGCCATGTCGCGGATCGCAGGCTGGACGATGCGGCCGTCGCGCCAGTCGTACAGCGACACGCGCTGGGCGTCGGACTGCGCGACCAGCACGCGCTTGCCGTCGGGCGCGAACGCGCTCGACAGCGGGCCCATGTTCGGCGCCAGCGTCGACTTTTCGGCGATCGCGGCGCGACGGCCGCGGATCGACAGGTAGACGAAACCGTTGTCGGGATTGGACGAGACCAGCGCGGTGTCGCCGCTGCGGTCGAACTTGACCGACGAGGGGCGCACGCCGAGCGCGAGGGTCTGCACGAGCCTGGGCGCCTTGCCCGACAGGTCCACCACCGACAGCCGGTCGTCGGCGGCGTAGCGCGTGGGATCGGCCGGATCGACCTTGGACGACGAGACCACCAGCGCGAGATCGCCGCGCGGCGACACCGCGATGGAGGTCGGCGGGCCGAGATAGCTGGTCGGCACCGCGACCTCGCCGAGCTTGCGCAGGCGCCCGTCTTCGAGCTTGAAGAACGCGGCCGAATCGCCGGCCGGGCGTTCGGGAATCGCGCCGGCGCCGTTGCGCAGGATCACCTTGGAATCCACGGCCACGCCGAAGGTCTGCGCGGCGGCGCACAGCGGCGACAGCGCCAGCAGCAGCGCGAGCGGTTTGAACGGCATGGCGGTCTCTCCGATGGGATCGCCCGATGATCGGTGCGGCGCGGGGGCGCTTCCCACTGTCGAAGGTCACCTTTATGCAGTGAAGCCAATGGGGGGTGGGAGGGCTGTCGCGAACGCGGAGGCAGCTGGCGCCTGTCGCCTCTCTCCTACCGTCATCCCCGCGATCTCCCTGTAGGAGCGGCGCGAGCCGCGACCGCGACATTGCATGTGCGACGCAAGCTCGGTGAGGCATGACGCTGAAGTCTCTGGATTCCCGCCTTCGCGGGAATGACGGGGTGAGAGAGGCGCGGCAAAACCCACCTACCGTCATCCCCGCGAAGGCGGGGATCCAGGGCTTCATCGCGACATGATTCTGAAGTCTCTGGATTCCCGCCTTCGCGGGAATGACCGGGTGAGAGAGGCGAGGCGAGCTCATTCACCGTCATGTCGCAAAACCCACCCGTCGTCATCCCCGCGAAAGCGGGGATCCAGGGCTTCACCGCGACATGACTCTGAAGTCTCTGGATTCCCGCCTTCGCGGGAATGACGAAGTGGAGAGAGGCGCGGCAAAACCCACCCATCGTCATCCCCGCGAAAGCGGGGATCCAGGGCTTCATCGCGACATGACTCTGAAGTCTCTGGATTCCCGCCTTCGCGGGAATGACGGAGTGAGGGAGACGAGGCGAAACCCACCTAACGTCATCCCCGCGAAGGCGGGGATCCAGGGCTTCATCGCGACATGACTCTGAAGTCTCTGGATTCCCGCTTTCGCGGGAATGACGGAGTGAGGGAGACGAGGCGAAACCCACCTCGCAACGACTACCCTATCTGCCCCACCACGGCGTTCGCCGCGTAGGACGCTGCATGCGGCCATCCCCTCTGTCGCCGCGCGCGCATCGGCCTTACTGTCGTGGACGCAACGCCCTCGTCCCCCGTCCCAGGAGCCCCGCATGTCCACCGCCGCCGTTCCCACCGTCCACGCCAGCAGCGAAGCCGCGCCCTATCTCGTCACCTTCGTCGACGACGGCCAACATCGCTGGCAGGCCGACGAGCCGGCCGAGGTCGGCGGCGGCGACACCGCGCCGTCGCCCGAACGCCTGCTGCTGTCGAGCCTGGGCGCCTGCACCGCGATCACCGTGCGCATGTACGCTGAGCGCAAGCAATGGCCGCTGGCGCAGGTCGAGGTGGCGCTGCGCTTCAATCCGGACGGCAAGCCCGCCGCCGGCACCGACATCGAACGCCGCATCGTCCTGCGCGGCGAACTCAGCGACGAGCAGCGCGAGCGCCTGCTGCAGATCGCCAACGCCTGCCCGATCCACAAGGTGCTGACCGGCGAGGTGCGCATCGCCACGGCGTTGGACGCGGCCGCGCAGGGCTGAAACGCACGCCCGATCGCCGCCGCTGATGGCGACGGCGATCGCGACGGCGGATCCGCTTCAGCGCCGCAAGCTCAGCGGCAACGGTATTCGTCGGCCAGGTAGTCGCTTTCGATGCCGCGATCGTCCGCGCTGCCGTCCTGGCTGTCGACGACGCGGCGCGCGATCACGTAGGCCACCGCGTGGGTGCCGGCGAGGCAAGGGCGCGGCAGGTCGCGCAGCGCGTCGAAGGTCTCCGCCGTCGATACGCCGCGGCCGTTGATCGCGTAGCCGGCGAAGCGGCACGAGGACGGATACTGATAGCCGAGCACGCAGATGCCGCTGGCCTCGACCGCGTCGGCCGCGGCCATCGCCGCGTTGAAGTTGGCGGCCCAGCCGGTGGCCGGGTCGGCGACGCAATCGCCCGAGGGCAGCGGGGTGGCGCCATTCTGGCAGTCGTTGACGCCGTTGCCGCCGAGCGGACCTTCGCTGAAGTACTGGTAACGGCCGCTGTGTACCCAATCGGCCGCCGCCGCCGGCAACCCCGCGCCGGCCAGCGCCAGCGCCCACACCGCCGCGATCGCCGCGGCCCGAACCGACTTGCGCGTATTCATCCTTGCAGCTCCTGTCGTATGAATGCGCCACGCGGCCTGCGCTGCGCGAGCGGCGCGAGGATAGCGCAGGCATGCGCAACGGATATTGCAGCGTGCGGCGGTGCGCTCGGGGTCCGATCAGGTTCTCGGCGCGCGGCCGACGCCGCGCACACTCGCTGTGCGCGCGCGCCGGCACAACGGCGCCGCCGCGTTCAGTCTTCGTCCTTGAGCCGCTCGCCGGGCAGCAGCGGCAAGCGCGCGCCGTCGGCGGTGCCGCGGCTGAACCGGCCGTTTTCGATCAGCAGGATCTCGCCGCTCTCGCCGTTCTTGATGCCGCTGTCCACGCCGATCACGCGGCCGTCGAAGTAACTGGCGATGTGGTGGTGGGTGGTGTGGCCGACCACGATGCGGGCGACGCCGAGCTTGGCGGCGATGCCGTCGACCTGCGCCTGCGTCAGCGCGGGGTCGGTGAAATAGCCGCGGTACCAGATCGGGCTGGTCTTGCCGTTGTACAGCGGCAGCAGCGTCGGGTCGTCCTTCCACTGCGCCTTGGGCGTGCCGAGCGAGGCGCGGTAGCCGGCGTTGCTGCGTTCGGTGTCGAAATCGGCGGCGACGTAGTCGGGCGCGATGCCGCCGTGCACGAACAGGCTGTCGCCGACCCGGGCGATGGTCTGGCGCGTGCGCAGCCATTGGCCGAGCACCGTGTCGGGGCCGTACAGCTGCGGATAGCTCTGGCCCAGCGCGGCGGCGCTGCGCTGATAGCCGGCGTTGACGTAGCGCAGGTCGCCGCCCAGGGCCATGGTTTCGTGGTTGCCGATCAGGTAATGCACCGCGCCGCCGGCGTCGCGCGCCTGTTGCTCCAGTGCGTACAGCAGCCACAGCGCCTGGTTGACCTTGGGGCCGCGGTCGAACACGTCGCCGACCACGACCAGATGGCCGCGCCCGTAGCGCCAGCGCAGGTCGCGGCCGACGATGCCGTTGCTGCGCAGCAGCCGCGCCAGCAGGTCGTACTGGCCGTGCACGTCCGACAGCACCGCGATCCGCGCGACCGCGCCGGCCGGCGCGTCGGCCTGTGGCGGCGCCGGCGCGCGCACCAGGATCGGGCGGTCGACGCCGCAGCGCGGCGGCACCCGCACCGGCCAGCGCTTGGCCGGGTAGCGGCGTTCGACGACGTTGCCCGCGCAGACCCAGCGCGCGACGATCTCGCCGTCGCCGTAGCGGATGTAGGGACCGTCGTCGAATGCGGCTTCGGCCGCGGCGGACGCCGGCGCGGCGGCGGTCGGCGCTTCGGCGAGGGCGCTGCCCAGGCAGGCGGCGTACAGGGCCAGGCCCAGGCTCCAGGAACGAACAGCGAACGCGTTCAAGCGGGCTCCCGCGGATTCGACGGACAGCGTGCGAGCTTGGCGTCTGGTGCGGGGATGGGCAAGGGCCGGAGCTTGCAGCGGCAGGCGGGAAGCGATGGCAGCCGGTGGCCGGGCCGCGCTCGCTGAGTGGAGGCGGCTGCGGGCGTCGCTGAGGATCGACAGGGCGAACAGCCATATCAAAATGGGTTCCGGCTTTCGCCGGAATGACGGCCC
The DNA here is from genome assembly GCF_017168095.1 of Lysobacter enzymogenes. Taxonomy (GTDB): domain Bacteria; phylum Pseudomonadota; class Gammaproteobacteria; order Xanthomonadales; family Xanthomonadaceae; genus Lysobacter; species Lysobacter enzymogenes_D. The sequence goes on along the minus strand of NZ_LXSD01000298.1, from coordinate 2,853 downwards.
TTGGAGACGGCGCCTCCACTCCCGTCATTCCGGCGAAAGCCGGAACCTATTTTGACGTTGCCTTCGCTCTCGCTTCCCTCGATGCAGCCAGCAGCGCCCCCGCCTCGAAGCCCCATCGACGCAGCTCCGCTTGCCGCCCACCCAATAAAAAACGGGGCTCCGAAGAGCCCCGTCCAGAGCGAACTCAGGCCGCCCCGCGCCAGCCCCCGCACGGCGGGCCGGCGCGACGGCTCACGGCCAGTTGAGGTTGACCGACACGCCGACCACGCGCGGCTCGTTGTACACCGCCGCCATGTAGTTCTCGATCACGCCCTTGAGGTTCTTCTCGTTGGTGATGTTGCGCGCGAACAGCGCCACTTCGTACGCGCCGTAGCCGCCGGTGTAGCCCACGCGCAGGCCGCCTTCGAAGTTGCCGCGCGAGTTGAACTCCTTGGAGTCGTACAGCACGAAGCTGGTGTAGCCCTGCTTGTTCCAGTCGGCGGCGACGAAGAACGCGCCGGCGTCGTTCACCGGAATGTCGTAGCGCGCGCCGAGGCTGAGGTTGTACTTGGGCGCGTTCGGCAGCGGGTTGCCGTCGATCTGGGCGAACACGTTGGAACCGATCTTGATGGTCGGGTCGTTGACGGTGCAAACCACCACGCCGTTGAGGCCGCAGACCTGGGCGTAGACGCGCTTGTCCTGGATCTCGCTGTGCAGCCAGCTGGCGCCGGCGGTGATCGACAGGTTCGGGATCGGGCGCCAGTCCAGATCGGCTTCCAGGCCGTAGGCGCGCGCCTTGTCGGCGTTGAACAGCACGCCGTTGCCGTTGGAGTCGTTGCCGTTGAGCTGGATGTCGTCGACGGTATAGGTGAACGCGGCGGCGTTCAGGCGCAGGCGGTTGTCGAACAGGCTCGACTTCACGCCGGCTTCCCACGACACGATGGTTTCCGAGTCGGCGGTGGTGAAGTCGGCGTTGAACACCGCCGAGCGGCCCTGGATGGTCGGGCCGCGGAAACCGCGGGCGACGCGGCCGTAGACGCTGAGCTGCGGATCGATCTCGTACATCGCGCTCAGATCCCAGCTGGGCGTGGTGTCGGACATCTTCACGTCGCGGCGGCCCTTGTAGGTGGACACGCCGGCGACGGTGTCGGCGGTCTTGAGCAGCCGGGTGTGCTTGCTGTCGCGGGTTTCGCGCACGCCGGCGGTGACGGTGAACTTGTCGGTGAACTTGTAGCTCAGCTGGCCGAACGCCGCCCACGAGGTATTGCTGTTGCGCAGGCGCACCCAGTTGTTGGGGTTGCGCGCGGCGCCCTTGAGGAACCAGGCGCGCTGGTAGAAATCGGTGGTATCGCTGCCGTCGAAGTAGAACGCGCCGACCTGCCATTGCAGCGGATTGTCGCTTTCGCTGGCCAGGCGGATTTCCTGGGTGTACTGGTCGAGATCGCGCACCTGGCCCATCGACTGGCCGTAGCCGTTGGGCAGCCCGTTCACCGGATAGTTCGCCGCCGCGCCGCCGTCGGTGTCGCCGCGGCTGTAGCCCGAGGTGGTCTCGTAGGCGCTGATCGAGGTCAGCGACAGGTCGTTGAAGCGCCAGGTGGCCTTCAGCGAGCCGCCGTAGGTCTTGTAGGCCTGCGGGTTGTTGTCGGCTTCGTCGTAGGCGACTTTGTCGCGCGGCACGCGCACTTCGTTGGAGCCCTTGCTCAGCGCGTTGCGCAGGAACAGGGTCGAGGTACCTTCGTAGTCGCGGGCGTGGGCCGAGGCCAGCAGCGAGAAGGTCTCGCTGGGCTGCAGCAACAACTGCACGCGCAGGTTGCGGTCGTCGTAGCCGCCCATCGCGTCCTTCTTCGGCGACACCGTGCCGTCGGCGCTGGGGCCGGCGTAGGTGTTGTCGACCCAGTCGTCGCGGTGCTGGTACAGCGCCGAGACGCGGAACGACAGCACATCGTTGATCGGGCCGCCGATGCCGCCGTCGAGCGAGACGGTGTTGTAGGTGCCGTAGCTGGCGCTCAGGCGGCCGGAGTAGTCCTGGCTCGGCTTGATGCTGTCGAACTTGACGATGCCGGCGGTGGTGTTGCGGCCGAACAGCGAGCCCTGCGGACCGCGCAGCACTTCGACCTGGTCGACGTCGAACACCGGGTTGGACTTGAGCACGACGTGCTCGAGCACGACATCGTCCTGGATGATCGACACCGGCTGCGACGCGCCGAGGTAGAAATCGATATTGCCCAGGCCGCGGATATAGAAGCGCGGGAAGATGCGGCCGGTGGTGGTTTCGGCGTAGAAGCTGGGCACCTTGCCCGACAGCGCCAGCAAGGTGTCGTCGCCGCCGGCGGTGAAGGCGCGCATGGCCTCGCCCTGGACCACGCCGACCGAGACCGGCACGTCCTGCAGGTTCTGCTCGCGGCGCTCGGCGGTGACGGTGATGGCGTCGAGCGAGGTCGCCTTGGCGTCGGCGGCGCGTTTTTCCGCCGCCGACGCGCCGTTCGCCTGAGCATCCTGGGCGGCGGCCGGCAGCGCGGCGCCGAGCAGCAGCAGGCCGGCGCAGGCGCTGGCCAGCGCGGTCTTCGCCAGCGGGCGGGAAGGACGGACGGCGACGCGGCTGCGCTGCGGCAGGCGTGCGGCGGAAACAACGGACATGGGGGTGGGATCCTTTCGTGGCGCCTGGCTGCGAGTGCGTCCGGCTGGCGCGAGGCCGGCCGCGGGGGGCGGTATTCTCCGCGCCGCGGCAAGGTATGTCACCTGTGTTGCACGTCCGTGGCAGGCGCTGTGCCGAGCCCGGCGGGCGCGGGTCGGCGCTGGAAACGGCGGGGGCGCGGCGGTTGGCGCGAGGCCGGAGCGCCGTCGATCGGGCGCGGTGGTGCGCGCGCGGCGAGG
>NZ_LXSD01000297.1:0-30032 GCF_017168095.1 Lysobacter enzymogenes | reverse complement strand
GATCAGCCGCAGCAGCGCGGCGGTTCGTTCGCGCCGCCCGGCAAGGGCGCCGCGCCGCTCGGCGGAGCGCTGGCCGATGCGTTCGCGCGGGCCAAGCAGAAGTCCTGAGCCGCGCATCGCGTCGAAACGAAAAAGCCGCCTTCGGGCGGCTTTTTCGTTGGCGGTCGCGGGGGTTCGTAATGGTTGGGTCGGCGCGGTCGCGGCTCGCGCCGCTCCTACATGGAGCCCCTGTAGGAGCGGAGCGAGCCGCGACCGCGACAACGCAACGACGACGATCCCCGCCTATCGCGCCGAACGCATCACTTCACCTTGGGCGGATCGATCCGCAACAACTTGCCCTCGCTCTCGTCGGTCAGCACGTACACCTTGCCGTCGGCCGACACGCGCACGTCGCGGATGCGCCAGCCCAGCGGCTTGAGCAGGCGTTCTTCCTTGACGATCCTGTCGCCGTCCAGGCTCAGCCGGATCAGGCTGCCGTCGGCGAGCGCGCCGAGGAACAGGCTGTCGTTCCAGGCCGAACCGGCGTGGCCGGTGTAGAAGGCCATGCCCGACAGCGCCGGCGATTTCTCCCACACGTGGTACGGCGGTTCCATGCCGGGTTTTTCCTTGCCTTCGGCCTCGGCGATCTTGAGCCCGCTGTAGTCGATGCCGTGGGTCACGATCGGCCAGCCGTAGTTCTTGCCCGGCTGCGGCAGATTGATCTCGTCGCCGCCGCGCGGGCCGTGCTCGGCTTCCCACAGCGTGCCGGTGCGCGGGTCCACCGCCAGCGACTGCATGTTGCGGTGGCCGTAGCTCCAGATTTCCGCGCGCGCATCGCTGCGGCCGACGAAGGGGTTGTCGGCCGGCACGCTGCCGTCGAGGTTCAGCCGCACCAGCTTGCCCTGCAGCTTGTCGAGCTGCTGCGAGGCCATGCGCTGCTGGCGCTCGCCCTGGGTGATGAACACATGGCCCTTGCCGTCGAAGGCGATGCGCGAGCCGAAATGATTGGGGCCGACCAGCTTGGGCTGCTGCTGGTAGATCCGCGTGACCTCGCTCAACGCGTCGGTGCCGAGCGTGGCCGTGGCTACCGCGGTGCCGGCGCTGCCGTCGGGGCCGGGCTCGGCGTAGCTGAGGTAGATGCGCCGGCTGCTGGCGAAATCCGGCGCCAGCACCACGTCGAGCAGGCCGCCCTGGCCTTGCGCCCACACCTCGGGCACGTTCTTCAGCGGCGCGGAGATCGCGCCGTCGGCGCTCACCCGGCGCAGCCGGCCGGCGCGTTCGGTGACCAGGAAGCCGCCGTCGGGCAACAGCGCCACCGCCCAGGGATGTTCGAAGCCGCTGGCGACTTCGGCGACCCGCAGTTCGCCCAGATCGCTGGGCACGGCGTGGGTGGCCGCTTGCGCCGGCGCGGGTTTCGGCGCGGCGGCGGCCGCGGCGTCGTTGCCGCGCTGGCAGGCGGCGAGGCTGAGCAGCAGGGCGGCGGCGAGGGCGCCGCGGCGTAGGTAGGACGTCATGCATCGCTCCAGGGCGCTGAGGGCGTGGGTTCGACCATAGCCCGGCGGGCGGGGCGGGACAATTCGACTTGTGTTTGCGTTTGTAGCTTGCGCGGTAGGTGCGGCATGGCGGTCGCGGCTTGCGCCGCTCCTACCGGTAGCGATCGCCGCTACATGAGCTACCTGTAGGAGCGGCGCAAGCCGCGACCGCGCCATTGCACGCAACGGCGAAACTCACCCGCAAACCGATTCAGGCCACCGCGCCGATCACCGATACCCCGCCGCCTGCAATTCGAACAACTCCGCATAGCGCCCGCCCTGCGCCAGCAGCTCCTCATGCGTGCCGCTGGCCTCCAGCCGCCCCTGCGCCAGCACCAGGATGCGGTCGGCCATGCGCACGCTCGAAAACCGGTGCGAGATCAGCACCGCGGTCTTTTCCTGCGACAGCTCCTTGAAGCGCTGGAACACTTCGAATTCGGCGCGCGCGTCCAGCGCCGCGGTCGGTTCGTCGAGGATCATCACCTGCGCGTCGCGCATGTAGGCGCGGGCGATGGCGATCTTCTGCCATTGCCCGCCCGACAGGTCCACGCCGTTCTTGAAGCGCCGGCCGATGGGCTGGTCGTAGCCGCGCGGCAGGCCGGCGATGACTTCGTCGGCCATCGAGCGCCGCGCCGCCTCGCGGATGCGTTCGGCGTCGTCCATCGCATCGATCTGGCCGACGCCGATGTTCTCGCCGGCGCTGAGGTCGTAGCGGACGAAGTCCTGGAAGATCACGCCGATGCTGGCGCGCAGCTGGTCCAGGTCGTACTCGCGCAGGTCGCGGCCGTCGAGCAGGATGCGGCCCTCGTCGGGCTCGTACAGCCGCGCCAGCAGCTTGACCAGGGTGGTCTTGCCGGCGCCGTTCTCGCCGACCAGGGCCAGCACTTCGCCGGCGCGCAGTTCGAAGTCCAGCCCGCGCAGCGCCCAGCGCTCGGCGTCGGGATAGCGGAAGCCGACGTTCTCGAACACGAAGCCCGTGCGGATCGGCTGCGGCACCGCCGCCGCATCGGCGGGCGAAGCGATCTCCGGCTGGATCCGGAAGAACGAGAACAGATCGTCCAGATACAGCGCCTGCCCGGCCACCTGCGAGAACCCGACCAGCAGCCCTTCGAGCAATTGGCGCAGCCGGCGGAAGCTGCCGGCCAGGAAGGTGAGGTCGCCGATGCTGAAATCGCCCTTGACCGTGCGCCAGGCGATGTAGCCGTAAGCGACGTAGTAGCCCAGCGTTCCCAGTCCCGCCAACACCGTGCCCCAAAACGCGCGGCGGCGGGCGAGGCCGCGGTTGGCGGCGAAGAACTTGTCGGCGAGCTGGCGATAGCGCGCGATCAGGAAGCGGTGGAGGTTGAAGATCTTCACCTCCTTGGCCGTTTCCACGCTCGCGCCCATCTGCCGCACGTATTCGAGTTGGCGCCGCTCCGGCGTCCAGGCGTAGTTGAGCGAATAGCTCAGCGCGTTGAAGTGGGCCTCGCCGACGAAGGCCGGAATCAGCGCCACCGCCAGCAGCGCGATCAGCCACGGCGCGTAGACCAGCAGGCCGACGGCGAAGCTGATCACGGTGACGGTGTCCTGGACCTGGCCGAACAGCTGGCTCATCAGGCTCATCCGGCCCACGGTCTGGCGGCGCGCGCGGTCGAGCTTGTCCTGCAGGTCGGGGTCTTCGAAGTCTTCCAGGTCCAAGGTCGCCGCATGTTCCATCAGGCGCACGCTGGTGGCGTTGGTGAACAGCTCCGAGAGCATCTGGTCGCCGTAGCTGATCACCCGGCCGAGCAGGTCGGAGGCCACCGCCAGGGCGAATTCGAGCAGCAGCAGCGCGCCCAGCGTGTCGAGCTGGCCGCCGTGCCAGGCCTGGGCCAGCGAATCGACGTGGATGCCGGCGCCGACCAGGCGCACCGCCTCGTCGATGATGAGCTTGCCGACGTACAAGGTCGCGATCGGCAGCAGCGCGCGGATCAGGCGCAGGCCCAGGGTGATCAGGGTCAGGGTCGGGCTGGTCGCCCAGATCTGGCGCAGGAACGGCGGCAGGTTGCGCAGCGCGGCGAAGCGCTCGCGCAGGCTGGGCTTGGCGGCGTGGGCGGACGGCGCGGGCGCGGGATGGGGGCGGCTCATGCGCCGATTGTGCCAAGCATGGCCGGCCAAGTCCGGTCGCGCCTCAGGTTGCGCCTCAGGTCGCGCCGGCGGGGCCGACGCGGCCGCGGCCGCGCTCGCGTTCCTGTACGCCGTCGCGGTTTCGAACACGACCGCTGTCTTAACTGACAGGTCGGCGCCGGGGCCGCTGCGGTTAAGGTGGGCTGCGCTCCGTGCGGAGCGCCCGGCCGGGGCTCGGCCGGTTCGCCATGAAAAGGAGAGTTCGAATGATCACCCAGCAATTGCGTGGCCCGCTCAGGCGCTGGCGCGCGACCGCCGCGCTGGCGGCGTTCGCCTTCGCGTTCGCGTTCGGCGCGACCGCGGCCTCGCGCGACATCATCGTGTGCGGCGGCGGGGTCTATTGCGATTCCGAAGTGCGCCAGCCCTGCCTGGATTCGGGCAAGAGCGCGGCGTTCTGCGACCGCTTGTGGCGCGGCTGCGTGCTCGACGCCTGCCCGCAGTGAGGCCGGTGCCGGCGCGGTCCGGCCCTATTTGGCCGGACCGCGCCGGATCGGACCGCGAATAGAAACCCAGATCGAATAGGAGAGTTCGAATGAAACTGCCTGGCATCCTCAAGACCCGCCGCGCCAGCTTCGGCCTGGCCGTGTTCGCGTTTGCGTTCGCCTTCGCCGCCACCGCCGCGCCGCGCGACCTGATCGTCTGCGCCGGCGGCGTGTACTGCTACGACCTGCAGCGCGAGTGCGAGCAGGAGCACGGCGCCGGCGCCTTCTACTGCGAACTGCAGTGGCGCTCCTGCGTGCTCGACGCCTGCCCGCAGTGAGGCGGCCGCGGCCCGCTTCGCCGGGGCGGGCCGCTTCGAACAAGCGCGCGTCGAGCCAGCGCGCGTTGGCGGGCGCGCGCAGCGGCGCGAGGCGCGAGCGAACGACAGCCGGCCTTCGCCGAGCCGCTGTGGCGTCGAGATCTGCTCGCCCCGCGCTCAGATCGTCGCGGCGAGACCGAAGATCGGCAGGTACAGCGCCACCACCACCAGCGCAGCCGCGCCCAGGCCGGCGAACACGCCGAACGCGCAGGCCCAGCGGTCGCGGCGCGGCCGCGGCGCCGCGGCCCAGATCGCCAGCACCCGCAGGGGCAGCAGGCACGGCGCCCACGGGTAGTCCAGCAGGCAGCCGGTGAGCTCCGGCAGCTCGGCGCCGAAGGAGGCGAATACCCGCCTGAAACGGGGAACCAGCAGCAGCGAGCCGATCCCGGCGATCGAACTGGCGCCCAGGCCGGACAGCAGCCAGATCGGATTGAACGGCGGCTGCGCGGGCGAGGGCAGCGGGGATGTCGGCGGCCGATAGCTCATGGGATGCTGTTTTCCCCGTGATTTCCGCCCCAGCCGGGCCCGGACGGGGCCGCCGGCCGGGCCGGACGGGTAGAATAGCCGTCCCCACCGCCAGCCTTATCGCCCGCCGTGACCGCACTTCCGTCTTCGACCGCCTCCAGCGGCCCCGTCGTCATCCGCCAGGACGACCTGATCCAGTCCGTCGCCGACGCCCTGCAGTACATCAGCTACTACCACCCGGTCGACTACATCAAGAACCTCACCAAAGCCTACGAGCGCGAGGAGTCGCCGGCGGCCAAGGACGCCATCGCCCAGATCCTGATCAACTCGCGCATGTGCGCCGAGGGCCACCGGCCGATCTGCCAGGACACCGGCATCGTCACCGTGTTCCTGGAAATCGGCATGGACGTGCGCTGGGACGGCGCCACGATGGGCGTGGAGGACATGGTCAACGAAGGCGTGCGCCGCGCCTACAACCACCCCGACAACAAGCTGCGCGCCAGCGTGCTGGCCGATCCGGCCGGCAAGCGCGCCAACACCCGCGACAACACGCCCGCGGTGGTCAACGTCAAGGTCGTCCCGGGCAACACCGTCGATGTGATCGTCGCGGCCAAGGGCGGCGGCTCGGAGGCGAAGTCGAAGTTCGCCATGCTCAACCCGTCCGATTCCATCGTCGACTGGGTGCTCAAGACCGTGCCGACCATGGGCGCGGGCTGGTGCCCGCCGGGCATGCTCGGCATCGGCATCGGCGGCACCGCCGAGAAGGCGATGCTGCTGGCGAAGGAATCGCTGATGGAGCCGATCGACATCACCGAGCTGCAGGCGCGCGGCGCCAGCAACCGCGCCGAAGAACTGCGCCTGGAGCTGTACGAGAAGGTCAACGCGCTCGGCATCGGCGCGCAGGGCCTGGGCGGGCTGACCACGGTGCTCGACATCAAGGTCAAGGACTACCCGACCCACGCCGCCAACCTGCCGGTGGCGATGATCCCGAACTGCGCGGCGACCCGCCACGCCCACTTCACCCTCGACGGCAGCGGCCCGGTCATGCTCGACCCGCCGTCGCTGGAAGACTGGCCGCAGCTGACCTACGACTCGTCCAAGGGCCGCCGCGTCGATCTCGACACCGTCACCGCCGAGGACGTGGCCAGTTGGAAGCCCGGCGAAGTGCTGCTGCTCAACGGCAAGCTGCTGACCGGCCGCGACGCCGCGCACAAGCGCATCGTCGACATGCTCAACAAGGGCGAAGAACTGCCGGTCGACTTCAAGGGCCGCTTCATCTACTACGTCGGCCCGGTCGATCCGGTGCGCGACGAAGTCGTCGGCCCGGCCGGCCCGACCACGGCCACGCGCATGGACAAGTTCACCGAACAGGTGCTGGCGCAGACCGGCCTGCTCGGCATGGTCGGCAAGGCCGAGCGCGGCCCGGCCGCGATCGAGGCGATCCAGAAGCACCGCTCGGTCTACCTGATGGCCGTCGGCGGCGCGGCCTACCTGGTGTCGAAGGCGATCAAGGCCTCGCGCGTGGTCGGTTTCGCCGACCTCGGCATGGAAGCGATCTACGAATTCACCGTGCAGGACATGCCGGTGACGGTTGCGGTCGACAGCGCCGGCGAGTCGGTGCACAGGACCGGGCCGAAGGAATGGCAGGCACGGATTTTAAGCGGAAAGATCGGCAAGATTCCGGTGGTGGTCGAGTAAGCCTCGGCCTGCACTGCGATGCAGTTCCCACGACGCCCGGCACCTGCCGGGCGTCGTCGTTACGGGGGCGATGAAAGTTGCGCGGTGGTTGCGGATTCGCGGTCGCGGCTCGCGCCGCTCCTACATGGGCTACCTGTAGGAGCGGCGCGAGCCGCGACCGCGCCACTACAACAACGACGCAACCTCCCGCTCCCCTCGCACCTACAACTTCTTCGCCAACTGCGCCAGCAGCTTCTTCGTCGCCGGCCGCGTCAGATACTCCTTAGCCAACGTCTCCAACGCCAACACATTCGTCTCGCTGGTGTCGTCCAGATCGTCCAGCCCCACCAGCAATTCCGCCTGCATCCGGTAATACCCGTCGCCGACCAACTGCCGGGCGATGTAATCCACCGAATCGGTATTGCCGTCGAACAACACATCGATGATCGGCACCGCCCACTCCAGCGCGCCCCAGCTGCGCGCGGACTGCAGGTCGATGCTGCGGGTGCGCTCGCCGGTGCCGACCGACAGCACCACCAGGTCGCGGCTGTTGTCGACCCGCGCGTCCTTGCGCAGCGCCTCGGCGATCGCGCACGCGGTGGGGTTGTTGGCGACCACGCCGCCGTCGATCAGCGCGCAGTCGCGGCCTTCCACCCGCATCGGATGCGCCGGGAAATAGGTCGGCGCCGCGGTCGAGGCGCGGCAGACCTCCCACACCGGCAGATCGCGGTGCTGCGGATCGAAACTCTTGAAGATCACCGGCGTGCGGGTGATGGTGTCGTAGCTGGTCACCAGCACCGGCGCCTTGAGCTGGCCCAGCGTGGTCTCGCCGAACACCTGGCGCAGCACCTGCGCGATGCCCAGGCCGTCGTAGCGCGGCGCCGAGAAGCCGTCGCTGACCAGGCGATTGGCGCGCGACCACAGCCGGCCGGCGAGGTTGGGGAAAATCGTATGGCGCTGCTCGCGATACAACTGCGCCAGCGCTTCGGGCGAGAATCCCGCGGCCAGGCCGCACGCGACCAGCGCGCCGGTCGAGGTGCCGGCGAGCAGGTCGAAACTCTCCAGCAGGCCGGACTTGCCGCCGGCCGGAGCCTTTCCGGCCGGGGTCTTGCGCGTTTTCGCCAGCGCGCTTTCCACGCCGGCCAGCCAATGGCAACTCACCAGCCCGCGGATGCCTCCGCCGTCCAGCGAGAGGATGCGCCGCATCTTCATCGAGGTCTCCGTTCGAGCGGGCAGGGTAGCGCGGGGCTCGCGTCGGCCACGGCGGCCGGCGTCGCAGTTTGCAGGTTCGCCGGAAGCGGCATGCGCTACCTGTAGGAGCGGCGCGAGCCGCGACCGCGCCAACGCAACTACGCCGCAACTTTCGCCGCAGCTGCGTTGTCGCAGACGCGCCTCGCGCCGCTCCTACAGCGGCTCCGGCCGGCTCAGTACCACTCGAGCAGGGAAATGCCCAGGCCGATGTAGGTGGCCTTGTGGTTGTAATCGATCAGGCTTTCGCCGTACCCGTCGAAGATCTGCAGGTGCCCGCGCAACTGGTTGTGGATCGGAAAGCCCCAGTCGAACTGCAGCGCCCCGTGCGAGCGGTCGCCGCCGCGCAGCGAGTGCCGCGCCATCAGCGCGAACTCGTGGCCGCCGCGGCGATGGACCAGGGTCAGGTCGCCGCGGCCCATGTAATCCTCGATGTCGGGATTGTCGTCGTCGTTGCCGTCGGAAATGCGATACCACGGGCGCAGCGTCAGCGCCCAGTCCTCGCGGTCCAGGCCGATGTTGAACATCACCCGGTTCCAGCTGCGCGAGAGCGGATCGGCGCGGCCGTTGGACTGGTGGTTGAGCCCGACCGCGAACATGCGCCCCTTCCAGTCGCCGATGCGGTAGTTGTTGCGGAATACCAGCAGCACTTCCGGCTCGTAGTTGGTCTCGCGGAACGGGCGCGAATCCTCGCCGTTGTAGACCTGCCAGCGCGAGGACTGGGTGTAGCCCATCCACAGGTCGCCGTTGTCGCCGAACAGGTTCTCCGCCGCCTTGGTCTTGAAGCTGATCTGGAACTTGGCCTCGACGCTGTCCAGCGACTGCGGCTCGGTCACGGTGTTGCGCGGGTTGGGCGAGTGCGGCCGCGTGTTCGGGTCGTCGTTCCAGAACACCGGCAGCAGGTACACCGGCTTGTAGGCGCGGAAGTTGAACAGGCCCAGCTTGGAGTCCTTGGCCAGTTCCCAGCGGCTGTCGAGCAGGCCGCCCTTGCCGGCGTTGGCGATGGCGTCGCTGAGCGGCGCGTCGTGCGCGAACACGCCGCCGGCGCCGGCCTGGCGCGCGCGCTCGACCACGCCGGGCCTGGGCTTGCCGGCCAGTTCGTCGCTGAGTTCCAGGTTCTGCTGGATCGCCTTGGCCTCCTTGGCGGCGATGTCGGCCTGGCGCACGCCGCCGCCCTGGCGGCCCAGCGCCGCGTCGTAGCAGGCCAGGCGGTCGGCGTCGACGGTGATGGCCAGGCAGGCCTGCGGCGTGGCCGGCGTCGGCGCGGTCTGCGCCGACGCCAGCCAGGGCGCGGCGGCCAGCGCGGTCAACAGCAAGGGGCGGGCATGGGGCATGGCGAAAGTCCTGCGTGGGGGGCGCGTGCGTCGGCGAAGGCGGGCGACGGCGGTCGCTGAGGGCCGCGGCGCGCGGCGCCGCAGTCTTGCATCGCCGCGCGAACGCAGTGTGAATCCAGCGTGGCCCGCAGGCTCAGGCCATAAGGTCTCAAAAGAACCACGCGAACGCGAACACGCCGACCATCGCGAACGCCAGGCCGAGCTTGAACACCGTGCCCACGATGATGCCGACCCAGGTGCCGATGCCGACCTTGGTGGCCTGGTCGAGCTGGCGGGTGTGGATCCACTCGCCGAGCAGCGCGCCGACGAAGGGCCCGACGAACACGCCGATCAAACCGAACGCCAACCCGGCGAAGGTGCCGATCACCGAACCGATGATCGCCAGCCGGCTGGCGCCGACCCGCTTGGCCCCCATCGCGGTGGCGACGAAGTCCACCACCACCGACAGCACCGTCAGCACGGCCAGCACCGTGAGGGTGATCCAGCCGACTTTCTCGAACCCGGACACCCAGGCCGCCAGCAGCATTCCGCCGAACACCAGCGGCAGGCCGGGGAGTGCCGGGAGTATCGTCCCGACGATTCCGACGATCACCAGAACTGCGGCCAGGATGTAATAAAACGTGTCCGGATTCATGCTTTCTCCCTGCCCGGACGGGCGGTCCGGGGCGGTTTGCATTTTGACCGATGTCGGGGTACGTTGCGGGCGCTGCGTTTGCCAAGGGTCACCGTGAATCGTGGCCCGATGCGGTAGATCCACCGATCCGCTACATCGTTGCACCTCGCTTCCTCCTTGCAACCAGCACGCGCGCGTTCGCGTTAACAACACCACGTTTCAGGGAGAGAGTAGCGATGTCCGGGAAAGAAATCGGAACCGTCAAGTGGTTCAACGATGCCAAGGGTTTTGGCTTTATCAGCCGCGAAAACGGCGAAGACGTCTTCGTGCATTTCCGCGCCATCCAGAGCCAGGGCTTCAAGAGCCTGAAGGAAGGCCAGAAAGTGTCGTTCACCGTGGTCCAGGGCCAGAAGGGCCTGCAGGCCGACGCGGTCGAACCGATGTAAGACGCTTCATGCTTCATGTTGCGGCGCCGCATAGCCGGCGTGCCGCATAGAAAAGCCCGGCTCAGGCCGGGTTTTTCTTTGCGTATACTTTCGATGGCAATCACAAATACGATTATCGGCCCGAGCGCGTCGCCGCCGCGGTAATCGCGGCGGTCGAACGGCCGCATACAGGCATAAAGCGGCGGGGACCGTCCCGATCCCCGCACGCCGCGACCGCCGTCCGTGGCCGCCGGCACCTTCCCTGTGCCGGCGATGCGATCCGGCGAGCCCATCCTCGCCCCGCGCCGGTATCGCCGCGCGCCGTCCCTGGCATGCAGAGCCTGCCTGCGGAGCGTGCAGCGGGCCTCGCCTCCCGTGCCGTCTCCGTCGCCGTCCTGGCGGGCCACGCGCTTGCTGCGCCGGCTCGAAACATCCAACGCATCGAGCGCGCCCGCGGGGTTGAGTTCCGACACAAAAAAAACGGCCCGCACGAGGCGGGCCGCCGGTAGCGTCGGCGATGCGGCGGCAGGCGCCGCCGCATCGCTTCGGCCGGGTTCGAGCTTGCTGCCGGTTCAGTTCTGGAACGGGGTGTTTTCGGCGAAGTACTCGTGGTTGTCGGCGTTGTCGAGCGCGTTGGTCGGATTGCTCGTGGCCAGGCTCTTGGCCGCGGACTGACCGTAGGCGTGGTCGTCGGTGCCGGCCACCACGGTGAAGTGGCTCATCTCGTGGACCAGGGTGCCGGCCTTGGAGTCGGTGCCGGTCAGCGGCGCGTTCCAGAACGCGTTGCACACGTAGATCTGGTACGGCTGGTTCGCATACACGTAGGCGTAGGCGCTGCTGGTGCAGCCGCAGTTGATGGTGATCTGGCCGTTGCTCTGGTCCAGCGCGGTGTCGATGGCCTGGAAGTGCGAGCGCGCGGTCGAATAGCGGCTGGAGGTGTAGGCGCCGAACCAGGTGGTGTAGCGCGGGCCGACGGTGCCGCCGTTGAGATAGCCCTTGGCGTTTTCGGCGTAGGCGCGCGCCTGCACCACGGCCTGGCCGGCGCTGCTGGTGCGCGCGCTGGTGCAGCCGACGTAGTTGACGCCGTTGACCACCGCCTTGGTGCCGGTGTCGGGCTTCTTGGCCGCGGCGAGGCCGGCGCCGCCGAGGCGGTCGACGCCGTTGACCCACAGCTGCAGCGGCGCGCTCTGCGCGCTCATCGGCAGGCCGTTGGCCTGGTGCAGCATGACCCGGTCGGAGGTGGAGGCGTGCTGCAACGGCGCGCGGAAGGCGACCACGTACTGGCCGGTGCGCGACAGGTCGTAGCCGGCCGCGAGGTCGACGGTGCGGCGCACGGTCTGGCCCGGCTGCAGGAGGGTGAAATCCTTCGCTTCCGGCAGGCCGCGCTTGACCATCTTGCCTTCGTAGGCGACCGGCTCGCCGTTGAAGCTGATCGAGAACAGCTTGGCGTCGAACTCGTTGTCCGGCAGCTGCCACGAGGGCAGGCGCACCGTCTTGCGGCTGGTGTTGGTGATGCTGATCTCGACCGCGCCGAGGAAATCGTCGCCGGCGCCGGTGGCGGCCACGATGCCGACGCGCAGCGGATTGTTCTGTCCGGCCGACGGCGGCGTGGCCACGGCGGCGGCGATCGCGCCCGACAGCACGGCGCCCACGGAAACCACATGCACGAAGCGAAGGTTCATTCCGATCTCCTGATCTTGCGATGACGAGGCCCGCGGTACGGGGCGCAACGACGCTAGCGCAGGGCCGGGCCGGTGAAGAGATCGATTAGTGCATTAGTTCCGCGGCCAATCGTGATGGGGTTGGTGGACTTGAAACCTGGCGGACACAAAAAAAACGGCCCGTGATGCGGGCCGTTTTTTCTCGTTACATTGTTTCATCGCGCCCGCGGGCGCGGCGCTCAGCGGATGTAGACGCGCCCGTTGGCCACGCGCACATAGGTGTTCTCGCGGATGCCGTCGAGGTTCTTCTGGGTGACGACCTGGGTGCGGCCGTCGTCCATGCGCACGTAGACGTTGTAGCTCGGCGCCCCGACCCGGTTCTGGATGGCGTTGCCGGCGACCGCGCCGGCGACCGCGCCGGCCACGGTGGCGCTGTTCTTGCGGCCGGTGCTGTCGGTGTGGTCGTCGGCGATCTTGCGGCCGGCGACCGCGCCGACCAGACCGCCGAGCACCGCGCCGGTGGCGCTGGGGGCGGTGCTCTGGGTGCTGATCTGCTCGATCCGGGTGACGACGCCGCAGTCGTAGCAGCGGTTCTGGTTGCCATAGCCCGGCTGCGGCTGCTGCGGATAGTTGTTGTAACCGCCGCCGCCATAACCGCCGCCGCCATAACCCGAGGTGGCGCAGCCGGCCAGGGCCAACGAAGCCGCCGCAGCGACGCCCAGCAAACGGATGTTCTTGGTATTCATTGCAGGCTCCTGCGTGTGTGCGATGCGAAGTGGCGAACCGTCGCCACGCGCTTGCCAAGCTAAAAGCCGCCACGTGAACGGGTGTTCAATTTCGGCGCCCTGACGGTGCCGGTTGGAGTACGCGTTCAGGTTGCGCGAGGCGACCGGTCGTGCAGCGTCGGGCGCGGATCGGCGCCGGCCCGAAACGAGAACGGCGCGACCCCGGGGGTCGCGCCGTCGCGGTGTCGCGATGAGGCCGCTGCGCTCAGCCGCGGAAATCCTGATGGCAGGCCTTGCAGGCCTCGCCGATCTGTTCGGCCACGGTGGTGACGCCGGCGCAGCTCACCGGCGGATTGGCCAGGGCGTTGTCGAGCGCGGCGCGCATCTTGGCCGAATGCTGGGAGAAGCGCGGATCGTCCTTGAGCCCGGGGAAGGCCGGGTCGAGGTCGTCGGCCATCGTGCGCAGGGTCTTGATGTGCGGCAGGGTGTCGGTGGCGGCGCAGCGGTTCTGCTTGACCTTGCCGCCCAGCTCGCCCAGATGCCAGGCCTGCACGTGCATGACGCTGTCGGGGAAATGGTCCTTGCGCTGATTCAAGGCGTTCATCGCCATGACCGTGGCGACGATGCCGCCGACCAGGCCGATCAGAAACAGGAACAGGTACTTCGAACCATTGCCTTTGCGCTTCGG
This sequence comes from Lysobacter enzymogenes, assembly GCF_017168095.1. Lineage (GTDB taxonomy): Bacteria > Pseudomonadota > Gammaproteobacteria > Xanthomonadales > Xanthomonadaceae > Lysobacter > Lysobacter enzymogenes_D. The sequence goes on along the minus strand of NZ_LXSD01000297.1, from coordinate 16,741 downwards.
CGCGGCGGCGGTGGGCTGGGTGTCGCTCATTGCCTGGCCTCCATCCAAGATCGCGGCACGATAGCACGCGCGGATGTGAGCTTCAGATCACGCGCGGCGCGGGGGCGGGCAGGGCGGAGGCGATGGTGCGCGGCGGGTGCGCGCGAATGCGAGGCGCCGGAATCGGGCTTGGAAACGGGTTCGGAATCGATCCGTGCCCCGGGGTTCGCGGCCGCGATGGGTCGCAGGGCATGTGGCCGCGGCCACGCGCGCGGCGGCCGCACCGGCACGCTCGCAGCCCGCTGTTTTCTACGCCCCGCAGCGGCGATTGCGGCCGCGACGCTTACAATGGCCGCAATGAACGCCATCGCTTCCGACTCGTCCCCATCCGCCGCCGACTCCTCCGCCGACGCCATCTGGCAAGAGCGCTTCGCCGGCATCGACCGGCTCTACGGCCAGGGCGCCGTCGCCCGCTTCCGCCAATGCCGCGTGGCCGTGGTCGGCATGGGCGGGGTCGGCTCGTGGGCGGTGGAAGCGCTGGCGCGCACCGGCATAGGCCACCTGACCCTGATCGACGCCGACGACCTGTGCGTGTCCAACACCAACCGCCAGTTGCCGGCGCTGGCCGGCCAGTACGGCCGGGCCAAGGTCGAGGCGATGGCCGAGCGCTGCCGCGCGATCAATCCGGCGATCGACGTCGATGCGGTGCAGAGTTTTCTGACCCCGTCCAATCTGTCCGAACTGCTCGACCGCGATTTCGATCTGGTCCTGGACGCCTGCGACAGCTTCCGCAGCAAGGTCGAGCTGATCGCCTGGTGCCGGCGGCGCAAGCGGCCGGTGATCGTGGTCGGCTCGGCCGGCGGCCGCACCGATCCGACCCTGGTGCGGATGCGCGATCTGTCGCGCACCGAGCACGACGCGATGCTGGCGCTGATCCGCAAGAAGCTGCGCAGCGAGTTCAACTTCCCCAAGAACGCCAGCCGCTACTTCGGCGTGTCGGCGATCTATTCGCTGGAGAACGTGAAGTACCCGCAGCCCGACGGCACGGTGTGCGGGCTGCGGCCGAAGCTCGACGGCGACGCGGCGCTCAAGCTCGATTGCGGCGCGGGGCTGGGGGCGGCGACGCACATCACCGGCGTGTTCGCGTTCGCGGCGGTGGGCAGGGCGTTGGAGATCTTGTTGAAGGGCAAAGCGCCGGCGGTTTGATTCGCGGCGTCTGGCCGACAAGCGTCGGGACTGAAGTCCCTCCCGCAAGAGCACGGCTGAAGTCGCTGCAGGCAGCGATCTGTGGGATGGGCTCGCTGTGGTGGGGGCGTTTGTTTTTGTGGGAGGGACTTCAGTCCCGACGCTGTTCGGTCGGCGCTTGCGCATCCAGCCCGAACAATCGCCGCGCATTGGCCGAAGTCGCCTGCGCCACGTCCTGCGCCGACACGCCGCGCAACTGCGCGATGGTCGCGCAGACCTCCGCCAGCCGCGCCGGCTCGTTGCGCTGGCCGCGGATGCCGGCGTCGGGCTGGTCCGGCGCGTCGGTTTCCAGCAACAGGAACTCCAGCGGCATCGTCGCCGCGATCCGCCGCAGCCGTTGCGCGCGCTCGTAGGTCACCGGCCCGCCCAGGCCGAGCAGGAAGCCGTGCTTCCACAACTGCTGCGCCTGCTCTTCGCTGCCCGAATAGCTGTGGACCACGCCGCGCAGGCCGCCGACCCGGCGGATCGCGGCGATCACCGCATCCACCGCGTGGCGCGCGTGCACGATCAGCGGCAGATCGAACTCGCGTGCGAGTTCCAGCTGGCCATCGAAGTAGAACGACTGCGCATCGCGGTCCAGGCCTTCGACGTAGTAGTCCAGCCCGCACTCGCCGACCGCGCGCGGGCGCTCGCGCTGCAGCCATTCGCGCAGCAGCGGCAGGTGCTCGCGGCGGTGCGCGTCGAGGAACATCGGGTGCAGGCCGTAGGCCGGATGCAACCCCGGCGAGGCGGCGCAGACCTCGCGCAGCTTGGGCCAGCCGGCCGCGTCGATCGCCGGCACCACTTGCGCCTGCACGCCGGCGGCGCGCGCGCGCGCGACCACCTCGGCGCGGTCCGGGTCGAACTCCGGCGCGTCGAGGTGGCAGTGGCTGTCGATCAGCACGGCGGGCCCGCTGCGGCGCGGTTCAGCGCGGCGCCGGCGGCGGCTCGACGCTCGGCTGCTTGCGCTTCTTCCAGTTGGCCAGCAGCAAGGTGCCCAGGCCGAGCAGGAGTTCGTCGATGAACGGGATGACGTCGGGCACCACCAGGTCCAGCGCGAACAGGCCGGCGGTCAGCAGGAACAGCCGCGGATAGCTCAGGCGGCCGAGGAAACCCATCAGGGGAGCGAGCAGCGGATTGGCCATGGCGGTGAAAGGCTTGTGATGCAGTTGGCAAACACGCTAGCACGCGGCCGGCGCGGGGTTCATTCCTCGGACAGATTGACGCGAAAAAGCCCCGATTCAATAGGCACCGGTTCAGCTTTCCGGTGGTGGAATTACTCCGCCCAACGCGATCTTTACGTTTTGTAAGGATCGTTCCGACGACCACCGCGGTTCCCCCGCTGCAGGAGGCTCCAAATGAACAAGAACATGATTGCCGTCGCGATTGCGTCGCTGCTGGTAGGCGGCGTGGCGGTAGCGGCCTTCCAGAGCTTCCGCGGTCCCGCCGCTCCGGCCGCCGCGATCGCCCCGGCGCCGCTGCAGCCGGTGCCCGACGCGGCCAACGGCGCCACCCCGGCCGGCGACCTCGCCGCCACCGGCGCGATCAACACCCAGCCGCAGGTCGATTACGCCGACGTGGTCAACGTCAAGCCGATCAACCAGAAAGAAAAACTCTATGCGACCGTGATCGGTACCGATCCGGTGCGCGAGACCAACACCGTCTCGACCCCGCGCGAAGTCTGCGAGGACGTGGTGGTGCAAGAGCGCCTGCCCGAGCGCGACGGCAACGTCGGCGGCACCGTGGTCGGCGCCGTGGTCGGCGGCCTGCTCGGCAACCAGATCGGCAAGGGCAACGGCCGCAAGGCCGCGACCGCCGCGGGCGCGGTGGCCGGCGGCTTCGTCGGCAACCGCATCGACCGCAATCACGTCGGCGGCCGCGTGGTCAACAAGACCGAGCGCCAGTGCCACACCGTGTCGGATACCTCGCAGTCGAGCAAGGTGGTCGCCTACAACGTGACCTATCGCAATCCCGACGGCACCACCGGCACCATGCGCACCGAGACCAAGCCCGGCAGCCGCATCTCGCTGGGTTCGGAAAACAAGGTCGTCGGCTACAACGTGACCTACCGCTACCAGGGCCAGGAGCAGACCGTGCGCATGGACGAGCGCCCGACCCAGCGCCTGCCGGTGGTCAACGGCCAAGTGGTGACCCAGACCGCCGCGCTGGCGGCCCCGGGCCGCGGCTGATCGGTCGGCGCCCGCAGCGGGCGCACGCGTCGCGACGAAGCGGGGCCGGTCGAACCGGCCCCGTTTTTTTTTGCGTGAAGGGCTGCGCGAAAGAATAAATTTTCTGCGCGGCGGGGCGGCAGGACATTCGCGGCACTATTTTCTGCGCGATCGCCGCCGCGCGTCGAAGGCGTTCGCGCGCGCGGCCGAAATCCCTTGAAAACAGCGCTCCCGCGCAACGCCGCCGGCGCCTGCGCGTACGCACGGAAACCGCTTCCGCCGGCGCGATCCGCGCCGCGTCCGCGATTATCCGCCCGCCGTGGCCTTACCCCGGCTTCGCCCGGCCATTACAATGGCCGTCTTTCTGCCCCGAACAAGGTCTCTGAGCGCGATGGCCCTGCATCCCTACGATCTTTACGACGTCCGTTCCCTGCTCAGCGAAGAGGAGCGCGCCGTACAGGACACCGTGGCCCGCTTCACCGACGAGCGCGTGATCCCGATCATCGGCGATGCCTTCGATCAGGGCCGGTTTCCCAAGGAGTTGATCCCGGAGATCGCCGGGCTCGGCCTGCTGGGTTCCTCGCTGCCGGAGCAGTACGGTTGCGCCGGCCTCAACGCGGTCAGCTACGGCCTGATCTGCCAGGAGCTCGAGCGCGGCGACAGCGGCATCCGCAGCTTCGTCAGCGTGCAGTCCTCGCTGTGCATGTACCCGATCTATGCCTACGGCACCGAGGAACAGCGCATGCGCTGGCTGCCGGGCATGGCCCGCGGCGAGATCATCGGCTGCTTCGGCCTGACCGAACCGCACGGTGGTTCCGACCCGGCCAATATGAAGACCAACGCGAAGAAGGACGGCGCGGACTGGATCCTCAACGGCTCGAAGATGTGGATCACCAACGGCAACCTCGCCGACATCGCGATCGTCTGGGCGCAGACCGAGGACGGCATCCAGGGCTTCGTGGTCGAGAAGGGCATGCCCGGCTTCGCCGCCCAGGAAATCAAGCACAAGATGAGCCTGCGCGCGTCGGTGACCTCGTCGCTGTTCTTCGACAACGTGCGCGTGCCCGACGCCAACCGCCTGCCCAACGTCAAGGGCCTCAAGGGCCCGCTGGGCTGCCTGACCCAGGCCCGCTACGGCATCACCTGGGGCCCGATCGGCGCCGCCGTCGCCTGCCTGGACGAAGTGCTGGGCTACACCAAGGAACGCATCCTGTTCGACCGTCCGGTCGCGGCCACGCAGTCGGCGCAGATCAAGATGGCCGAGATGGCGCGCCGCATCACCCTGGCGCAGTTGCTGGTGGTGCAGCTCGGCCGGCTCAAGGACACCGGCAACATGCAGCCGACCCAGGTCTCGCTGGCCAAGTGGAACAACTGCCGCATGGCCATCGACATCGCGCGCGAATGCCGCGACCTGCTCGGCGGCGCCGGCATCACCACCGAGCATTCGGCGATCCGCCACGCGCTGAATCTGGAGTCGGTGATCACCTACGAGGGCACCGAGACCGTGCATCAGTTGGTCGTGGGCCGCGAGCTGACCGGGATCAACGCGTTCTGAGGCCGCGCCGCGCGATGCGGCAACGCTGTTCCTTCTCCCGCGTGCGGGAGAAGGTGGCCCGAAGGGCCGGATGAGGGCGCAGGTAGAGGCCCTCACCCCAACCCCTCTCCCGCAGGCGGTGGAGGGGCTTTGCAACGCCGAGCGAGCTCTTGGGGAGCCCCGATCCATGATGACGATCGCCGACATCGAACTGGAAACCCCGCGCCTGATCCTGCGCCCGCCGCGGCTGGAGGATTTCGACGCCTGGGCCGATTTCATGAGCGCCGGCGATTACCTGCGGTACATCGGCGGCCCGCAGCCGCGGCCGGTGGCGTGGCGCGGGATGATGTCGGTGATCGGCTCCTGGGCCGCGCTCGGTTATGGCTTCTTTTCCGTCTTTGAGAAAGCCTCCGGACGCTGGATCGGCCGGCTCGGCCCGTGGCAGCCGGAAGGCTGGCCGGGCACCGAAGTCGGCTGGGGCATCGTCGAGAGCGAAGGCGGCAAGGGCTACGCCAGCGAAGGCGCGGCCGCCGCCATCGATTGGGCCTTCGACCACCTGGGCTGGAGCGAGGTGATCCACACCATCGACGCCGGCAACCTCGCCTCCAAGGGCGTGGCGCGCAAGCTCGGCTCGCGCTATCTGCGCCAGGACCGACTGCCCGAACCCTTCCACGAGAAGGAAGTGGAAGTGTGGGGCCAGAGCCGCGAGGAATGGCGCGCGCGGCGCAAGGCCGGGGCGGCGGCGTGATCACCGTCCACGGCTTCTCGCCGTCCGGCAACTGCCACAAGCTGCGCCTGTTGCTGGAACAGCTCGGCGAGCGCTATCGCTGGGTCGAGGTCGACAGCAGCCGCGGCGAGACCCGCAGCGCGCAGTTCCTCGCCCTCAATCCCAACGGCAAGGTGCCGGTGGTGGATTTCGGCGACGGCCGCACGCTTAGCGAATCCAACGCGATCCTCTATTACCTGGCCGACGGCAGCGAGTTCCTGCCGGCCGACCTGTGGCAGCGCGCGCAGGCGCTGAGCTGGATGAACTTCGAGCAATACAGCCACGAGCCGTATATCGCCGTGGCCCGCTTCATCGCCGGCTGGACGCCGCCGGATTCGCCGCGCCGCGCCGAGCTGCCGGCGCTGCGCGAGCGCGGCCACCAGGCGCTGGCGGTGATGGAGCGCCACTTGCAGGCCAATGCCTGGTTCACCGGCGAGCGCTACGGCATCGCCGACATCGCCTTGTTCGCCTATACCGACGTCGCCCCGCACGGCGGCATCGCCCTGGACGCGTATCCGGCGCTGCGCGCCTGGCTGGCGCGGGTGCGCGCCACCGCGGGCTTCGTCGCCTTGCCCGAACCCGACGCGCAGGCGGCGCAACGCATCGCCGCCAGCAACGCGTCTTCTTGAATTCCCCCAATCGTGCCGGCCCGAACCGGGCGGCGGAGTCCCCGATGTCAGCGCAACCGCAGTCTTCGATCTTCAGCCAGACGCCGAACTTCAACCCGGTCGCGAGCCCGATTCCGGCGCGCATGAAGGGCCTCAACCGGGCCGAGATCTGCGACGTCAATTTCGTCGAGTTCGTCAAGGCCTGGAACGGCCGCAGCGACGCGCGCCCGGCGCCGAACGAAGCGATCCTCGACGGCAGCGCGCTGGACGCGCGCGGCTTTCGCGAACTGTTCGAATCGCAGCTGATCAGCCGCCACCTCGACCTGATGGCGCGGGTGCTGCGGGTGCAGAACAAGGTCTTCTACACCATCGGCTCCAGCGGCCACGAAGGCAATGCGATGGTCGCGCGCGCGGCGCGCCACACCGATCCGGCGTTCCTGCACTACCGCAGCGGCGGCTTCATGGCCGAGCGCTTCCGCAAGCTGCCGGGCATGGACCCGGTGATGGATTCGGCGCTGTCGTTCGCCGCCAGCGCCGAAGATCCCGCCTCCGGCGGCCGCCACAAGGTGTGGGGCAGCAAGCCGTTGTGGGTGCTGCCGCAGACCTCGACCATCGCCTCGCATCTGCCCAAGGCGCTGGGCACCGCGGTCGCCATCGAGACCGCGCGCCGTCTCGGCCACGGCCTGCCGATCCCCGACGACAGCATCGCCATCTGCTCCTTCGGCGACGCCTCGGCCAACCACGCCACCGCCCAGACCGCGTTCAACGCCGCGGCCTGGACCGCCTACCAGAAGCTGCCGGCGCCGGTGCTGTTCGTGTGCGAGGACAACGGCATCGGCATCTCGGTGAAGACGCCCGGCGGCTGGATCGGCAACCGCTTCCGCAGCATGGACGGGCTGGATTACTTCGCCGCCGACGGCCTCGACCTGGCCAGCGGCTACGCCGACGTGCAGCGCGCGGTCGAGCATTGCCGCAGCACCCGCCGGCCGACCTTCCTGCACCTGCGCACCACCCGGATCATGGGCCACGCCGGCACCGACTTCGAAATCGAATGGCGCTCGGTCGAGGAGCTGTGCGCGGTCGAGGCCAGCGACCCGCTGCTGCGTTCGGCGGCGATCGCGCTGGAATCGGGGCTGATGTCGAAGGACGAGGTGCTCGATCTCTACGAAGCCACGCGCAAGCGCTGCTTCGCCGCGGCCGAAGAGGCCGACCGCCGGCCGAAGATCGAAACCCTGGAGCACGTGATCGCGCCGCTGGCGCCGTATACGCCGGCCGCGGTCCAGGCCGAAGCCGAGCGCGCCGACTACGCCGAGCGCCGCGTGCAGGCCTTCGGCGGCGAAGCCAAGCTGCCCGAGGCGCAGCCGCCGCGGCACCTGGCGATCCAGATCAACAACGCGCTGCACGACCTGTTCGCCAAATACCCCGAAACCTTGCTGTTCGGCGAGGACGTGGCGCAGAAGGGCGGCGTCTACACCGTCACCAAGGGCCTGCAGAAGGCGTTCGGCCCGCGCCGGGTGTTCAACACCTTGCTCGACGAGACCATGATCCTCGGCCTGGCCCAGGGCTTCGCCAATATCGGCCTGCTGCCGATCCCGGAAATCCAGTACCTGGCGTACTTCCACAACGCCTGCGACCAGATCCGCGGCGAGGCGGCGTCGCTGCAGTTCTTCAGCAACAACCAGTATCGAAACCCGATGGTCGTGCGCATCGCCGGCCTGGGCTATCAGCGCGGTTTCGGCGGACACTTCCACAACGACAACTCGATCACCGCGCTGCGCGACATTCCGGGCCTCGTCGTGGGCTGCCCCTCGCGCGGCGACGACGCGGCGACCATGCTGCGCACCCTGACGGCGCTGGCCAAGGTCGACGGCCGCGTGGCCGTGTTCCTGGAGCCGATCGCGTTGTACATGACCAAGGACCTGTACGAAGCCGGCGACGGCCAGTGGCTGACCTCGTACCCGGCGCCGGACCAGGCCATGCCGCTGGGCGAGGGCCGGGTGTATGGTGACGGCGACGACCTGGTGATCTTCACGTATGGCAACGGTGTCCCGATGAGCTTGCGTGCCGCCCGGCAGATCGAGCAGTCCCACGGCTGGAAGGCCCGCGTGGTCGACCTGCGCTGGCTGGTGCCGCTCAACGACGCCTACATCGCGCAGCAGGCGCGCGGCGCCCGGCGCGTGATCGTGGTCGACGAAGGCCGCCGCAGCGCCGGCGTGGGCGAGGGCGTGATCACCGCGCTGGCCGAGGCCGGCTTCGGCGGCGTGCCGATGCAGCGCGTGGTCGGCGTCGACACCTACACCCCGCTGGCCGGCGCGGCGTTCCTGGTGATTCCGGGCGAAGAGGACATCGTCCGCGCCGCCGATTTGCTGGCCAAGGGCTGACGCCGATGTGCGGACTGGCCGGACTGCTGCGTCCGCGCAACGATCTCGACCAGGAGCACCTGCACGCGCTCGCCGCTTCGATGGGCGAGGCGCTGCACCATCGCGGCCCCGACGACGACGGCGTCTGGGCCGATCCGCAGGCCGGCGTCGCGCTCGCGCATCGCCGGCTGAGCATTCTCGATCTGTCGCCGCTGGGCCATCAGCCGATGGCCTCGGCCGACGGGCGTTTTGTCGTCGCCTACAACGGCGAGGTGTACAACTTCGCCGAACTGCGCGAGCAACTGCGCGGGCTCGGCCACGGCTTCCGCGGCCATTCCGACACCGAAGTGCTGCTGGCGGCGGTCTCGCAGTGGGGCGTGGAAGCGGCGATCGCGCGCTGCAACGGCATGTTCGCCATCGCCCTGTGGGACCGCGAGCGCGCCGAACTGTGGCTGGCGCGCGACCGCGTCGGCAAGAAGCCGCTGTACTACGGCTGGGCCGGCGACACCCTGGTGTTCGGCTCCGAACTCAAGGCGCTGTGGCGGCATCCGCAGTTCGACAACGGCGTCGACCGCGACGCGCTGGCGCTGCTGCTGCGCTACGACTACGTGCCTTCGCCGTACTGCATCCACGCCGACACCTGGAAGCTGGCGCCGGGCGCGATCGCGCGCTTCGACGCCGCGAGCGTCGCGCGCGGTCCCGGCGCGCACGACCCGGCGCGCGACCAGCAGCGTTATTGGGACGCCGCCGAACGCATGCGCGCGGCGATCGCCGAACCGTTCGACGGCGACATCGACGCCGCCGAGGACCGCCTCGACGACCTGCTGCGCGAAGCGGTCGGCCTGCGCATGGTCGCCGACGTGCCGGTCGGGGTGTTCCTGTCCGGCGGCACCGATTCGTCGGTGGTGACCTCGCTGATGCAGGCGCTCAGCGCCAAGCCGGTGCAGAGCTTCACCATCGGCTTCGAAGGCTCGCACCACGACGAAGCGCCGCTTGCGCACGAGGTGGCGCGACACCTGGGCACCGCCCACACCGAGCTCTACGTCAGCGGCGGCGACGCGCTGGCGGTGGTGCCGCGCTTGCCGGCGATGTTCGACGAGCCCTTCGCCGACGCCTCGCAGGTGCCGACCGCGCTGGTGTGCAAGCTGGCGCGCGACCTGGTCACGGTGGCGCTGTCGGGCGACGGCGGCGACGAATTGTTCTTCGGCTACAAGCGCTACGAGCGCGCGTTGCGCAACCTCAGCCTGTTGCACCGGGTGCCGGCGCCGCTGCGGCGCTGGCTGGCCGGGCGCGCGCAAGGCCACGGCGAGGCCTCGCGCGCCGGCGGCTTCGCCGCGTTCGCCGCGGAAATGGGCGCGCGCGGGATCGGCGACGTCTATCGCAACCGGATCGTGCGCTGGCGCTTCCCGCAGGCGGCGGTGCCCGACGCGCGGCTGCCGCCGACGATGTACGACCTGGCCGAACCGCTCGACGGCCGCGGCAGCGCGGCCGACGCGATGATGCTGGCCGACTACAGCGTCTACCTGCCCGACGATCTGCTGTGCAAGGTCGACCGCGCCAGCATGGCGGTCGGGCTGGAGGCGCGCGCGCCGCTGCTGGACACGCGCGTGGCGCAGTTCGCCTGGTCGCTGCCGCTGCACTACAAGCGCGGCGACGACGGCGGCAGCAAGCATCTGCTCAAGCGCGTGCTCAAGCGCTATCTGCCCGACGCGATGGTCGACCGCGGCAAGCGCGGCTTCGGCGCGCCGGTGTCGCAATGGCTGCGCGGCGACCTGCGCGAATGGGCGCAGACGCTGCTGGATCCGGACAAGCTGCGCGCGCAAGGCTATTTCGACGTCGACCTGATCGACGGCCTGTGGCGCGCCTTCGTCGACGGCGAGAAGCGCTGGCACACCCATCTGTGGAACGTGCTGATGTTCCAGGCCTGGCACGAGCATTGGCGGTCGCAGCGCGACCATGCCGGGGATGCATTGGCGCAGGCGACGAGCGGCGAGGGTGGGTTGTAGCCAGCGCGCCGCGGTTGCGTACGCTGCCTGTAGGAGCGGCGCAAGCCGCGACCGCGCCAACGCAACCGCGGCGCGAGTTTCCTATCGCGAACGTCGTGCCGCATGCGACGGGATGGAGCGTGTCGTCGTAGTTGGATTGGCGCGGTCGCGGCTTGCGCCGCTCCTACAGGAGGCTAGCGGGCCAGTCCGTCGAGCAGGGGGATTTCCTGCGCGGGCTGTGCGTCGATGGACGCCGCGCCGTCCGCGCGCTCCAGCGGCAACACCGCCAGCGCCAGATGCGTCGTGCCGTCGCTGGCGCTGGCCGCCACCGTGCCCAATGCCGCGCTCTCGCCGCGCACTTCCGCGCCGGCCTCGACCGGGGCGGGGCCGGCGAACAGCGCCAGCCCGCGCTTGGCCTTGCCGAGGAAGTGGGTGCGGGCGACGATTTCCTGGCCCGGGTAGCAGCCTTTCTTGACGCTGTAGCCGCGCAGCCGGTCCAGCGACAGCTGCTGCGGGGTCCATTGCTCGGCCTGCGACGCGGGCAGGCGCGGCAGGCCGTGGCGCAGGTCGGCCAGCGCCCATTGCGCGGCCAGCGCGGCGTCGGCGGCCGCGGCCTGCGCGGCGGGCACGATGCGCAAAGCGCGCGCGGCGCCGTCGCCGCTCATGTCGATTTCAAGCGAATCCTCGGCATCGCCGGCGACAGCGGCGCCCGCGGCCTGTTCCGGCGCGCCGAAGCGGCCCTCGATCACGCGGTCTTCACGCAGTTCGATCGCGACCTTGCTGCGGAACACGAAACGCTTGAGCGCCTCGACCAGCGCGGCGGCATCGGCGTCGGGCACGGCCAGCCAGATGCGCTGATCGGACAGGCGCAGCAAAGCGAACAGGGCGATCACCCGGCCTTTGGGCGTAAGCCAGCCGCTCCACTGCCAATGGCCGTCGGCCAGGCCTTTGACGTCGTTCATGAACTGCGCCTGGGCGAAAGCCGCGGCGTCGCGGCCCTCCAGGGCGATGAGTCGCTGGCCGGGCAGGGCGAAGGCCTGTCCGGGCAAGGCTTGCGGGTTGTCAGGCATGGGGGCCGGGAATTAATATTTAACGCTGTGATGATAGGCGAAACCACCCCGGAAGCACGTTCGGACGACGCGTCCGAGACCCCGGCGACTCCCGTTTCCGAAACGGGAGGCCACTCGCCTTCCGCCAAGGACGTTCCCGACGATACGGCTGACACGCAGCCGCTTCCGAAGGAGCACGGTGGTCGCGAGGGTCTCGAACCGACCCGCTACGGCGACTGGGAAAAGAACGGACGTTGCATCGACTTTTAGTCGATAGGTCCGCTCGGCTCGTTTTTCAACAGCACCCCACACCGGCGTTCCACACGCCCCCCGCCACGCGGCGCCGCCGCCCAGCCGAGATTGCCATACCCTCATGGCGAACCGCGAACGACCTTTGTCGCCACACCTGCAGGTTTACCGCTGGCAGGTTCAGATGGTGACCTCGATCCTGCACCGCGCGACCGGTGTCATCCTTTCCATCGGCGCCCTGCTGATCGCCTGGGGCCTGACCGCCCTGGCCGCCGGGCCGCAGGCGTGGGCGGACTTCATCGCCTGCGCGCGCTCGCCGCTGGGCTTCCTGATCCTGTTCGGCTGGACGTGGGCGTTCGCCTACCACCTGCTCAACGGCATCCGCCACCTGGTCCAGGACGCCGGCTTCGGCTATCGGGTCCAGACCTTCGTCCGCAGCAGCTGGACCAGCGTCATCGGCAGCCTGGTGCTGACCGCGCTGATCTGGATCGTGGCGATGATGTCGCGAGGTGGCGCATGAGCATCTTCAGCCAGAAAGAACTGCGCACGCCGCTGAAGTCGGCGCGCGGCCTGGGTTCGGCCAAGTACGGCACCGAGCACTTCGTGGTCCAGCGGGTCACCGCGGTCGCGCTGGTGTTCCTGTGCCTGTACGTGCTCGGCCTGATCGTGTCGTGGATCGGCGGCGACTACGCCAGCGTCCGCGCCAGCGTCGCCCATCCCTGCAACGCGGTGCTGCTGAGCGCGTTCGTGATCGCGATGTTCTGGCACGCCCGGCTCGGCCTGCAGGTCGTGGTCGAAGACTACGTGCACGCGCCGCTGCTCGCGGCCGCGACGCAGATCGCCATCGTTTTCGTTTGCGCACTCGCGGCCCTGGCCAGCGTGCTCGCCATCATCCGCATCGCGCTGGGAGCCTGATCCGTGGCCTCTGCCTACAAGATCCAAGAACACACCTTCGACATGGTCGTGGTCGGCGCCGGCGGCGCCGGCCTGCGCGCCACCTTCGGCCTGGCCCAGAAGGGCCTGAAGACCGCCTGCATCACCAAGGTGTTCCCGACCCGCTCACACACCGTCGCGGCGCAGGGCGGCGTGGCCGCGGCGCTGGCCAACATGGGCGACGACAACTGGAAGTACCACTTCTACGACACCGTCAAGGGCTCGGACTGGCTCGGCGACCAGGACGCCATCGAGTACATGTGCCGCGAGGCGATTCCGGCCATCATCGAGCTCGAGCACTACGGCGTGCCGTTCTCGCGCACCGACGACGGCAAGATCTACCAGCGCCCCTTCGGCGGCATGACCACCAAGTTCGGCAAGGGCCCGCCGGCGCAGCGCACCTGCGCCGCGGCCGACCGCACCGGCCACGCCATCCTGCACACCCTGTACCAGCAGTCGCTGGCGCACGACGCGCAGTTCTTCATCGAATACTTCGCCCTCGACCTGATCATGGACGAGCACGGCGCCTGCCGCGGCGTGCTCGCGCTCGACATGGCCGAAGGCACCCTGCACCTGTTCAAGGCGCAGGGCACGGTGCTGGCCACCGGCGGCTACGGCCGCGCCTACTTCAGCGCCACCTCGGCCCACACCTGCACCGGCGACGGCGGCGGCATGGCCCTGCGCGCCGGCCTGGGCATGCAGGACATGGAGTTCGTGCAGTTCCACCCGACCGGCATCTACGGCGCCGGCTGCCTGATCACCGAAGGCGTGCGCGGCGAAGGCGGCATCCTGCGCAACGACAGCGGCGAGCGCTTCATGGAGCGCTACGCGCCGAGCGTGAAGGACCTGGCCCCGCGCGACATGGTCAGCCGCGCGATGACCATGGAAATCCGCGACGGCCGCGGCGTCGGCGAGCACAAGGACCACATCCTGCTCGACCTGACCCACCTCGGTCCCGAAGTGATCCACAAGAAGCTGCCGGGCATCGCCGAATCGGCGCGCATCTTCGCCGGCGTGGACGTGGAGAAGCAGCCGATCCCGGTGATCCCGACCGTGCACTACAACATGGGCGGCATCCCCACCAACTACCACGGCGAAGTGGTGCAGTTGCGCGACGGCAACCCCGACGCGGTGGTGCCGGGCCTGTACGCGATCGGCGAAGCGGCCTGCGTGTCGGTGCACGGCGCCAACCGCCTGGGCTCGAACTCGCTGCTCGACCTGGTGGTGTTCGGCCGCGCGGTCGCCAACCGCTGCGCCGAAACCATCGTCCCGGACGGCAAGCAGGCGCCGCTCGCGGCCGATGCCTGCGACGTCGCCCTGGCGCGTCTGGACAAGCTGCGCAACGCCAGCGGCAGCACCCCGACCGCGGTCATCCGCGACAAGATGCAGCGCACCATGCAGGCCGACGCGGCGGTGTTCCGCACCAGCCAGACCCTCGCCGAGGGCGTGGCCAAGATGCGCGACATCCACGCGTCCTTCGCCGACGTCAAGGTCACCGACCGTTCGATGGTGTGGAACTCGGACCTGATCGAAACCTTCGAGCTGGCCAACCTGCTCGACCAGGCCCTGGTCACCATCGTTTCGGCCGAGAACCGCAAGGAATCGCGCGGCGCGCACGCGCACGAGGATTTCCCCGAGCGCGACGACCACAACTGGCAGAAGCACACGCTGTGCTGGGTGGACGAGAAGGGCAACACCCGCATCGACTATCGCCCCGTCCACATGCAGCCGATGACGGGCGATGTCGAATCGATCCCGCCGGCCAAGCGCGTCTACTGATCAGGAGCCGCCGACATGGCCCAATTCTCACTGCCGAAGAACTCCAAGATCCAGAAGGGCCGCCACTGGGCGACGCCGGGCGCCAAGCAGCCGCGCACCTTCAAGGTCTACCGCTGGAACCCCGACGACGGCATGAACCCGCGCGTGGATACGTATGAGGTCGATCTGGCCTCGTGCGGCCCGATGGTTCTGGACGCGCTGATCAAGATCAAGAACGAGATCGACCCGACCCTGACCTTCCGCCGCTCCTGCCGCGAAGGCATCTGCGGTTCGTGCGCGATGAACATCGACGGCACCAACACCCTGGCCTGCACCCGCGCCATCGCCGACTGCGGCGACGCCAAGGGCGAGGTGCCGATCTATCCGTTGCCGCACATGGACGTGGTCAAGGACCTGGTTCCGGACCTGACCCACTTCTACGCCCAGTACGCCTCGATCCGCCCGTGGCTGCGCACCCAGAGCCCGACCCCGTCGGACCGCGAGCGCCTGCAGTCGCCGGCCGACCGCGAGAAGCTCGATGGCCTGTACGAGTGCATCCTGTGCGCGTGCTGCTCGACCAGTTGCCCGAGCTACTGGTGGAACGGCGACCGCTACCTCGGCCCGGCGATCCTGCTGCAGGCCTACCGCTGGATCATCGATTCTCGCGATGAGGACACCGGCGCGCGCCTGGACGACCTGGAAGATCCGTTCAAGCTCTATCGCTGCCACACCATCATGAACTGCGCGCGGACCTGCCCGAAGGGCTTGAATCCGGCGCAGGCCATCGGCGAGATCAAGAAGCTGATGCTGCAGCGGCGGATTTGATCGGTCCGCTCTGACCGGCCGGAACGGTCCGACCGGCCGCGACGATCCCCAGGCTGGGCGAAACCGACGCCGCCGCCCGTTCGCGGGCGGCGGCGTTTTCGTAAGCGCAGCGCCGACGCCGCGGCACGGCCGCGCCGCATCGGCCGCAAGTGCAGTGGCGGCGGCGCCGGGTTTGACGGAGGATGCGCGCTGGCGCCAGCCGCCGCATCGTCTTGCACGCCGTCACCGCCGCGCCGCGCGCGGCCTTTCAGGGAGCGACCGACCGATGGACACGAAAGCGATCTTCCTTCCCGCGCTGGCGATGGCCGCGCTGACCTGCGTGGTGTGGCTGCGCATGCTCTACGTGCGCATCGGCCAGATGAAGCGCGAACGCATCCATCCGCAGTCGGTGGCGACCTCGGCGCAGGTAGTGGCGAAGCTGACCGAATCGCGCGCCGCCGACAATTTCCGCAACCTGTTCGAACTGCCGGTGCTGTTCTATCTCGCGCTGACGGTGGCCGCGTTCAACGGCTTGCACGACGCCGCGACCCTGGCCCTGGCCTGGCTGTTCGTCGCCCTGCGCATCGCCCACAGCGCGATCCAGTGCGGCTACAACAAGGTCATGCACCGCTTCTATGCCTACGCCGCCGGCGGCGCGGTGCTGTGGATCCTGTGGGCGCGGATCGGCTTGGGCCTGCTGGCGTAAGCGGGCATCGGCCGCCGGCGCGGATTTTGCGATTGCAGGAGATTTCGATGAGCGACACACCTTCCGCCGACGAGCGCGACGAACTCGAACTGCGCCGCCTGCGCTGGCGCTGCCGCCGCGGCATGCGCGAACTCGACCAGTTGTTCGGGCGTTATCTCGACCGCGCGTGGCGGCAATCCTCCGACGAGGAGCGCGGGGTTTTCCTACGCCTGCTGGAAACCGAGGACGATAAGCTCTGGCACTGGTTCATGGGCCACGAGGCGGCGCAGGATGCGCGATTGCAGGCATTGGTGGAGAAGATCCGCAACCTTCCGGTCTGAGGCCGATGCGGCTGCGAAGTCACGGCCGGCGTCGGCATCGGGACGCGTGCGCGAAAGCGCGGGCGCCGCATCGGCTGCGTTGCGCGCGATCGTGCGGCGGTGCGGACGCGCGGCCGGATCGATGTCGGCGAAGCTCGTCCGCGACGCCGGCGCCGCAGCGGCCGCCGAGCCTGCGCCGGGCTGCGTCGACTGGCGCCCCTCGCGCCTGCTCGCCGCCGGCCTGGTCCTGATCGGCCTGCTTGGCGGCTGCGCCGTCGTCGCCAGCGAATGCCCGCCGCGTCTGGCCTGGCCGCTGGCG
>NZ_LXSD01000296.1:0-18923 GCF_017168095.1 Lysobacter enzymogenes | reverse complement strand
GCCAGCAGCAGGCGGCGGCGCAGCGCGGAGCGCAACTCAGCGCTCCGCGCCGGCGCGAGCGCGGGCCGCGCGGGCCCGCGTCGCGACAGTCGGCGTCCGTGCCGTCATGCGCGCGCTCAGGCCTTGATCACGCCGAGCTCGCGGCCGATCTTGATGAAGGCGTCGATCGCCCGGTCCAGGTGCTCGCGGGTATGCGCCGCCGACATCTGGGTGCGGATGCGCGCCTGGCCCTGCGGCACCACCGGGAAGAAGAAGCCGATCGCGTAGATGCCTTCCTCGAGCAGGCGCTCGGCGAACTTCTGCGCCAGGGGGGCGTCGTACAGCATCACCGGGCTGATCGGATGCACGCCCGGCTTCACGTCGAACCCGGCCGCGGTCATGCGCTCGCGGAAGTAGGCGGTGTTCTGCGCCAGCCGGTCGCGCAGCTCGCCGGCCGCCGACAGCATCTCGAACGCCTTGATCCCCGCGGCGACCACGTGCGGCGGCAGCGAGTTGGAGAACAGGTACGGACGCGAGCGCTGGCGCAGCAGTTCGATGACTTCCTTCTTCGCCGTGGTGAAGCCGCCGAGCGCGCCGCCCATGGCCTTGCCGAGGGTGCCGGTGAAGATGTCGATTTGATCCAGCACGCCCTTGACTTCGGCCGAGCCGCGGCCGGTCGCGCCGAGGAAGCCGGTGGCGTGGCATTCGTCGATGTGCACGAGCGCGCCGTACTTTTTCGCCAGCGCGACGATTTCGTCGAGCGGGGCGATGAAGCCGTCCATCGAGAACACGCCGTCGCTGGTGATCAGCTTGGTCTTGCAGCCGGCGGCGTCGGCGGCCTGCAGCTGCTTCTCCAGGTCGGCCATGTCGCAGTTGGCATAGCGGAAGCGCTTGGCCTTGCACAGGCGCACGCCGTCGATGATCGAGGCGTGGTTGAGCGCGTCGGAGATGATCGCATCAGCTTCGCCCAGCAGCGGCTCGAACAGACCGCCGTTGGCGTCGAAGCAGGCCGCGTAGAGGATCGTGTCTTCGGTGCCGAAGAACTCGGCGATGGTCTTTTCCAGCTGCTTGTGCAGATCCTGGGTGCCGCAGATGAAGCGCACCGAGGCCATGCCGAAGCCGTGGGTGTCGAGCGCGTCCTTGGCCGCCTGGATGATGTCGGGATGATCGGCCAGCCCCAGGTAGTTGTTGGCGCAGAAGTTCAGAACCGTGCGGCCGTCTTCGAGCACGATTTCGGCCGACTGCGGGCTGGTGATGATGCGCTCGGCCTTGAACAGGCCGGCGGCGCGGATTTCTTCGAGGGTGTCGGCGTAGTGTTGGGTCAGGGACATGGCGGGGTCGTCGTGGCTGAGGCGGCTTGAGCGAGAAGATAGCGGATAGGAGTTAGGAGATAGCGAAAGCACAGGAGCGCAGACGCTTTGGCTATCTCCTAACTCCTACCCGCTATCTCCTGTTTTTCAGTTCCAGCTCAACACGACCTTGCCCGCCTTGCCCGCTTCCATCAGGTCTAAGCCGTGCGTTGGGTCAGGGGCATGGCGGGGGCGTCGTGGCTGAGGCGGCTTGGGCGAGAAGATGGCGAATAGGAGATAGGAGATAGGAGATAGGAGATAGGAGATAGGAGATAGGAGATAGGAGATAGCGAAAGCGAAAGCACAGGAGCGCAGACGCTTTCGCTATCTCCTAACTCCTACCCGCTATCTCCTGTTTTTCAGTTCCAGCTCAACACGACCTTGCCCGCCTTGCCCGCTTCCATCAGGTCGAACCCCTTCTGGAATTCGTCGACCGGCAGCTGATGGGTCAGCACCTTGCCGAGCGGGAAGCCCGACAGCACCAGCTGGGTCATCTTGTACCAGGTCTCGTACATCTTGCGGCCATAGATGCCGTGCAGGGTCAGGCCCTTGAAGATGATCTTGTCCCAGTCCGCGCCGGCGCCCTTGGGCATGATGCCGAGCATGGCGATCTTGCCGCCGTGGTACATGCAGTCGAGCATGTCGTTGAATGCGCGCGGGTTGCCGCTCATCTCCAGGCCGACGTCGAAGCCTTCCATGTGCAGGTCGGCCATCACGTCCTTGAGCGACTGGTTGGCGACGTTGACCACGCGGGTCGCGCCCATGTCGGCGGCGAGCTTGAGGCGGAAGTCGTTGACGTCGGTGACCACCACGTTGCGCGCGCCGATGTGCTTGCAGATGCCGGCGGCGATGATGCCGATCGGGCCGGCGCCGGTGATCAGCACGTCCTCGCCGACCACGTCGAATTCCAGCGCGCAGTGCGCGGCGTTGCCGTAGGGATCGAAGAACGCGGCCAGCTCGCTCGGGATCTGGTCCGGGATCGGCCACAGGTTGCTGGCCGGCATGACGATGTATTCGGCGAACGCGCCGTCGCGGTTGAC
Source organism: Lysobacter enzymogenes (assembly GCF_017168095.1). Classification (GTDB taxonomy): domain Bacteria; phylum Pseudomonadota; class Gammaproteobacteria; order Xanthomonadales; family Xanthomonadaceae; genus Lysobacter; species Lysobacter enzymogenes_D. The sequence continues at coordinate 16,555 of NZ_LXSD01000296.1, read as the reverse complement.
GCCGATGCCGGTGGTGTTCGGGCACAGGTGCTGGCGGCCGGCGCGGCAGTTGCGGCAGTGGCCGCAGACGATGTGACCTTCGGCCGAGACGCGCTGGCCGACCTTGTAGCCGGTCACGCCGGGGCCGAGTTCGGCGACGCGGCCGACGAATTCGTGGCCGATCACCAGGCCGGGCTTGATCGTGCGCTGGCTCCACTCGTCCCACAGGTAGATGTGCAGGTCGGTGCCGCAGATGGCGGTCTTTTCGAGCTTGACCAGGACCTCGTTCGGACCCGGGCTCGGCACCGGCACTTCCTCCATCCAGATGCCCTTGCCGGCTTCGCGCTTGACCAGTGCCTTCATCGTTTGCGTCATGGGATTTCGATACCTAGGGGCCGCGGCCGGGCCGGGCGGGAAAGAAGGCCGAATTATACGCCCCCGCCGCGGCGCGGCCGCCGCGGCGGGTTTGCCCGCGGCGGGCGGCTTGGCCTATCGTCGCGGCTTCCTCGCCGTACGGAATCACCATGCGCCCCCGTGTGTTAGCCCTGTCCCTGGCGCTGTGCGCCACCGCCGCCCAGGCCGATGAAGGCATGTGGATGCCCTCGCAACTGCCCGACATCGCCCGCCAGCTGCGCGCGGCCGGCTACAAGGGCGATCCGGCCGGGCTGGCCGACCTGACCCGGGCGCCGATGAACGCGGTGGTCAAGGTCGGCGGCGCGACCGGTTCGTTCGTGTCCGGCGAAGGGCTGGTGCTGACCAACCACCACGTCGCCTTCGGCGTGATCCAGTACAACGCCAAGCCCGAGCGCGACCTGATCCGCGACGGCTACGTCGCCGCCGACCGCGCCGCCGAGCTGCCGGCCAATCCGGATTTCCGCGTGCTGGTGACCACCGGTTTCGACAAGGTCACCGAGCGCGTGCTCAAGGACGCGCGCGGCAAGCGCGGCCGCGCCTATTACGATGCCGTGGACAGCGCGACCAAGGCGCTGGTGGCCGAATGCGAACGCGAGCCGGGCTACCGCTGCAGCGTCGCCAACATGTACTACGGCAGCGATTTCTACCTGATCCGCCAGCTCGAGCTGCGCGACATCCGCCTGGTGTACGCGCCGCCGGACAGCATCGGCAATTACGGCGAGGAGATCGACAACTTCGTGTGGCCGCGCCATAGCGGCGATTTCACCTTGCTGCGCGCCTACGTCGGCCGCGACGGCAAGCCGGCCGACTACTCGCCCGACAACGTGCCCTACCAGCCGCCGAGCCATCTGCAGATCGCCACTGCGCCGGTGCGCGAGGGCGATTACACCATGCTCGCCGGCTATCCGGGCACGACCTTCCGCCACCGCATGGCCTCCGAATTCGCCCAGCAGGTGCAGTGGCAGCTGCCTTCGCGGGTGGCGCTGTACGGCGACCTGATCAAGACCATCGACGCCGCCGCGGCCGGTTCGGCCGATGCGCAGGTCAGCTACGCCGCGCAGGTCAAGGGCTTCAAGAACACGCTCAAGCGCGCCCAGGGCGAGCTCGACGGCCTGCGCCGCAGCGACGCGGTGCGGGTGCGCGGCGAAGACGAGAAGGCGATGCTGGCCTGGCTCGACCAACAGGCCGACGCGCGCGCGATCCGCGCCGACATCGATGCCGCGCAGAAGATCCTCGACGCCGGCGCGGCCACGCGCGAGCGCGACCAGCTGCTCAGCGCGATCCGCAGCCAGACCCAACTGCTCAACGCCGCGCTGACCGTGCAGCGCCTCGCGCAGGAGCGCGCCAAGCCCGACGCCGCGCGCGAAAACGGCTATCAGCAGCGCGACGAGGCGCTGATCGAAGGCCGGCTCAAGCAAGTGCAGCGGCGCTATCGCAGCGAAGTGGAAAAGGAAGTGCTGCGCTATCTGCTGGCGCAGTACAAGCGCGCCGCGCAGGGCGCGCAGCGCGTGGCCGAGATCGAGCGCGTGTTCCCCGGCGAGGACGAGGCCGCGCTCAAGCGCAGCATCGACGCGGTCTATGCGCACACCGGTTTCGGCGAGGAAGCCGCGCGCCTGCAGGCGATGAAGGCCGACGCCAAGACCTTGCAGGCGTCGGAGGATTCGCTGCTCAAGGCGGCCGCCGCGTTGAGCCCGGCGTTCGCGCGGATCGAAGACGAGGGCAAGGCGCGCGAGGGCGAGCTGCTGCGCCTGCGCCCGGCCTACATGCGCGCGCTGATCGGCTATCGCAAGTCGCAGGGCCGCGCGGTCTACCCAGACGCCAACTCAACCCTGCGGGTGAGCTTCGGCGCGGTCAGCTCGATGGACCCGCGCGACGGCATGCGTTATCGCCCGCTGACCACGGTCCAGGGCATCGTCGAGAAGCACACCGGCGCCAGGCCGTTCGACGCGCCCAAGGCGCTGCGCGAGGCCATCGCGAAAGGCGATTTCGGCAGCACCGCCGATCCCGAGCTCAAGACCCAGACGGTCGATTTCCTGACCAACCTCGACACCACCGGCGGCAATTCCGGCTCGCCCGTGCTCGACGCCGACGGGCGCCTGATCGGCCTGAACTTCGACAGCAACTGGGAGGCGGTCAGCGCCAGCTGGATGTTCGATCCGCGCTACAAGCGCGCGATCCACGTCGACATGCGCTACCTGCGCTGGCTGCTGGCGAAGGTGTATCCGGCGCCGCATCTGCTCAAGGAAATGCAGTTGCCGGCGGAGTGAGCCAAAAGAGGAACGAGCGAAGAGGAACGAGAAACGTAGTGTTTCGTCGTTTCCGGCCCCTCGACTCGTTCCTCGTTCCTCTTCGCTCGTTCCTCGCTTCGTGGCGACCAACCCGTCGCCACGTTAGACTTCCAAACCGTTTTTTTCCGTACAGATCAGGGGTATACGCATGCGCTACACGCTTTTGGCTGCCGCCGTCGCGGCAGGGACGCTGGGAATGGGGCTGTCGGCTCCGGCCGCGGCGGTGGAGGGCATGTGGGTGCCGCAGCAGTTGCCGGAGATCGCCGCGCCGCTGAAGAAGGCCGGCCTCAAGCTCGACGCCAAGCAACTGGCCGACCTCACCGGCGACCCGATGGGTGCGGTGGTCTCGCTCGGCGGCTGCACCGCCAGCTTCGTGTCGCCGCAGGGCCTGGTGGTGACCAACCACCACTGCGCCTACGGCGCGATCCAGCTCAATTCCACCGCGCAGAAGAACCTGATGCGCGAGGGCTTCAACGCGCCGACCCGCGCCGATGAAGTGTCCGCCGGCCCGTCCTCGCGCATCTTCGCGCTGGACTCGATCCAGGACGTGAGCGCGCAGATCAAGGCCGCCATCGACCGCGGCGCCAGCCCGATCGAGCGCACCCAGGCCGCCGAGGCCGAAGCCAAGCGCCTGGTCGCGCAGTGCGAGGCCGAGGCGGGCTACAGCTGCGAAGTCTCCAGCTTCTTCGGCGGCATCACCTATCGCCTGTTCCGCAGCATCGAGATCAAGGACGTGCGCCTGGTCTACGCGCCGCCGGGCAGCATCGGCAACTACGGCGGCGAAGTCGACAACTGGATGTGGCCGCGCCACACCGGCGACTTCTCGTTCTACCGCGCCTACGTCGGCAAGGACGGCAAGCCGGCCGAGTATTCCAAGGACAACGTGCCCTACCAGCCCAGGCATTGGCTGAAGATCGCCGACAAGCCGCTGGGCGAGGGCGATTTCGTCATGGTCGCCGGCTATCCGGGCCGCACCAACCGCTACGCGCTGGCGAGCGAGTTCGACGCGACCCGCGAGTGGAGCTATCCGGTGGTCGGCCAGCACTACAAGAACCTGGTCGCCCTGGTCGAGCGCACCGCCAAGCAGGATCCGGAAATCGGCGTGAAGTACGCCAGCACCGTGCGCGGCTGGCAGAACGCGATGAAGAACTACGACGGCCAGCTGGAAGGCTTCAAGCGCATCGACGCCGGCGCCCGCAAGCACGCCGACGAAGCGGCCGTGCTGGCTTGGCTGAGCAAGCGCGGCGCCGCCGGCAAGCCGGCGCTGGACGCGCACGCCAAGCTCGAGGAACTGCAGGCGCGCAACGTCGCCCATCGCCAGCGCGACCTGGTGTACGGGCAACTGCGCCGCGGCGGCGTCATCGGCGCGGCGACCAGCCTGTACCGCCTCGCCGCCGAGCGCGCCAAGCCCGACGCCGAACGCGAGCAGGGCTACCAGCAGCGCGACCTGCCCGACATCAAGGCTTCGCTGGAGCAGATGGAACGCCGCTACGATCCGCGCATGGACCGCGAGCTGCAGGCCTATTGGCTGCGCGAGTACGTCAAGCTGCCGGCCGGCGAGCGCATCGCCGAACTCGATCGCTGGCTCGGCGGCAACGACGAGAAGGCGGTCAAGCGCGCGCTGGACAAGCTGGCCAAGACCAAGCTGGGTTCGCTCAAGGAGCGCATGGCGCTGTTCAACGCCGATCGCGCCAGCCTCGACAAGAGCCGCGATCCGGCGATCCAGCTGGCGCAGGCGCTGCTGCCGGCGAACCTGCGCATCGAGCAGGAGGCCAAGATCGCCGCGGGCGAGAGCGCGGTCGCGCGGCCGCTGTACCTGCAGGGCGTGATCGACTATCGCAAGAGCCAGAAGCAGGCGGTCTATCCCGACGCCAACTCGACGCTGCGCATCACCTTCGGCAACGTCAAGCCCTACACCAAGCTCGACGGCAGCAAGCAGGCGGCGTTCACCAAGCTGGAGGAGGTCGCGGCCAAGGCCACCGGCCAGGATCCCTTCGACGCGCCCGATTCGCTGCTGGAGGCCATCGCCGACAAGCGCTACGGCGGCCTGGAGGACAAGCGCCTGAAGACGGTGCCGGTCAATTTCCTGTCCGACCTGGACATCACCGGCGGCAATTCCGGCTCGCCCGTGCTCGACGGCCAGGGCAAGCTGGTCGGCCTGGCCTTCGACGGCAACTGGGAATCGGTGAGCTCGAACTGGGTGTTCGATCCGGTGATGACCCGCATGATCGCGGTCGACCAGCGCTACATGCGCTGGATCATGCAGGAGGTCTATCCGGCGCCGCAGGTGCTCAGCGAGCTGGGCGTGGCGCCGAAGAAGAAGTAAGCGCAGCGGTTCGCCGCGCTGCGAAAAACGCCGGCCCTCGGGCCGGCGTTTTTCGTTTGCGGCCAACGCCGAAGAAAACTCTTGTAGGAGGGGCTTCAGCCCCGATGCTTTTGTTTCGGATCGCGGCGACCCGGCAGAAAGGCATCGGGGCTGAAGCCCCTCCCACAACAGCCATGCCACAACGCAGCTCCCGCGACATCCGCACTAACGAAATTTTTAGTTTTCCCGCCGAGAAAAATTAGCGCAGCGTTAATTCCCGCACCGATCGCAGCCAGGTCGCTTTTGGCAATGGCCTTCACAGTTTTCCCCAGGCTAGACTCGTCGTCCCTCGAACCCGGGACGTCTTGATGCGATACGCGGTGCTGGCCAGAGCGATGGCGATGACAGGAACGTTGCTCAGCGGCCTGGCCTGGCACGGCGCGGCGCGCGCGGTGGAAGGCATGTGGATGCCCGCGCAGCTGCCGGAGCTGGCATCCGCGCTCAAGCAGTCCGGCCTGCGCGCGACGCCCAAGCAACTGGCGCAATGGGCCGATCCCAAGGGCGACCCGCTCGGCGCGGTGGTGCCGCTGGGCGGCTGCACCGCCAGCTTCGTTTCGTCCAAGGGCTTGCTGCTGACCAACCACCATTGCGCGCTCGGCGCGATCGCGCTCAATTCCAGCGGCCAGCGCAACCTGCTGCGCGACGGCTTCAAGACCGGCACCAACAACGAGGAAGTCTCGGCCGGGCCGAACGCGCGCATCTACGTGCTCGATTCGGTCCAGGACGTGACCGCGAAGGTGCAGTCCGCGCTCGCCGCCGCGGCCGATCCGGGCGCGCGCATGGCCGCGCTGGACGCGCTGGAAAAACAGCTGGTCGGCGAATGCGAGCGCACGCCGGGCTACGGTTGCCGGCTGTACAGCTACTTCGGCGGCAACCGCTTCGAGCTGCAGCGCAGCCTGGAAATCCGCGACCTGCGCCTGGTCTACGCGCCGCCGGAAGGCATCGCCAACTTCGGCGGCGAGAACGACAACTGGATGTGGCCGCGCCACGCCGGCGATTTCGCCTTCTACCGCGCCTACGTCGGCAAGGACGGAAAGCCCGCGCCGTATGCGATCGACAATATTCCCTACCAGCCCAAGCGCTGGCTCAAGATCGCCGACAAGCCGTTGGGCGCGGGCGATTTCGTCATGCTCGCCGGCTTCCCGTCGCTGACCAACCGCTACGCCATGGCCGACGATTTCCAGGCCAACGCCGAGTGGACCTATCCGACCGTGGCCGCGCACTACAAGCGCCTGGCCGCGCTGGTCGAGGCCGAGAGCCGCAAGAACCCGCAGACCCAGGCCAAGTACGCGGCCACCGTGCGCGGCTGGCTCGGCGCGGCCAAGAACTACGAAAGCCAGATCGAGAGCTTCCGCCGCGCCGGCACCGCCCAGCTCAAGCGCAACGAAGAGAACGAACTGCTGCAATGGCTGCGCGGCAAGGGCGCGGCCGGGCAGCCGGCGCTGGACGCGCACGCGCGCCTGGTCGAACTGGGCAACCAGGCGCGCGCCGAGCGCGACCGCGACCTGATCCTCGGCCAGCTCGCCGCGACCGGCGCGCTGTGGAACGCCGCCCAGCTCTACCGCGGCGCGGTCGAGCGGGCCCGGCCCGACGCGCAGCGCGAGAGCGGTTTCCACGACAGCGAGCGCGCCGCGTTCGAAAACGGCTTCAAGCAGTTCGACCGGCGCAGCGACGTGCGCGTGGACCGGCAGATCCTCAATTACTGGCTGCACGAGTACGTCAAGCTGGGCAAGGAGCATCGCGTCGCGGCGATCGACCAGTGGCTGGACGGCGACGACGAGAAGGCGATCAAGCGCGCGCTCGACCGGGTCGGCAAGTCGCGCCTGCTCGGCGTGGAGCAGCGCGCCGGTTGGCTCAACGCCGACCGCGCCTCGTTCGAGAGCAAGGACGCGCTCAAGGACGGCGCGCTGGCGTTCGCAGTGGCGGCGATGCCGACGCTGCTGCAGATGGAGCAGGAGATCCGCAGCCGCGCCGGCGAGACCGTGGCCGTGCGTCCGCTCTACCTCAAGGCGCTGGCGGATTTCCGCAAGAGCGTCGGCCGCGCCGCGTATCCCGACGCCAACGGCTCGCTGCGCCTGAGCTACGGCACGGTGACTGCGTACACCAAGGACAACGGCGCGCGGCAACTGCCGTTCACCCGGGTCGAGGAAATCGCCGCGCGCCACAGCGGCGCCGCGCCGTTCGCCGCGCCGCAGCCGCTGCTCGGCGCGATTTCGGCCAAGCGCTTCGGCGCGCTGGCCGACAAGCGGCTGGACTCGGTGCCGGTCAATTTCCTGTCCGACCTGGACATCACCGGCGGCAATTCCGGCTCGCCGGTGCTCGACGGCCAGGGCAAGCTGGCCGGCATCGCCTTCGACAGCAACTGGGAATCGGTCAGCGCGAGCTGGCTGTTCGATCCGGCCGCGACGCGCACGATTTCGGTCGACCAGCGCTATCTGCGCTGGATCATGCAGGAAGCGTTTCCGGCGCCGCGCCTGCTGGCGGAGATGGGCGTGCCGGCGTCGGGAAAGTAACGGCGCATCCGGCCGAAAAACTCCGCGGCGCGTGGCGCCGCGCCGCGGAGCGTTCACGACAACGGCATCAATCGCGCGGCGGCGGGCAGGTCATGTGGCCGCTGCTGTACTTGGCGGTGCGCACGCCCGACTCGCTGTACACGCCGGCGCAGCTCAGTTCGGCCTGGCCGACCACGTTGCCGGCGGCGTCGTAGTAGAAGTAGAACTCGCCGATTTCGTCCGGGCCCGGCGGGCGGGCGAGGGCGGCGGTGGCGACCAGGGCGGCGGTCAGGCCGAGACCGAGGGCGAAAGACTTGCGCATGACGAACTCCTGATTGGCAGTGCGGAAGATGGACATCCGCGCGCGAGGCGCGAACGGTGGCGGGATCTTCGACGCGCGGTGCGCGGCCCGCATCGGGACGTCGCTCTCGTCGGAGCGGGTCGTGCGCTGCGTGGGTCGGTTGGATCGCGGTGCGGCGGTGGTGCGGCGTGCTTCAGACGATGGCGGTCGCGACGGCTGTGGATGCGCAGTCGCGCGCCGCGACGATCACGGCTCGGGATCGCACAGGTAATAGCCCACGTCGTAGTTCTTGGTGAACTTGCCCCAGGATTCGGGCGTGCCGTCGCAGCGGATCGACGAGCGGCCGACCACCGCGCCGGCGTCGTCGTAGTAGGTGTAGATCTGGCCTGGACCGGTCGGGCCGATCGCGGCGAAGGCGGCGCCGGCCACGGCGATCGCCGCCAGGCCGAGCCCCAGAGCGAAATGCTTGCGCATGGTGAGATTCTCTCTTCGATGTGCCGGCGATGCGCCGGCGCAGCAAAGCTATGCCTCGCGAGCGGTTCGCTCACGTGACAACTAACACCAGAATTTCGGTTTGTGACGCGCATCGTGCGATGCGCGACGGTGTCATGCGGGGTAGTGCCAATTGGTCGTAGCTGCGTGGGCGTCGCCGCAAGCTGCGGCGCAGCATGCCCGCGTGCGGGTTCGTGGCGCGGCGCAAGGCGACGTCGGGATCGCTGCGCGAGGAAAAAGCAACGGCGGGGTCGCCCCCGCCGTTGCGATCGGCTTCGGTGCCGCCGCGATCAGAGCTGGCAGAACCAGAAACCCTTTTCGAAATCGTCGGTGACCTCGCCCCACTGGCTGAGGTTGTTCTCGCAGTCGCGCGACTCCACGCCGACCAGTTCGCCGTTGCGGTAGTAGGCCGCGTACTCGCCGGGGCCGACGTAGGTCGCCAGGGCCGCGCCGGCGAACAGGCTCAGGCTCAGGCCGAGGGTCAGAACGAGTTTCTTCTTGCTCATGTGGCTCTCCATGTCGTGATGAGAGCGCCGGATCGGGCCCCGGCGCAGTGCGCTTGCGCGAACGCGGGCGAGCGGGGCGGCGCCGCGCGCGCGGCGCGGCGCGAATGCCGGGCGGGACGGTGCGTGCGAACGCTGCGCGCGAGGCCTCGCCCTGGCCGGATCCTGTCTCTGCTCTGCGGCGCTCGCGCCGGCGGCGGCCGTGGTCCGACCGCTCGCCAGGCAGCTTAGGAACGCCCGGCGCGGGCGCACAAGGCACTGCGCACTGGCAAATCCGACAGGCCGTTGCGGCCGTCCGTTCGTGCGCGAGCGCCCGCGTCCGTGACCCAATCGCAGGTCGCGCACGCGCCGCTTGCAATGCGCGCGCGGCCTGCCGTAGGCTGCGCGGGCAGTCGCGGATTCCCATGCCAGCCGGCCCCGTCTCCCGACCCGTGTCAGAAAGCCGCCCCCAGGCGGCGCCGCCCCCGGCGGTCCCGGTTCCCGGCCCTCGATGGCCCGCGGCGCCGGCGCACCCCAGGCGATCTTTCCCGCAGTGCCGGCTCGCAAGCGTTTCCTCGTCTGATCCCCTCACGACCTGGAGCTTGCGACGATGAAAGTACTGGCCTGCGATGGCATCCACGAAGACGGTTTGGCCCTGTTCCGCGAAGCGGGCTGGGACGTCGTGGTGTCCGACCCGATCAAGGATCCCGCCGCGCTCGCCGATGCGCTCAAGGGCGTCGACGCGATCCTGGTGCGCTCGGCGACCAAGGTTCCGGCCGAAGCGCTGGCCGACGCCGCGCAACTGCGCGTGATCGGCCGCGCCGGCGCCGGTGTCGACACCATCGACGTGGACGCCGCGACCGAGCGCGGCATCGCGGTGATGAACGCGCCCGACGGCAACACCCTCGCCGCGGCCGAGCACGCGATCTCGCTGCTGTTCGCGCTGGCCCGCCACATCCCGCGCGCCGACGCCGGCATGAAGGCCGGGCAATGGCCGAAGAACGGCCTCACCGGTTTCGAACTGGAAGGCAAGAAGCTCGGCGTGATCGGCCTGGGCCGGATCGGCGGCACCGTCGCGCGCAAGGCCCAGGGCATCGGCATGGAAGTGGCCGCGCACGACCCGTTCCTGCCCGCGTCCGCCGCCGGCAAGGGCAGCGTGCCGCTGAAGACGCTGGAGGAACTGCTGGCCTGGGCCGACATCGTCACCCTGCACATCCCGCGCACCAAGGAAACCACCAACCTGCTGTCGGAAGCGAGCATGCGCTCGATGAAGAAGGGCGCCTACCTGATCAACGCCGCGCGCGGCGGCCTGGTCGACGAGGCCGCATTGCTGGCGCTGGTCGAGGAAGGCCATATCGCCGGCGCCGCGCTGGACACCTTCGTCACCGAACCGCTGCCGGCCGATTCGCCGCTGCGCGACAACCCCAAGCTGATCCTGACCCCGCACCTGGGCGCGTCCACCAGCGAAGCGCAGCAGGCGGTCAGCACGATCCTGGCGCGGCAGATCATCGACTTCGTCGCCACCGGCGCGGTCGCCGGCTGCGTCAACCTGCCGCCGCTGACCGCCGAAGCCGCGCGCGAAGTCGGCCCGTGGATGCCGCTGATGTCGGCGCTGGGACGCCTGGCCGCGCGCCTGGTGCCGGCGCCGACGCGCCTGGAAATCACCTACGCCGGGCGCACCGAAGCGCTCGACACGCGGCCGCTGTCGCGCTTGCTGGTGGCGGCGCTGCTGGGCACGGCGTCGGGCCGGGTGACCCCGGTCAACGCGCTGCAGGAAGCCGCCGCGCGCGGGCTCGTCGTCTCGGAAACCCTCGGCGGCAACGGCGACGGGTTCGACCGCCTGCTCAAGCTGCGCGTGGTCGGCGAGAACCGCACCCGCGAGATCGAGGCGACCTTGCACCGCGGCCCGCGCGTGGTCCGCCTGGACGGGGTGGAGATCGAATTCGACCCGCAGGCGCACGTGCTGCTGCTGCGCAACGAAGACCGTCCCGGCATGATCGGCGTGGTCGGCTCCACCCTCGGCGCGGCCGGCGTCAACATCGTCAATTTCGCCCTTGGCGCGGCCGGCGACGGCCAGGCGCGCGCGGCGATCACCGTCGATCGTCCGGTCAACGACGAGCAACTGGCGGCGCTGCGCGCGACCCCGGGCATCCTCTCGCTGGCGCAGGTGTAAGCGCATGCGCATCCTGCTCGCCCGTCACGGAGAAACCCCCTGGAACGCCGAAGGCCGCTACCAGGGGCAGGAAGACATCGCGCTGTCGCCGGTCGGCGAAGGCCAGGCGCGCGCGCTCTCCGCGCGCCTGCGCGAGGTGCCGATCACCCGCGCGGTGGCCTCGCCGCTGTCGCGCGCGCGCCGCACCGCCGAGCTCGCGCTCGGCGAAGAGCGCGCGGCCATGCTCAAGCTCGACCCGGGCCTGATGGAAATCGCCCACGGCACCTGGGAAGGCCTGCTCGCCAGCGAAATCCGCGAGCGCGACGGCGACCGCCTGCGCGCCTGGCGCGAAACCCCGCACGAGGTGCTGATGCCCGGCGGCGAATCGATCGTGCACGTGCTCGAGCGCGCCTGGCCCGCGTTCGCGCGCGCCTGCGAAGGCTTGAAGGACGACGACACCTTGCTCGTGGTCGCCCACGACGCGGTCAACCGGGTGCTGCTGTGCAAGATCCTCGGCATCCCGCTGGCGAAGCTGTGGACGTTCCGGCAGGCGCCGACGACGTTGAATCTGCTCGAAGGCGATCACGTGGATCGGCTCGACGTGGTGCGGCTCAACGATTGCAGCCATCACACCGCGTTGTTCGGCGAGGCGGTGCATCGGGCGTTGTGAGCGCGCGCAGCCGCGCCGACTCGGCCGCGCGCCACCTCGCAACGACGGGCGGCGCCGCGGCCGAGTCGCGCTGGGGCCGAGCCGCAGACGCCGAAACCGCCGCAGCCTTCGCCGCCGCCGGGTCTGCGCGAGGGCGAGCGTTGAGCGTGGCCCGATCGGCGGCCGATCGATGGCGTATGGCTATGTTCCAATAGCCGTGGCCGCCGCACGCGGCGCGATTGGCGGGGCTGTGTGAAACCACTACGTATCGTCTCGACCGTCTGGCTCGCCGCGGCAGTGGGCGCGTTCGCGCCCTGCGCCTGGGCGCAGACGGTGTTGCCCGGCGAAGGCGGGGCGATGCCGCCGGACTGCCCGCCCGGCGCCGCCGCGCGTGCGGCACCGGCGTTTCCGCTCGAGATCTACGGCGCGTCCGGCACCGCCACGCTGGTGCTGGACCTCGACCGTTGCGGCGTGGTCCAGCAGATCTGGATCGAGCGCGATTCGGGCTATACCGCGTTCGACCTCGCCGCGATCGATGCCGCGCGCGGCTGGCGGCTCACGCCGGAGCTGCACGACGGCGTCGCGGTGCCGTCGCGGGTGCGGGTGCCGGTCGATTTCCAGGCGCCGAGCGCGCGCCAGTTTGCCGACTACCACGCCAAGGCGCAGATCGAATGGGATCGGCTGTGGCCGTTTCTGCAGGTGCCCGTGGCCGCCGCGGCGCGCGACGGCAGCCTCGACGGTTATCAGCCCGATCCGTTGTCGATGCAGCCGGGCACGGCGCAGAGCCTGAGTGCGCGCGTGCGCGCCGAAGGCCGGCCGATTGCCGGCGGTGTGCTGGGCTGGCCGGCGTATCAGCTGACCGAGTCGGGACAGCGTTTCCGCTGGCTGCTGACCGTTGCCGGCGCCGCCGCCGCGCCGGCGCTGGTGCGCCAGCGCCTGGTCAGCGACGGCGAAAAATCGTTCTGGGCCAGCAGCGCGCTGTGCGACGGCGACGTGGCGGCCTGCGCCAAATGGGAGAAACAGCTGCGGCGCTGGCCGCGGCAGCAACCCGGCCAGCCATTGCCGAAGGAGTTGCCGGTCGGCGTGCCGCCGCCGGATCGGCAGCCGCAATTGCGTCCGATCGGGCCGCGGCCGGGCGACGCCGCCCCGGCGAGCGCGGACGATGCGCCCAGGCCGGTGTGGCGGCGCACGCCGGCGCCTGCGGATTCCGGGCGTGGCGAGTCCGAGCAAAGCCGGAAATCCACCGAGCCGTCCTGACGCCATCGCAGCCTTGCGTAGCGACGAAGACGCGCGGGTTGGTCTCCGACTGCAGCAGCGGCGCAAGCCGCGACCGCGAATCAGCAACTGCGATGGGCCGACGCAATGGCCGCGTTTTCGCGGTCGCGACTCGCGTCGCTCCTACAGCGGGCCTTGCGCGCAGGCTTGCGTCGCCCGATGCGCCCGGATCGGCGACAATAGCCGCATGCAAACCCGCTCCCTCGCCGACTGGCTCTCCTACATCGAACGCATCCACCCCAAGTCCATCGACATGGGGCTCGAGCGCATCCGCGAAGTGCATCAGCGCCTGGGCCTGACCCGCCCCGGCCGCGAGGTGGTCATCGTCGGCGGCACCAACGGCAAGGGCTCGACGGTCGCCTTCATCGAGGCCATCGCCCGCGCCGACGGGCGCCGGGTCGGCGCGTATACCTCGCCGCACCTGCTGGCCTACAACGAGCGCATCCGCATCGACGGCGCGGATGCGGCCGATGCCGACATCGTCGAAGCGTTCCAGGCGATCGAGGCCGCGCGCGGCGAAACCGCGCTGACCTATTTCGAATACGGCACCCTGGCCGCGCTGTGGCTGTTCGAGCGCGCGGGGCTGGACCTGGCGATCCTGGAAGTGGGGTTGGGCGGCAGGCTGGACGCGACCAATCTCGTCGATGCCGACGTCGCGGTGATCACCACGGTCGATCTGGACCACCAGGACTACCTCGGCGACGACCGCGAGAGCATCGGCTTCGAGAAGGCCGGCATCGCCCGCGGCTTCAAGCCGCTGGTGCTCGGCGACGACGATCCGCCGTCGAGCGTGCTGCGCCATGCTTACCTGATCGGCGCCTCGGCGGTGCGCGCCGGTTGCGATTTCTTCTTCGCCCCGGCGGCGGACGACGCGGCGCGCTGGAACTGGCGCGAGGTCGGTTTCGAAGTCGAACTGCCGCGCCCGGCCTTGAGCGCGCCGGTGCAGATGCGCAACGCCGCGGTCGCGATCGCCGCGCTGCGCGCGCTGGACGCCGCGCCGAGCGAACGCGCCCTGGCCGAAGGCGTGGCGCGCGCGCAAGTGGCTGGCCGTTTGCAGCGGTTCGAACGCGGCGGCGCCGAGATCCTGGTCGACGTCGGCCACAACCCGCAGGCCGCGCGCGAACTGGCCGCGTGGCTCGATGCGCAGCCGCCGCGGCCGACCCGCGCGGTGTTCGCCGCGCTCGGCGACAAGGACGCGGCCGGCGTGGTCGCGGCCCTGGGCGAGCGCATCGACGCCTGGCATCTGGCCGGTCTCGGCGGCCCGCGCGGAGTAACGGTGGACGAGTTCGCGCAGCGCTTGAGCGGCACCGCCGCCGCGGCCGGGCAACGCCACGCCGGCGTCGCCGAGGCCCTGGCCGCCGCGCGTGCGGCGGCGGGCGAGGGCGAACGCATCCTGGTGTTCGGCTCGTTCCATACCGCGGCCGAGGCCTTGCAGGCGCTCGCAGACGCGTAAGCCCGTCGCCGGCCTTTCAGCGGCGAGAGCGCGATGCTCTTGTGGGAGGGCCTTCAGGCCCGACGCTTTCCTGTCCGATCGCCTTGACCTGACAGGAAAGCGTCGGGCCTGAAGGCCCTCCCACACACATCAGCGGCTTGTTTTCATCCCGCAAACGCACCCGATGCGCAGCGCGTTTTTCTGAACGCCTGACCGGACCGCACCGCCGGTCCCCGGCCGGGGTGCCGCCCGGAGGTATAATTCGCGCGGCACCCCGGCCAGCGAGCGACTGAGTAGCGATGGAACCTGCCCTGAAACAGCGATTGATCGGTGCGTTGGTGTTGATCGCACTGGCGGTGATCTTCCTGCCCATGCTGATCAAGGGCCCGGCGCCCGAAAGCGGCGCCTCCGATGTGCCGCTGACCCTGCCCGACCAGCCGCAGGGCGGCCAGACCGAAACCCGCGAGCTACCCCTGGTGACCCCGGGCGATGCGCCTTCGAACGGCATGGTCGGCATGGAACGTCCGCAGCCCGAGCCCAACGGCGCCGCGCCGGCCGGCGACGGCCAGACCCTGCCGACGGTGGACACCGCCGCCGGCCGCCCGGGCATGCAGCCCGCCGCCACCGCCGGCGGCGACTACGCGGTGAGCTTCGGCAGCTACGCCAGCGCCGGCGACGCCGACCGGGTCATCGCCGCGCTGCAGGCCGCGCGTCTGCCGGGCTATCAGGAAACCGCGGCCGGCGCCAACGGCCGTACCGTCTACCGCGTGCGCATCGGCCCGTTCGCGACCCAGGCCGACGCCGAAGCCGCGCGCCTGAATTCGACCAAGGTGCGCAACGACATCAACGCCAAGGTGGTCGTGCTCAACGCCGACGCCGCCGACCTGGCCTCGGGCGCGGCGCCCGCGCCGGCTAAGCCGGCCAGCGTCCCGGCGCCGATCGCCGAGGCCAAGCCAACCAAGCCCGCGGCGCTCCCGCCGGAACAGCCCAAGCCTGCGAAGCCCGAACCGGCCAAGCCGGTCGCGGCCAAGCCTGCCGAAACCAAGCCCGCCGCCAAGCCGGCCGAGCCGCCGAAGCCGGCCGAGACCAAGCCGGTCGCCGCGGCCAAGCCGGAGCCCGCCAAGCCCGAGCCGGCCAAGCCCGCCGCCGCCGGCACCGGCTTCGCGGTCCAGCTCGGCGCCTTCGGCAACGCCGAGGAAGCCAACAAACTGCGCGACCGCGCCCGCGCGGCCGGTTTCAGCGCCTTCGTCGAACAGGTCCGCACCGACAAGGGCACGCTCAACCGCGTGCGCATCGGTCCGGTGGTCAATCGCGCCGACGCCGACAAGCTCAAGGGCCAGGTCGCG
This sequence comes from Lysobacter enzymogenes, assembly GCF_017168095.1. GTDB lineage: Bacteria > Pseudomonadota > Gammaproteobacteria > Xanthomonadales > Xanthomonadaceae > Lysobacter > Lysobacter enzymogenes_D. The sequence continues at coordinate 888 of NZ_LXSD01000296.1, read as the reverse complement.
GCCAAGCTCGGCATCGGCGACGCGCTGGTCAAACCGCACCCGTGACCCACGGATGCGGCGCGACCGCAACCGGCTGCCAGGCGACGGCGGCCGCAAACGCTAGGGAGTAAGGCGAAATGACGGCTCTGGACTGGGGCTTGCTGGTGATCGTGGCGCTGTCGGCCGTGCTGGGCATGGCGCGCGGCCTGATCGGCGTGGCGGTATCGCTGGGGGCCTGGCTGCTGGCCGGGCTCGGCGCGTTCCTGTTCGGCGGCGAAGTCGCCCGCGGGCTCAGCGACAGCGGCGTGAGCTGGGGTTCCTACATCGGCGGCTACACCCTGTGCTTCGCCGCGATCTGGGTCACCGTGAGCATCCTGGGCTGGGTGATCCGCACCGTCGCCCACTCCTACGGCCTGTCGGAGATGGACCGGCTGATGGGCCTGGGCCTGGGCACCCTGCGCGGGCTGATCTTCGCCTGCGCGCTGCTGGTGGTGCTGGGCATGAGCACGCTGCCGCGCGAGCGCACCTGGCGCGAGTCGAGCCTGGCCAGGCTGCTGATGCCGGGCGCCCACCTGATGCGCAGCGCGCTGCCGGACGCGATCGCGCGCAAGGTCGACCTGGAAGGCCGCGGCGGCTCGCTGCAGGACACCGTGCAGGCCGAGGCCGGGCAGGTGGAAAAGAACCTCAAGGGCAAGATGAAGTCGACCGGCAGCGACCTGACCGGCGGCTTCGGCGGCCTGCCCAATCCGCTCGGCGGGCTGTCCGGCGGGCAGGGCATGGGCGGCGATTCGGCCCAGATGCAGCCCGAGCCCTTGCCCGAGCCGCAATCGCGCTCGCGCGGCGGCGGCGGGGTCGGCGGGCTGACCGATCTGCTGCCCGGCGCGATGCGCGACCTGCTGCCGCAGCAGG
>NZ_LXSD01000295.1:0-18908 GCF_017168095.1 Lysobacter enzymogenes | reverse complement strand
GACCCGGCCGCTTGCGGACGGAAGCCTTTGATCTTGGCGGGTCGTCAGGCGAAACCAACGGGCTTAGGGGACGTTCGTCGCAGGTGCATTGGCGCGGTCGCGACTTGCGTCGCTCCTACAGGGAGATACGAAACTCGCCGAAGCCCCTGTAGGAGCGACGCGAGTCGCGACCGCAACAACGCAGCCACCCCGTCGGTTTCGGCGTAGTTGCGTATTCGCGGTCGCGACTCGCGTCGCTCCTACAGGCGCTTCGGCAACTACCGCAGCCAGCCGCGGATACGATGCAAATCACAACGCGCCCCCCAACCGGAACCCCAGACCGCCACCCAACCCGCCCACTACACACCCCTCACCCCCCAAGCGCACAATCCCCGCATGAGCGACCCCCGCAGCGCCCAAGCCGATGCCCTGATGGGCGAACTGCAACGCCAGGGCGCCGGCCGCCTCACCATCTTCCTCGGCGCCGCGCCCGGCGTCGGCAAGACCTACACCATGCTCGGCCGCGCGCGCGAACTGCAGCGCCGCGGCATCGACGTGGTGGTCGGCATCGTCGAAACCCACGGCCGCGCCGAAACCTCGGCCCTGGTCGAAGGCCTCGACGTGCTGCCGCGCAAGCGCAGCGACTACCAAGGCCGCACGCTCGAGGAAATGGACCTCGACGCGCTGATCGCGCGCAAGCCCCAGGTCGCGCTGGTCGACGAGCTCGCCCACCGCAACGCCCCCGGCAGCCGCCACGAGCGGCGCTGGCAGGACGTGCTGGAACTGCTCGACGCCGGCATCGACGTCTACACCACGGTCAACATCCAGCACCTGGAAAGCCTCAACGACGTCGTCCACCGCATCACCGGCGTGCGCGTCAGCGAGACCGTGCCCGATGCGCTGTTCGACCGCCTGCGCGACATCGTCCTGGTCGACCTGCCGCCGCGCGAGCTGATCGAGCGCCTGCAGCAGGGCAAGGTCTACGTGCCCGAGCAGGCCGCGCACGCGCTGCAGGCGTTCTTCTCGCCGTCCAACCTCACCGCGCTGCGCGAGCTGGCGATGCAGACCGCCGCCGACCGCGTCGACAGCGACCTGCGCGAGGCGCAGACCGCGCGCGGCCTGCCCGGGGTGCCGCTGCGGCGCGCGGTGATGGTCGCCATCGACGGCCTCGGCCAATCCGAATACCTGGTGCGCGTGGCCCGGCGCCTGGCCGAACGCCGCGACGCGCCGTGGCTGGTCGTCACCGTGCAGACCGGCGGCGCGCCCGACGCGCAAACCCAGGGCGAGCTCGACCGCGCCTTCGCCCTGGCCCGCCGGCTCGGCGGCGAGGCGGTGGTGCTGCACGGCAACAGCATCGTCGACGCCCTTCTCGATCATGCCGAACGCGCCGGCGTCTCCACCATCGTGCTCGGCCGCACCCGCGAGCGGCCGCTGGCGCGCATGGTCAACCGCACCCTGACCCAGCAGCTGATCCAGCGCGGCGCGCACTACGAGCTGACCATCGTCAGCACGCCCGAGGCGCGCGCCCGCGCGCGCCGCTCGCTGCGCGAGAACGGCGGCCGCCTGCGCGGCCTGCTCAGCCGCAGCGACGCCGCGCTGGCGGTGTTCGCGGTGGCGATGGCGGTGATCCTGGCCGGCTTCGCCGAACGCTGGATCGGCCTGGACGATCTGTCGCTGGTGTTCATCGTCGCCGTGGTCGTGGTCGCCGCGCGCACCCGCATGACCGCGGCGGTGCTGGCCTCGGCGCTGTGCTTCCTGGCCTACAACTTCTTCTTCATCGAGCCGCGCTACACCTTGCTGATCGGCGCGCGCCAGGGCGTGACCACGGTGACCTTGTTCCTGGTCGCGGCGCTGGTCGCCGGGCGCCTGGCGTCGAAGCTGCGCATGCAGGTGCTGGCGCTGCGCGCGGCCAACGCCCATGCCACCGAGTTGCAGACGCTCGGGCGCGAGCTGGCCGTCGCCGCCGACGCCGGCCAGGTCGTGCGCGCGGGCAAGCGCGCGCTCAAGCGCTCGCTCGGCGCGGAGGTGTTCGTCTATGTCGGCCAGGCGCCGCTGGCCGGCCCGAACCTGCCCGAGCTCAGCGACAAGGACCGCGCCGCCGCCGACTGGGCGCTCAAGCACCGCCAGCCGGCCGGGCGCTACACCGACACCCTCGCCGGTTCGGACTGGTGGCTGCTGCCGCTGTCCGGCGACGCCGGCGACAAGCCCGCCGCCGGCCTGGTCGGCCTGCGCCTGCCGCCGTCGCTGACCCGGCTCGGGCCGGAGCAGCGCCGCCTGGCCGAGGCGATGACCGACGACATCGCCCAGGCGGTGCTGCGCACGCGCCTGGTCGCCGACCTGGAGGACTCGCGCGTCAGCGGCGAGACCGAGCGCCTGCGCTCGGCGCTGCTGTCCTCGGTCTCGCACGACCTGCGCTCGCCGCTGGCCTCGATCATCGGCGCGGCCAGCAGCCTGGACAACTACGCCGACGCGATGCCGCGCGAGGACCGCCACGCATTGCTGGAAACCATCCGCATCGAAGGCGAGCGGCTGGACCGCTACATCCAGAACCTGCTCGACATGACCCGGCTCGGCCACGGCGGCCTCGCCCTCAACCGCGACTGGATCGGCGTGGACGAGCTGATCGGCTCGGCGGTGACGCGGCTGCAGCGCTACGAGCCGGCGGCGCGGTTCGAGGTGCGCGTGCAGCCCGGGCTGGGGCCGATCTGGGTGCATCCGGCGCTGATCGAGCAGGCGCTGTTCAACGTGCTGGAGAACGCGGTCAAGTTCTCCCCGGCCGACGCGGCGGTGACGATCGACGCGCGCCGCGTCGACGGCGAACCCGGCGGGCCGGACCATCTGCTGCGCATCGACGTCAGCGACCGCGGCCCCGGCATCCCCGAGGACGAACGCGCGCGCATCTTCGACATGTTCTACAGCGTGGAGCGCGGCGACCGCGGCCGCCAGGGCACCGGCCTGGGCCTGGCGATCTGCCAGGGCATGATCGGCGCCCACGGCGGCAGCGTGGTCGCCCTGCCCGGCCAGCCCGATGCTCAGGGTCGCCGCGGCACCACGATCCGCATTACCCTGCCGCCCATCGAACCCGAACCCAAGGCCGACGCCCCCGCGCCATGACCGAGGAACACGCCCCGCATCCGCACGCTCCAACGCCGCAAGCCCCGCCGCCCGCGCGCGTGCTGGTGGTCGACGACGAACCGCAGATCCGCAAGTTCCTCGACATCGCCCTGCGCGCGCAGGGCTATGCGGTGGACCTGGCCGACACCGGCAACGCCGGGCTGGAATCGCTGGCCACGCGCGGCGCCGACCTGATGATCCTCGACCTCGGCCTGCCCGACCGCGACGGCTTTGATGTGCTGCGCGAACTGCGCCAATGGTCGGGCGTGCCGGTGATCCTGCTGACCGTGCGCTCCAGCGAAGCGGAGAAAGTCGCCGCGCTCGACGGCGGCGCCAACGACTACGTGACCAAGCCCTTCGGCGTGCAGGAGCTGATGGCGCGCGTGCGCGCCCTGCTGCGCGCGCACGGCCCGCAGGGCGAAACCCTGCCGGTGTTCGACGACGGCCGCCTGCGCATCGACCTGGCCCGGCGCGAAGTGCACCTGGACGGCGAACCGGTTCCGCTGGCGCGCAAGGAATACGCGCTGCTCGCCCTGTTGTTCCAGCACGCCGGCCGGGTGGTGACCCAACCGCAACTGTTGCGCGAACTGTGGGGCCCGACCCACCAGGAAGACACCCACTACCTGCGCATCCTGGTCGGCAAACTGCGCCATAAACTCGGCGACGACGCCGCCGCACCGCGCTACATCGCCACCGAACCGGGCGTGGGCTTGCGTTTCATCGACAAGCGCTGACGGCGCCCGTTCGCGCGCATCTCCCGCATCTCCCTGTAGGAGCGGCGCAAGCCGCGACCGCGCCAGAGCAACCGCCGCGCGAGTTACGGAATCGCGGGTTCGAACCGATTACGACGGCGATACCGGCATACGCCGCGGCGTCGCGTTCGCGGTCGCGGCTTGCGCCGCTCCTACAGGTAGCCCATGCAAGAACGTCAGTTGCGAACCACGCGTGCGACGCCGCCGCATGGCCTACCTGTAGGAGCGGCGCAAGCCGCGACCACGCCGCCACAATCCACCGCGCAGGTCGCGCTACCGCACCAACCGGCCGCGAGAACCTTCCGCCGCCAAAACGCCGAACCGCACGCAAAGAAAAAGCCGGCAATCTCGCGATTGCCGGCTTTCCGATTTCTGGCGCGCCCGGAAGGATTCGAACCTCCGACCCCCAAGTTCGTAGCCTGGTGCTCTATCCAGCTGAGCTACGGGCGCCTGAGTGCAATTATGACGTGTCTCGCGCGCGACGGGAAGCACCTTTGCATGGTCGCGACGCTATGGCGACAGATTGAGTAAGAACCTGCGGCGGTCGTACGCGTTCGGCGTCGCGATCATCGAAAGCATCGCAGCGGTCAGGCCTACGGTGTGCGGATCTGCGCGAGGTTGCGGCGTGTAGGCACAAGCAGCCACGACCGCGTCGCTACGGCAATCGCGCGGATCGCGAAGTCGCGCGATCGCAGCCGATTGCGGCCGCTCTTCCAGCATTCGTCGCGACGTTTCGTTCGCGGTCGCGGCTTGCGCCGCTCCTACAGGTAGCTCATGCAGCGACGTCGCACGCGTGGTCCGTTCTCGCATGGCCTACCTGTAGGAGCGGCGCAAGCCGCGACCACGCCAACACGAACGACCGCGCAACCAACGCAATCGCACACACCCACCGCTTACGAACGCCCTACCGCGATTCGATGCGCCCGATCGCACGCCCAATCGCGCAAGCAAATCGCACGCAAAGAAAAAGCCGGCAATCTCGCGATTGCCGGCTTCTCAATATGGCGCGCCCGGAAGGATTCGAACCTCCGACCCCCAAGTTCGTAGCCTGGTGCTCTATCCAGCTGAGCTACGGGCGCTTAGTTGGAAAATTATGGCGGACGAATTGCAGTCCGTCAACATTTCCGTGAAACCCTTCCGCTGATCCGTCCGTGTCGCATGGACGGTCCGGCGAAAGAAAAGCCGCCGAAGGCGGCTTCGGTACAACTGGCGGAGAGTGAGGGATTCGAACCCTCGATAGAGTTTTTGACCCTATACTCCCTTAGCAGGGGAGCCCCTTCGGCCACTCGGGCAACTCTCCGCATCTATCAAGCGATGCGGGCGGCAATCATAACGGCTCGCCTGAATTACAGCAATATCCGCCGCTGCGTTTCAGGCGAACTTTTTCATCAGCCGCCCGTGTGTTTGCCCGAATCGTCCGACGCGTCCTCGCCGCGCTGAATGCGCTGGTAAATCTCCTCGCGATGTACCGCGACATCTTTAGGTGCGGTAATACCGATACGCACCTGGTTCCCCTTGACGCCGAGCACGGTGACGGTCACCGAGTCGCCGATCATCAGGGTTTCGCCGACGCGACGCGTCAGGATCAGCATTGAAAACCTCCTCGAGCCGGCACCCTGGGCACCGGCGTTGGCATTCTCTCCATACGGAAGAATGCTTCAATTTGTACACAAACGTGAACCATCTTAGCGACCGGTCAAGCGAGGTCGCAAGCGATAGCAGTCACTGTTCGCCATTCAGACAAGCTTACTCTCAACCCACTGCGCGACGCCCGCAAGAGCCTGGATCAGGGCCGGGCCGTCGTCGCCGCCGCCCTGAGCCATGTCCGGTCGGCCGCCGCCTTTACCGTTGATCTGACTGGCCACGTGCGAGAGGAGTTCCCCCGCCTTGACCTTGCCAGCCGCGCTTCCGTTCACTCCGGCGACCAAGGCCGCCTTACCGTCGCTGGCGCCCGCCAGCACGATCACCGCATCGCCGAGCTGCTGCTTGAGGCGGTCGACCGCCTCGCGCAACGCCTTGGCGTCGAAACCTTCCAGCCGGGTGGCCACGACCTTGACCGGACCGATCTGCGCCGCCGAGGCGGCCAGGTCGGCCGCGGCGCCGGAGGCGGCCTTGGCCTTGATCGATTCGAGCTCGCGCTCGAGCTTCTTCTGCCGGTCCAGCAGCGCGCGCAGCTTGTCGGCCACGTCGGCCGGGTTGCCGCCGAGCAGGCGCGCGGCCTGCTCCAGGCGCGCTTCCTCTTCGGCCACGTAGTCCAGCGCGCCCTGCCCGGTCACCGCCTCGATCCGGCGCACGCCGGCCTGGACGCCGCCTTCGGCGACGATCTTGAACAGGCCGATGTCGCCGGTGCGAGACACGTGGGTGCCGCCGCACAGTTCGGTCGAGGCCTCGCCCATGCGCAGCACGCGCACGCGATCGCCGTACTTTTCGCCGAACAGCGCCATCGCGCCGAAATCCAGGGCTTCCTGCATGCCCATCTGGTGGACTTCGGCTTCGTAGTTGCGGCGCACGTCGGCGTTGACCTGGCGCTCGAGCTCGGCGAGCTCGGCGTCGGTCAGCGGGTTGAAGTGCGAGAAGTCGAAACGCAGGCGATCCGGCGCGACCAGCGAGCCCTTCTGGGTGACGTGCTCGCCGAGCAGGCGGCGCAGGGCCGCGTGCAGCAGGTGGGTCGCCGAGTGGTTGAGCACGGTGGCGGCGCGGCGGTTCGCGTCGACGGCGCCGCCGACGCGGTCGCCGACCTTGAGGCTACCGGCGGTCAGCACGCCGACGTGACCGTGGAACTGGCCGGCGAACTTGAGCGTGTTGTCGACGCGGAAACCCGCGCCGGCCGCTTCGAGCTGGCCGGTGTCGCCGACCTGGCCGCCGCTTTCGGCGTAGAACGGCGTGCGGTCGAGGATCACCGCGCCTTCGTCGCCGATGCGCAGTTCGTCGACCGCGACGCCGTCGCGCAGCAGCGCGACGACCTGCAGGCCGGCTTCGGCGAGGCGGTCGTAGCCGAGGAATTCGGTCGGGGACAAACGCGCGGCGAGTTCGGCCGGCATCGCGGTCTTGTTGACGAAGATTCCGCCGCCATTGCCTTGCTGCTCGGCCATCGCCTTGTCGAAACCGTCCATGTCGACGGTCAGTCCGCGCTCGCGGGCGATGTCCGCAGTCAGATCGACCGGGAAACCAAACGTGTCGTACAGGGTGAACGCATCGCGGCCCGAAATGACACCGCCATCAGCGGAGCGAGCAGCGATATCGTTGAAGATCCGCATGCCGTTGCCGAGCGTATTGGCGAAACGATCTTCCTCGGCACGCAACGCCTGGGCGACGAACTCGGCCTTCGCGGCCAGTTCGGGATAGGCATCGCCCATCACCTCGACCAGCGCCGGCACCAGCTTGTGGAAGAACGGGCCCTTCTGGCCGAGCATCCAGCCGTGGCGCAGGGCGCGGCGGATGATCCGGCGCAGCACGTAGCCGCGGCCGTCGTTGGACGGCAGCACGCCGTCGACGATCAGGAACGAGCAGGCGCGGATGTGGTCGGCGATCACGCGCAGCGACTTGTTTTCCAGGTCGGCGGTGCCGGTGGCCTGGGCCGCGGCCGCGATCAGGTGGCGGAACAGGTCGATCTCGTAGTTGCCGTGCACGCCCTGCAGCACCGCCGCCAGACGCTCCAGGCCCATGCCGGTGTCCACGCACGGCGCCGGCAGCGGCACCAGGGTGCCGTCGGGCTGGCGGTCGAACTGCATGAACACCAGGTTCCAGATCTCGATGAAGCGATCGCCGTCTTCGTCCGGCGAGCCCGGCGGGCCGCCGGCGATGTGCGCGCCGTGGTCGTAGAAGATCTCGGTGCACGGGCCGCAGGGGCCGGTGTCGGCCATCTGCCAGAAATTATCCGAAGCGAACGGCGCGCCCTTGTTGTCGCCGATGCGCACGATCCGCTCGGCCGGGATGCCGATCTTCTTGTTCCACAGATCGTAGGCTTCGTCGTCGGTGTGGTAGACCGTGACCAGCAGGCGCTCGGCCGGCAGCTTCCACACGCCGGTCAGCAGTTCCCAGGCCCAGGCGATGGCGTCGGCCTTGAAGTAGTCGCCGAACGACCAGTTGCCGAGCATCTCGAAGAAGGTGTGGTGGCGCGCGGTGTAGCCGACCTGGTCGAGGTCGTTGTGCTTGCCGCCGGCGCGCAGGCAGCGCTGGACGTCGGCCGCGCGCACGTAGCCCGGCTTCTCGCTGCCGAGAAACACGTTCTTGAACTGCACCATGCCCGAGTTGGTGAACAGCAACGTCGGGTCGTTGGCCGGCACCAACGGCGCCGACGGCACGATGGTGTGGCCTTTGCCCCGAAAGAACTCGAGGAAATCGCTGCGGATTTCGGTGGTCGTTTTCATGCCTGGGAAGATTCGCCTGGTCGGGAGCGGAGCGCTCGACCGAACCCATGCCACCACGATGGGGGCATCGACTGGAACAGGCAACCCGGGACCCGAAAGCCGCGTAGCCTAGCAGGCCGGAGGCCTTTGTGCGCAAGGCTCTACCGTAAAAGTGCCTGAACGTTCAGTCCGGCGCGTACGAACGGCTGGCGATGCGAACGGTTTCCATCTCGAAGCCCCGCCGCATCAGCAGATCGGCGGCCTTGCGGCGGCGTGCCGGGTCGTCGCCGTAGTCCTCGCCGAAGCGGCGCCGGAGCAGGTCGCGGGCGTTCTCCAGCCAGTCGCCTTCGAAGGCCGCCATGGCGGCAGCGACGGCCTCGCCGTCGAGGCCGTGGGTGCCCAGTTCGGCGCGGATATGGATCGGGCCATAGCCATTGTTGGCGCGGCTGCGGACCAGGGTTTCGGCGAAGCGCTCGTCGTTCTGCCAGCCGGCTTCGGCGAGGCGGTCGACGGCATCGACGACCTGCTCGCGGTCGAAGCCGCGCGAGGTCAGCTTGCGGGTCAGTTCCTTGCGCGAATGTTCGCGCCGGACCAGCAGGCCGAGCGCGCGCTGGGTCGGGCTCTGCTCGCGCGACGCGCGACGGCGCTCGCGGCGCGAGGGGCCACTAGTACTTTGGTCGAACAGGTGGCCGTCGCCGTCGGCAAACGGGTGTTCGAAGGCGGTTTCGGGAGTGTTTTGCGCGGGTGGGAGGCCGCCTTGCGCCGGGTCGACGTCGGCAGTTGCAGGAGAGCCCGGTCCTGCGGCGTCGCCGGTATGGCGGGAGCCGTCGCTGAGCCGCCCGAGCCGGGGCGCTTGCGCTTGCGAATTGCGGACCGATTCGGGTGCGGACTCGACGGGCCCGGCCGAATCTCCGCCCTGCCCTGCGAGTCGCCCCGGGCCCTGGGCCTGCGCATCAGCAGAAAGCGCAGTTTCGTGGCGCGAGGATTCGCGGGACGGCCGGTCCGCGCCTGCGGACCGGCTCCCTGTTTCGATGGCGCGCATGCGCGCGCGCAGATCGTTCAGACGTACCGCTCCACGGCCGGGCGAGGGCTCGCCACCCTGCCCGGCCGTGTCGCCGGCGTCACCACCATGACGCCGTCCGTCATCCCGATCGGAACTCATTGCAAGGACGATTCGCTGCCTGGCCGCCGAGGATCAGTCCTCGCCGCCGGCCTCTTCGCGCGAAGCCTCGGCAGGCACGAACTTCTCGCGCAGATTGGCTTCCAGCCGCTGGGCCATTTCGGGATTTTCCTTGAGGTACTGGCGGGCGTTTTCCTTGCCCTGGCCGATGCGCTCGCCGTCGCAGCTGTACCAGGCGCCGGACTTCTCGACCAGCTTGGCTTCCACGCCCATGTCGATCAGCTCGCCCTCGCGCGAAATGCCCTCGCCGTAGAGGATTTCGGTGACGATCTGCTTGAACGGCGGGGCCAGCTTGTTCTTGACCACCTTGATCTTGGTCTGGTTGCCGATGATCTCGTCGCCCTTCTTGATCGAGCCGATGCGGCGGATGTCCAGGCGCACGGAGGCATAGAACTTCAGCGCGTTGCCGCCGGTGGTGGTTTCCGGGCTCTGGCCCGGCATCATCACGCCGATCTTCATGCGCAGCTGGTTGATGAAGATCACCAGGGTGTTGGAGCGCTTGATGTTGCCGGTGAGCTTGCGCAGCGCCTGCGACATCAGGCGGGCCTGCAGGCCCGGCAGCTGGTCGCCCATTTCGCCTTCGATTTCGGCCTTGGGAGTCAGCGCGGCGACCGAGTCCACCACGACCATGTCGACCGCGGCCGAACGCACCAGCATGTCGGCGATTTCCAGGGCCTGCTCGCCGGTGTCGGGCTGGGAGACCAGCAGGTCGTCGATGTTGACGCCGAGCTTGCCGGCGTAGATCGGGTCGAGCGCGTGCTCGGCGTCGATGAAGGCGGCGGTGCCGCCGTTCTTCTGGCACTGGGCGATGGCCTGCAGGGTCAGGGTGGTCTTGCCGGAGGATTCCGGACCGTAGATTTCGACCACGCGGCCCTTGGGCAGGCCGCCGATGCCCAGGGCGATGTCGAGCATCAGCGAGCCGGTGCCGACGACCTCGGCGGCTTCGACCGCGCGGTCGCCCATGCGCATCACCGAGCCCTTGCCGAATTGCTTCTCGATCTGGCCCAGGGCCGCCGCAAGCGCGCGCTTCTTGTTCTCGTCCATCGCTGTGTTCCTTAAGTCTGTCGTGGTGGGGATACGTTAGAGGGCGCGTATCGCAGAGGCTGAGACCGTGGCGCCGAGAGCCAAATTATCCGCCGAAGCGGCCGTGCGCTGCCGGGCGGTTGCCGGTGCCAGGGTCGGATTTCCCCGCGCCAGCGCCGCGGAAATCGCCTCGTCGAGGCCACGCAGGGCGGCCTCGGCGGCGGTCACTGCGGCGCAATCGCGCGCGCTGCCGTAGCGGTCGAACGGGCGGTCGCGGTCCATGACGGCAGCGCTCAACGGTTGGGCCGGACCAGGCCGCAATACAGGCCTTCGATGGCGAAATCCTGGTCGGGCAGGACTTCGATCGGCGCGTAATCGGGATTGCGCGGCAGCAGGCGGATGCGGTCCTTGCCGATCTTGAGCAGCTTGACGGTAATCTCGTCGTCGATGCGCGCGACCACGATCTGGCCCGAGCGCGCGTCGCGGGTGCGGTGCACGCCGATCAGGTCGCCGTCGAAGATGCCCTCGTCGCGCATCGAGTCGCCCTTGACCTTGAGCAGGTAGTCGGGCGACGGGAAGAACATGTTGCGGTCGAGCAGGACGTAGTTGTCGGGCTCGACGCCGGCGGCCGAGCCGATCGGCGCGCCGGCGGCGACCCGGCCGAGCACCGGCAACCGCAGCGCGTCCTCGTCCAGGGCCTGCGCGGGGGCGGCGACCAGACCCAGCTCGCGCTGCGCCTGCGGCGGCGGCTGCAGCACGCGGATGCCGCGCGCCCGGCCCGGCAGGCGTTCGATCGCGCCGGCCGCCTCGAGCGCCTCGAGGTGATACTGCGCGGCGCGCACGCCCTTGAAGCCGAAGGCGCGCGCGATCTCCGTCTGCGACGGCGGGAAACCCTCGGCGTCGATCCGTTCCGCGATCAGCGCGAGGATGGCTTGCTGGGTGTCGGTCAGATTCATGGTTAGTAGTATTACTACTAACGAGCCGGTCGAGCAAGGCCGCTCGTCCGTGAATTGATTGACTCAGTCAAATAACTGCCGCACCCTGCCCGCTCGTCCCCAGCGCGCCGCCGCCATGCACTCCGAGTCCGCGTCCGCCCACGCCACGCCCGAGCCGATCGCCCCCGCCCAGGTCGACGCCGTCCGCGCCTTCAACCGCTTCTACACCCGCCGCATCGACGTGCTGCGCGAGGACCTGCTCGACAGTCCCTACACCCTGACCCAGGCGCGGGTGCTGTTCGAACTGGCCCAGCGCGAACCGGTGGCGGCGCGCGAGATCGGCGAAACGCTGGGGCTGGACGCGGGCTATCTGAGCCGGATCGTGCAGGCCTTCGTCGATGCCGGGCTGGTCGAGAAGCAGCGCAGCGAGCACGACGCGCGCAGCTTCGCGCTGCGCCTGACCGGCGCCGGCCGCGCGGCCTTCGCCGTGCTCGACCGCCGCTCGCACGAGAGCACCGCGGCGATGCTGGCGACGCTGTCGGCGCTGGATCGCGAGCGCCTGCTGCGCGCGATCGGCGAGGCCGAGCGCGCGCTGACCGCGCATGCGCTGCCGGCGCCGCAGCGCCTGCGCGTGCGCGAGTACGGCATCGGCGACATCGGCTGGGCGATCGAGCGCCACGCCCGCCTGTACGCCGACGAGTACGGCTGGAACGGCGAGTTCGAGGCGATGGTGGCGCGGCTGTTCGCGCAGTTCGCCGGCAGCCACGATCCGGCGCGCGAACGCTGCTGGATCGCCGAGATCGACGGCGAGCGGGTCGGCTGCGTGTTCGTGGTCGCCAACGCCGAGGATCCGCAGGTCGCGCAGTTGCGCTGCCTGCTGGTGGACCCGCGCGCGCGCGGGCTCGGCGTGGGGCGGCGGCTGGTAGAGACCTGCATCGGCTTCGCGCGCGAGGCGGGGTATCCGCGCATGCGCTTGTGGACCAACGACATCCTGGTCGCGGCGCGGCGCATCTACGAAGGCTTCGGGTTCGTGCTGGTCGAGGAGAACCGGCACCACAGCTTCGGCCACGATCTGGTCGGGCAGATCTGGGAGCGTTCGCTGGAGTGATCTGTCGCGCGGGGTTCGGATGACCCCTGTAGGAGCGGCGCGAGCCGCGACGCGGTCGTCTCGATAGCCCAGGTACGGCTGAAACCGGCGCAGGCGCCGCTGCGTTTATGCTTCGCCGCGATCTGCCTCAGCGCGGTCGCGGCTTGCGCCGCTCCTACAGGTAGATCGCGGAGTTGCGATAGCGCCCTGCGGGAGCGGCGCGAGCCGCGACGCGGCCGTCTAGATAGCCGAGGCATGGCCGCAGCCGGCGCAGTCGCCGCTGCAGTTACGCTTCGTCGCGATCCGCCGCAGCGCGGTCGCGGCTTGCGCCGCTGCTACAGGTAGATCGCGGAGTTGCGATAACGCCCTGTAGGAGCGGCGCGAGCCGCGACGCGGCCGTCTCGGCAGTCGATGCATGGGCGCGGCCGGCGCAGTCGTCGCTGCGGTTACGCTTCGTCGCGATCTGCCGCAGCGCGGTCGCGGCTTGCGCCGCTCCTACAGGGGGATCGCGGAGTTGCGTTGGTTGCCGCGGGATCAGGACGCCAGCGTTTCCAGGCCCTGCAGCGCCGCGGCGACGGTCTGCCGCCGCACCGCTTCGCGGTCGCCGTCGAAGTGGAAGGCTTCGGCGCGCGGGTAGCCGCCGCGGCGCTTCCAGGCGACCCAGATCGTGCCGACCGGCTTGTCCTCGGTGCCGCCGCCGGGGCCGGCGATGCCGGTGACCGCGACGGCGAGGGTCGCGCCGGTGTTGGCCAGGGCGCCGGAGACCATTTCGATCACGGTTTCGCGGCTGACCGCGCCGTGCTGCTCCAGGGTCTGCGGGCGCACGCTCAGCAGCGCCTGCTTGGCTTCGTAGCTGTAGGCGACCAGGCCGCATTCGAACCAGGCCGAGGAGCCGGCGATGTCGGTCAGGGTCTTGGCGATCCAGCCGCCGGTGCAGCTCTCGGCGGTGACCAGCATGTGGTGGTTACGGCGGGCGGTTTCGCCGATCCGGGCGGCCAGGGCATCCAGGGCGGCGTCGGTGGTTTCGGCGGGGGCGATGGCGGGGGTGTGGGCGCTCATGGGCGCCACTATAACGGGCGTTGCGGCGCGGGCTTTGCCGGGTGGGTCGGCCGGGTGTGCGCGGTGGCGCAGGCTTGGATCGATTGCAGGTGGGGCATCGCACCTCGGGGTGGCAGGTCGCAGCGTCGGCGCTCGTGCGTGGAGTGTCGGTTGCAGGCGCTGCTTCGGACGCTGGATCGGCCGCGTCGCGGCTTGCGCCGCTCCTACACGGGCTGCGGAAGGTGGCGATCTACCTGTAGGAGCGGCGCGAGCCGCGACTGCGGAGTGGCAGGTCGCGGCGTTGGCGCTCGTGCGGGGGTGTCGGTTGCAGGCGGTGCATCGGACCTCGGATCGGCCGCGTCGCGGCTTGCGCCGCTCCTACAGGGGCTACGGGTCAGTGCGTTGCGGGTTCGGAGCGGTACGCGGACAGCAGCGGCTGCAGCGGGACTTGCCAGATGTTGTAGAGCCCGTTGTCCCAGGACTGGATCCGGGCGAGGTCGGCGCGGCGTTGCGCGCGGGTGCGCGGGTCGCTCACCGGCTGGCTGCGTTCGCTGCTGAAGTACAGGGTCGCCAGGTCCGGGCTCAGGCGCGGTTCGGCGTCGGAGCCGGCGCTGTTGACGCGTTCGCCCAGCCACTGCGGCGCACCCCAGCCCTCGCCTTCGCGGAACGCCACGAACAGGTCCATCGAGGCGGTGGCCGGCGCGCGGCGCGAGCCGAAGATCAGGAAGGATTGGTCCGGCGCCACCGCCGGATCGACGTCGCTTTGTTCGCCGCCGCTGAACGGCAGCGGCTGCGGTTCGTCGTAGTCGCCGCCGCGCAGGCGTGCGCTGAACAACTGGAAATGGCCGGTCGCGGCGTTGGGCTGCATGAAGTAGAGCGTGCCGTCGGCGGCGATGCTCGGCGCGTAGACCGCATCGCTGCGGTTGATCCGCGCGGACAGGCGTTCGGGCTCGCTCCAGCCGTGGGCGTTGCGGCGCACGCGCCACAGCGCGCTGCCTTTGCCGGGCCAGGTCTTGCCGTTGTAGTGGCCGTCGCGCGGCTTCTCGCCGCGATGCGCGGGGCGGTTCGATACGAAGATCAGGTACGAACCGTCCGGCGCCATCGCCGGTTCCATGTCGGTCCACTCGCCGGAGAACGGCGCGATCCACGGTTCGCTCCAGCCACGCGCGTTGCGGCGGGATTCCAGGATGACCGCCACGTCCGGCGCCTGGCGGCCGAACCAGACGCTGCGGCCGTCGGGCGCGAACGCCGGCGCGGCGTCGTGGGCCGGGCCGGAAATGACGCCGGGAGAGAAGATCGTCGGCGCCGGATCGGGCGCGGCGGCGACAGCGGCCGGCGCGGCCAACAAGGCCAGGCGCAAGCATCGGGCGCAGTTGCGGGCGAAGGACCTCATGCGGGCGGCTCCAGGCGGAAGGCGAACCTCGGGTTCGCGGGCGGCGCCGTTCCGTGGCCGGATGCGCGGCTCACGCTAGGCGCGCGCGCGAGCCTCGGCATGTGCCGCTCGTCATCGCGGTTTCGCAGTTTTTTTGCGGGGTTTTCGCGCAAGCCGCGCGGCGATTGGGGTGTGCGCGGCGCCAGTGATTTATGTCAGCGCGATCGGTTGTGCGGAGGTGCGGCGGGTGCCTGTGGCGAGTCCGCGGTCTGCGCGGACTGGACGCCGGCTGCGGTCGATGCATCGGCTGTTGCGAGGCCCGCGTCGCGGCTCGCGCCGCTCCTACAGGGCACGGCCGAGGCTTGCGATCCGACTGTAGGAGCGGCGCCAGCCGCGACCGCGGGCCGGCAGGCCGCAGCGAAACGACGAGGTCCGAAATGCGCCGACGACAGCCGCGCACGCCCCGCGCGCGCGGCTGCCACCCGAACCGATCCGATGGCTCAGTAACTCACCCGCAAGGTCACGCCGTAGGTCCGCGGCGCGCCGAGGAAGGCGTTCCACGAGCCGGTCTGCAGCGGCGCGTCGAAGCCGACCTGGGTGTATTCCTCGTCGAACAGGTTCAGCGCCCAGGCCTCGACCATCCAGCGCCGGTTCTTGGCGCCGACGCCGACGCGCGCGTTGACCACGGTGTAGGCGGGCTGGGCCTTTTCCGGGTCCAGGTCGGAGCCGGTGTTGTACTCGGAAGAGTACTTGGCGCCGATGTTGAAGCGGCCGATCAGGCTCGGGCCGAAGTCCCATTGGTAGGTCACCGCCGCCGAGGCCGACCACAGCGGCGCGAAGCTGGCGCGCGCGCCGGGCAGCTTGGCCAGGTCGGCGTCGGGCAGCGGATCCTTGCCGTACTGGGTGTCGGCGTACATCAGCCCGCCCTGCAGCATCAGGCCCTTGATCCCGGTCTGCCACAGCACTTCGGTGTCGATGCCCTGCGAGCGCACCTTCGGGATCGAACGCACCACGAAGCTGGTGCCGAGGAAGCTGTTGAGCTGGAAGTCGCTGTAGGTCTGGTGGAACAAGGTCGCGTTGAGCAGCAGGTTGCCGCCGGCCCAGGTGGTCTTGGCGCCGAGCTCGTAGCTGTCGACGAACTCGCCCGGGAACGAGGTGTCGTTGACCGGCGTGATGCCGGCGGTGCCCGAGGACAGGCCGTTGGAGGACTGCACGCGGTCGAGGTTGAAGCCGCCGGCCTTGTAGCCGCGCGCGGCCGAGACGTAGCCCATGACGTGCTCGTTCCAGCGGTAGGCAGCCTTGAGCGTGCCCGACCATTCCTTCTCGTCGCGCTCCTGGCTCGTCACCCGGCCGTTGTGCAGCGCGTTCGCCCACGGCAGGCACATGAAGCCGACCACCTGCGGCACCAGCGAACCGATCGCCGCCAGCGGCACCCCGCGCGCGGCCAGCGCCTGCCCGACCCGCGCCGGATTGGCCAGCGCCGCGCCGCAGCCCAGGCCGCCGTTGGGGTTGGAATAGACCGAATCGAGTTCCTTGTTTTCCTTGGTGTAGCGCAGGCCGACGGTGAAATCGAGCTGGTCGGTGGCGTGCCAGGTGTTGTTGGTGAACAACGCCACGCTCTTGCTGTTCTGCTGGTAGCGGTCGAGCGCGCCGAGCCCGCCGAAGTTGCTGCCGAACGGGCGGCCGCTGGCCTGCGACAGGAAGGTCGCGGCGTTGGCGGTGTTGACCACGCCGGCCGGGAAGCGCGCGGCGATCTGGCTCAGCACCGCGGTCGACAGGTACGGCTCGTAGGCGCTGCCCAGGCTGTAGGAGTCGTGGCGCTTGAGGTCTTCGTCGGAATAGAACAGGCCGACCATCCAGTCCAGCTTGTCGGTCGCGCCGGTCAGGCGCAGTTCCTGGCTGAACTGCTTGAAGCCGGTCAGCGATTCGTCCGGGTCGGGATTGCGGTAGATCATGTCGGCGGTGGTGAAGTCGAAATCCAGGCCGTTGATCGCCTGCCAGTCGCGCGCGGCGGTGATCGAGGTCAAGGTCGCGCCGCCGAACCAGGGCGTGATCCAGTTGATCTCGGCCGACACGCCCTTGTCCTTGATGTCCTGGGTGGTCGGCCGGTTGCTCCAGGCGCGGCGCGCGAACGGATCGGCCGCCGGCGCCACGCCGACGCCGCCGACCAGCGCGTTGATGATCGCCGAGGTCGGGCCGCGCACCGTGGTCAGGCCAACGCAGCAGTTCTCCTCGCGGCTGCTGTAGTCGGCGATCAGGTTGATGTCGAGGTTCTCGGTCGGCTCGAACAGCAGCTGCCCGCGCAGGGTGTGGAAGTTCTGGTCGCCGTCCTCGCGCTCGGCGCGCGGGCCGCGCCCGCCTTCGACGTCGGTGAAGCCGTCGCGCTTGCGCTTGGCGCCGTAGATGCGGAACGCGGCATTCTCGCCCAGCGGCGTGTTGAACGAGCCGGCCGCGCCGACCGCGCCGTAGTCGCCGATGGTCAGCTCGCCCTCGACCTTGGTGGTGTAGTCGGGCCGGCGGGTGATGACGTTGATGACGCCGGCCGAGGTGTTCTTGCCGAACACCGTGCCCTGCGGGCCCTTGAGCACTTCGATCCGCTCGACCTCGCCGAGGTCGCCGAAGCCCACGCCGTTGCGCGGCCGGTACACGCCGTCGATGACCACGCCGACCGAGGACTCCAGGCCGGCGTTGTCGCCGACCGTGCCGATGCCGCGGATGCGCGCCACCGTCTGCACTTCGCTCTGGGTGCTGCTGACGGTCAGCCCGGGCACCAGCAGCTGCACGTCCTTGATGTCGCGCACGCCGGTGTCGCGCAGCAATTGCTCGGGCAAGGCGGTGATCGAGATCGGCACGTCCTGCATCGCCTCCTCGCGCTTTTGCGCGGTGACGGTGAGACCGGCCAGGGTCTTGGCCTCCTCGTCCTGGGCGGCGGCGGGCGCTTGCGCATGCGCGGCGGCCGACGCGGCCAGGCTCAGGGCGACAGCGAACGACAGGGCCTTGCGACCCGGCGGGCGAGCGAGCATCGGACATTCCCCTCTTTGGCGGCGTTGCGGCGAAACCATTGGACTTCGATGTCTCACGACGGCGCGGCAGGTCGCGCCGTCCGCGTGCGTTCCATGGCACGGAGCATCCACGACGTATACGCGATCGGCGGGGGAAGACGGCCGTACTGCGCGGGATGCGGTATGGACGGAAAATTAGCATGACAAAGGCGCGCGTCATGCGGCGTCGCAGCACCTTTGTTCCGGCAAGCAACTCGGCGGACTTGCGAACGAACGTTCGAAAAAGCCCGCGAATGCGGCTGCAAGCTGGGTCCGCCGTCCGCAGGTTCGCGCATTAGCTGCGCATCGGCCTGCGCATCAGCCTGCGCATCGGTCTGCGCGTTGGTCTAAGCATTCGCCTCTGGATTCGCGGCTTGCGCCACGCGATCCGAAGCCGCGCACACGGACTGCGGCGGCGCTCGCTTGCGCGAGCGGCCGGGCGAGCGGGCGACCCGCAGTGGATCGAACGCCGGCGCACGACGCACGCCACGCGGCAGCGACCGCCGGCGCGCGTCCGCCGGTTCCTGCGCATCGGGCAGGTGCGCTCGCACGTGGCAGGCAACCGCGGCCCGCCTGCTGAGCCGCGGCCCGCGCCGGCGGCGATGCGCGGCCGCTGCGTCCCGCCGCGGATGCAGCCGCAACGCCTCGCCGGCCGCGTTGCGTTCGATCCCGTGCCGCGCCCACTAGGGTCGTTCCTAGCTGGCAGCGCCGCCGCCGTTGACGTGCAATGCGGGGCTTCGCGCGCGCTTCACCGCGGCCCGGGGGAGGACGTTCCGCACATGCCGCATCCGCGGCGCGCCCGCACCATAGACGCATAAGCGCGTTCGAACGCGCATCGCGGCCCCGGCGCCGCCCCGCCCCACTCTTCGGTATCGCATGAAAACGACTCTCGGCGTAGCGCTTACGCCACCGACCGCGGCCGCGCTGATCGCCGGCGCCTGCCTGCTCGCGGCCGCGTTCCTGCCGTCCTGCCACGCCCGCGACGTGCTGCGCACGGCCGTCGTCGCGCCGGCCAAGCCGTGCCGCGCGGGCAAGCCC
>NZ_LXSD01000294.1:0-4875 GCF_017168095.1 Lysobacter enzymogenes | reverse complement strand
CACGAGGTGCGCACGCCGATGACCGGCGTGCTGGGGATGAGCGAGCTGTTGCTGGATACGCCGCTGGACCAGAAGCAGCGCGGCTATACCGAATCGATCCGCCGCGCCGGCGAACACCTCTTGCGTTTGGTCAACGACGCGCTCGACCTGGCCCGGATCGAATCGGGCAAGCTCGAACTCGCGCACGAACCGTTCGACGTTCGCGCATTGGTCGCGCAAGCCGCCGACCTGATGCGGCCGCTGGCGCAGCAGCGCGGCCTGCGCTTCGACGTGGACGTGGCCGCCGATGCGCCGCGCGGCTTGCGCGGCGACAGCAGCCGGGTCTGCCAGGTGCTGCTGAACCTGCTCGGCAATGCGATCAAGTTCACCGACGTCGGCGCGGTGAGCCTGCGCGTGCAGCGGTTGACCCCGCAGGGCGTGCGCTTCGAAGTCAGCGACACCGGCCCGGGCCTCAACGAAGAACAGAAGCAGCGCCTGTTCCGCCGCTTCGAACAGGCCGAAGGCGCGCGCACCGCGGCGCGCTACGGCGGCAGCGGCTTGGGATTGGCGATCAGCCAGGAACTGGCCGCGGCGATGGACGGGCAGATCGCGGTGTACAGCGAACCCGGCCAGGGCGCGCGCTTCGTGTTCGACCTGCCGCTGGCCGAGGCGCCGCCGCCGGTGCCGGCCGCGACGTCGGTCGAACCCTCGCTGGCGCGGCCGCGGGTCGGCTCGCGCGTGGTGCTGCTGGTCGAGGACGACCCGACCGTGGCCGAGGTCATCGCCGGCCTGCTGCGCGGCCAGGGCCACCGCGTCGCCCACGTCGCCAACGGCCTGGCGGCGCTGGCGGAAACCGCGACCGCGCGGTTCGACCTCGCGCTGCTCGATCTCGACCTGCCCGGCATCAACGGCCTCGACCTCGCCCGGCAATTGCGCGCGCAGGGCTTCGTCCAGCCGCTGGTCGCGGTGACCGCGCGCGCCGACGCCGACGCCGAACCGCAGGCGCGCCGCGCCGGCTTCGACCGGTTCCTGCGCAAGCCGGTGACCGGCGCGATGCTGGCCGATGCGCTGGGGGAGATCTTCGAGCGCGAGGCATGAGCGCGCGGCGCTGCGGCGATGCGCACGCGCGGCGCCTGCCGCCGCGCGACGCCCACTTGTGACCGCCAGCGCATTGCGCGCGTTCGCCGTGCGCTTGCGCACAGTCGGGCCCGTTGCGACGATAGGCTTACCGGCCTTACCGGGACTCAATCGCTCGCGGTCCAGGAGGAGCCCCGTGCTGGTACGTTGTTGGTGTCTGCTCCTATTGCTTCTATGCGCCGCGTCGTGCATCGAGCAGGCGCAGGCGCGGCTGCCGGAAACGCCGCGCTTCCGCCGCTTCGGCCAGGAACAGGGCGTGCCCAAGTCGGTGGTGGCGGCCGAGCTCGACCACCAGGGCTATCTGTGGATGGCCACCGAGGACGGCCTGGCGCGCTACGACGGCGTCGAATTCAGCCTGTGGCGCCACACCATGGGCCTGTCCGGCTCGCTGCCGGACAACATGCTCGAAGACCTCTACATCGACGCCGGCGACCGCATCTGGGTCGCCAGCCGCAACGGCCTGAGCGTGCTCGGCGCCGACCGCAAGGAATTCGAGCGCCTGTCCTTCGGCGGCGCCAACGCCAGCTGCAGCGACAACGTCACCTTCGTCACCGGCACGCCGGACGCGGCGATCTGGACCTCCACCTACGACGGCCACCTGTGCCGCATCGCCCCCGACGGCCGCGGCGTGGAGCGATTCGAGCCCGGCGTCGGTGCCGCCGCGCGCCTGCCGCGCGGGCCGATCACCGCGCTGATGGCCGACCCGCGCGGGCGCCTGCTGGTCGGCACGGTCGGCGGGCTGGCGCGTTTCGACGGCAGCCGCTTCGAGCGCGTCGGCCGCGACGAAACCGCCGGCTTCAGCGTCGGCGAACTGTCGCAGGACACCGACGGCGCGATCTGGGTCGGCACCGACCACGGCCTGTTCCGCCTCGACGGCGACGACCGCATGACCTTGGCGCCGTGGACGCTCGGCGAGGACGCCAACAACGGCATCGTCGTCAGCGACCTGTCCGGCGGGCGCTGGATCGGCACCACCGCCGGCCTGTACCGGGTCGACGCCGACGACAACGTGCGCCTGCTCCAGGACGACGCCGGCGACGGCCTGTGGGACCGCCGCAGCGGCGTGCTGCAGATGCTGCGCGACGAAGAGGGCGGCATCTGGCTGGTGACGTATTCGCAAGGCCTGGTGTACCTGCCGCCGGACTGGAACCGCTTCGCCTCGGTGACCTCGGTCGGCGGCCGCCAGATCGACCGGCTCGACGCGCGCGACATCGCCTCCGACGGCGACGGCGGCTTCTGGCTGCTCAGCGCCACCGACCTGTACCGGCTGCGCGCCGGCAGCGGCACGCTGGAGCCGGTGGCCGACTCGCGCGGGGCCGGCCTGAAGTGGATGCACACCGTGTTCGCGCGTCCCGACGGGAGCCTTTGGATCGGCCACTCCACCGGCCTGAGCCTGTTCGACCCGGCCAGCGGCAAGGCCCGCAGCTGGCCGCTGGATCCGCACCGCCCGCGCGTGCAGGGCACGGTCTGGTTCCTGCACGAACTGCCCGACGGCGGGCTGTGGCTGTGGTTCTCCGACGGCAGCGTGCACCGCTACACCCGCGATGGCGATCCGCTGCCGCCGGGCGAGATCGAAAAGACCCTGGGCACCGCCGCGTTCCTGACCAGCCCGGCGACGTTCCGCGCCGGCCCCGACGGCCAGCCCTGGTTCGCCGGCAGCACCGGCCTGCAGCGCTGGGACGGCGACGGCTTCGTCGCGGTGCCCGGCGGCGCCTTCGGCGACATCCAGGCGATGAGCTTCGCCGGCCCGCAGCGGCTGTGGCTGGCGCGTACCGGCGCGCTGGAGGCGTATCGCTGGAAGGACGGCCGGCTGAGCCTCGAGCGCCGCATCGACAACACCAACGACTACCCCGACGCCAACGTCTCCGGCCTGCTGGTGAGCCGCAACGGCACGGTCTGGGCGACCACCACGCGCGGTTTGCTGATGGTCTCGCCGGACGCGCGCCGGCTGCGCCTGTTCGGCCTCGGCGACGGCATTCCCAATGTCGAGCTGACCCGCACCAGCCCGCACCGCAACGCCGACGGCATCGCCGCGGCGCTGTCGCTGGACGGCATGGTGCTGTTCGACCTGGACACGCCGTTCCCGAGCGCGCGGCCGCCGCGGCTGTCGCTGGAAAGCCTCAGCGTGCGCCGCGAGGAAGACGACTGGGCGCTGTCGCCGGCCGGCGGGCGCGTGCAGCTGGAATCCGACGACCGCGATTTCCGCGTGGTCGCGCGGCTGATGTCGTTCCTGGATCCGCGCTCGCACGTCTACCGCTTCAAGCTCGACGGCTACGACCCGGACTGGATCGAACAGCGCGCCAACGGCGAGCGGGTGTTCTCGCGCCTGGACCCGGGCGAATACCGAATGTGGGTGAAGGCGGCCGGCGCCGACGGCATCTGGTCCGAGCCGGTCGGCTTCGAACTGCACGTCAAGCCGCCGTGGTGGCGCTCGACCTGGGCGCAACTGGTGTTCACCGTGCTCGGCATCGCCTTGATCGGCATCGCCGCGATCGCGTATCGCCGCCGCCTGGGCCGGCGCAGCGCGTGGCAGCTGGCGGTGCACAAGCGCGAAGTGGCCGAGCAGGCCTCGCTGGCCAAGACCCGGTTCCTGGCGACGCTGGGGCATGAGGTGCGCACGCCGATGACCGGCGTGCTGGGCATGAGCGAATTGCTGCTGGACACCTCGCTGGACGAAAAGCAGCGCGGCTACACCGAATCGATCAAGCGCGCGGGCGAGCATTTGCTGCGGCTCGTCAACGATGCGCTCGACCTGGCCCGGATCGAGTCGGGCAAGCTGGAGCTGCAGGACCGCCCGTTCGACCTGCGCGCGCTGGTCGAGGAAGCCGCCGGGCTGATGCAGCCGCTGGCGCGCCAGCGCGGGCTCAAGTTCGAGGTCAAGATCACCGCCGACGCGCCGACCGGGCTGCGCGGCGATCCGCACCGGGTCAGCCAGATCCTGATGAACCTGCTCGGCAACGCGATCAAGTTCACCGAGGAAGGCCGGGTCGGGCTGCGGGTCAGCGCGCTGGAGCCGCAAGGCGTGCGCTTCGAGGTCAGCGACACCGGCCCGGGCCTCAACGACGAACAAAAGGCGCGGCTGTTCCGCCGCTTCGAACAGGCCGAAGGCGCGCGCACCGCGGCGCGCTACGGCGGCAGCGGGCTCGGGCTGGCGATCTGCCAGGAACTGGCCGCGGCGATGGACGGGCAGGTCAGCGTGGTCAGCCAGGCCGGGCAGGGCGCGCGTTTCGTGCTCGACCTGCCGCTGCCGGCGGCGCAGGCGCCGGCGCCGTCGGGGCCGCGCGACCGCTATTCGCCGCGGGTGCCGGTGGCGCCGGAGCGCAGCGTGCCGCGCGCGATCCTGCTGGTCGAGGACGACGCCACCGTGGCCGAGGTCATCGCCGGCCTGCTGCGCGCGCAAGGCCATCGCGTCGCCCATGTCGCCAACGGTCTGGCGGCGCTGGCGGAAACCGCGACCGCGCGGTTCGACCTGGCCCTGCTCGATCTCGACCTGCCCGGCATCAACGGCCTCGACCTCGCCCGGCAGCTGCGCATGCAAGGCTTCTCGCGGCCGCTGGTGGCGGTGACCGCGCGCGCCGACGCCGACGCCGAACCGCAGGCGCGCCGCGCCGGGTTCGACCTGTTCCTGCGCAAGCCGGTCACCGGCGCGATGCTGGCCGAAGCCATCGAGACGGTGCTGGCGCAGGCGGAGGAACCGTGACCGAAGCGGCCGCCGCCGGCGTGCGCGGCGCGTGGCGCGCGCTCGCCGCCGCTGCCGCG
>NZ_LXSD01000293.1:0-2988 GCF_017168095.1 Lysobacter enzymogenes | reverse complement strand
TCGAAGCGGCGGAACAGGCGCTGCTTCTGTTCTTCGTTGAGGCCCGGGCCGGTGTCGCTGACTTCGAAGCGCACGCCCTGCGGGGTCAACCGCTGCACGCGCAGGCTCACCGCGCCGACGTCGGTGAACTTGATCGCATTGCCGAGCAGGTTCAGCAGCACCTGGCAGACCCGGCTGCTGTCGCCGCGCAAGCCGCGCGGCGCATCGGCGGCCACGTCCACGTCGAAGCGCAGGCCGCGCTGCTGCGCCAGCGGCCGCATCAGGTCGGCGGCTTGCGCGACCAATGCGCGAACGTCGAACGGTTCGTGCGCGAGTTCGAGCTTGCCCGATTCGATCCGGGCCAGGTCGAGCGCGTCGTTGACCAAACGCAAGAGGTGTTCGCCGGCGCGGCGGATCGATTCGGTATAGCCGCGCTGCTTCTGGTCCAGCGGCGTATCCAGCAACAGCTCGCTCATCCCCAGCACGCCGGTCATCGGCGTGCGCACCTCGTGGCCCAGCGTCGCCAGGAACCGGGTCTTCGCCAGCGACGCCTGCTTGGCCACTTCGCGCTCGTGCTCGGCGCGCTGCCAGTTGAGCCGCCGCGCCAGCCGGCGCCGGTACAGCATCGTGCCCCACCACGCCGCCAGCGCGAGCAGGCCCAGCAACGCCGCCAGCGCCGGCGGCGTGCGCCACCACGGCGGGCGCACGTTGAATTCCAGCACCCGCTCCAGCGCGGTGTTGCCGTTGGCGTCGATCGCGCGCGCATGCAGCACGTAGCTGCCCGGCGGCAGGCCGGCGAACACCCGCTCGCCGCTCTCGCCGACCGCGACCCAGTCGCTGTCGTAGCCTTCCAGGCGGGTGTAGTAACGGTTGGCCTGCGGATCGTCGAACGACAGCAGGCGCATCTGCACGCGCATCTCGCGGTCGTCCGGCGCCAGGGTCGGCAGCGCTTCGTAGCGCGAGGCGCGCTCGGAGCCCGACGGCCGCACCGGCTTGTCCAAGGCCAGCGGCACCCAGCGGCCGTGACGGCGCACGTCGAGCTGGTGCCAGACCAGCCGCGGCTGGCGCGGCGCCGGGTCCGGCCAGGCGGTGTCGATCAGCACCACGCTGCCGTCCGACAGCGACGCGGCCAGGGTGCCGTCGCCGGTCAGCACGCTGGCGCGGCGCAGGAACTCCTGGCTGCTCATGCCGTCCTGCACGCCGAAGCGGCGCAGGCGCAGTTGCCTGGGATCCCAGCGGAACAGGCCGCGCGCGGTCGGCAGCCACAGCCGTCCGGCGCGGTCGCGGAACAGGCCGGTGCCTTCGACCGCGGGAATGCCGCGCTCCACGCCGGCGCGGTCGCGCAGTTCCCAGCGTCCGCCTTCGCGCTGGTAATGCTCCAGGCCGTTGAGCCGTTGCAGCCACAGGCTGTCGGCGCTTTCGAAGGCGAAGCCGAACACGCGGTCGCGCGGCAGGCCCGGCACCGCGGCCATGACGTTGCGCTTGGCGTCGCGGCTGAGCAGGCCCTCGCCCGAGGCGATCCACAACGCGCCGTCGGGGGCGAAGCCGATGTTGTCGAAATCGCCGTTGCCGATACCCTGCTCCGGGCCGACCGCGATGGTGGCGAGCACGCGGCCGCTGTCGGGGTCGCGCTGTTGCAGGCCCTGGGTCAGGTAGGAAATCCACAGCGTGCCGTCGGGCGCGAGCGCCATGCGGTCGGGCTCGCCGGGCAGGACCGGGTCGGGCCCGGTTTCGCTCCAGTCGCGCCACGCGCCGGACGGATCGATCCGCACCAGGTTGTTGCGGCTGGTGGCGACCCACAGCCGGCCCTGGCGGTCCTCGACCGCGGTGTTGGGAATGCCGCCCTTGCTCAGCGCGTCGTGCGGACCGTCGCTGATCGGTTCGACCACGCCGTCCTGGCCCAGCCGCTCGATCTCGCCGCGCGCGCCGATCAGCCAGAACCCGCGCCGCGCCGACGGCGCCAGCGCGGTGTACAGCTCGCTGCTGAGGCTGCCGCGCTCGCGCGAGTACTGGGCGATGCGGCGCCAGTCCGGGCGCAGATAGCCGACGCCGACGCCGGCCAGCGGGAACCAGAACGAGCCGTCGTCCTGGCCGACGATCTGCTGCACCGGCCGCGCCGGCCGCGCCGGGCCCAGCGCCATCGGCGCCGGCACCGACTGCGGCGTGGCCCGCCAGATGCTGCGCTGGGTGCCGAGCCACAGGCTGCCGTCGCGGTCCGGCGCCACGCTCAGCACCGCGTTGAGCTGGGCGAACATCGCCGAGTAGTCCGGGTCGGTCCAGCGCCCGTCGCGCTCGCGCCGGTGCAGGCCGGTCTTGCTGCCGACCCACAGTTGCTCGCCGACCGGGGCGATCGCGAACACCCAGGGCGCGGGCTCCTCGCCGGGCAGGCCGATGCGTTCGAAGTCGTGCCCGGTCCAGCGCGCCAGGCCCTTGAACGTGCCGGCCCACAGGTCGCCGCGGGCGTCGTAGCTCAGGGTCAGCACGGTCGGCGACGGCAGGCTGCGCGGGTCGCCGTCCTTGGGCATGAAGCGCTCGATCCGGCCGTTGCGGTCGATCCGGTGCAGGCCGCCGCCGTAGGTGCCGAACCAGACCTCGCCGTTGCGGCTGGCCACGGTGAAGGTGTCGTCGCTGCCGATCTGCGGATGCTCGGCGCGGCGGTAGTGGACGAAGCCCTCGCGGCGCGCGTCCATCATGCTCAGGCCGCGGCCTTCGGCGGCGACCCAGATGCGGTCGCGGTCGTCGACGTTGACCAGGGTCAGGTCGTTGCCGGGCAGCGAGGCCGGATCGCCGGGCACGTGCCGCCACACCTTCATGCCGACGCCGTCGTAGCGGGCCAGGCCGTCGGTAGTGGCCAGCCACAGGTAGCCGGCGTGATCGAAGGCCATGCCGTTGACCTTGCTCGACGGCAAGCCGTCGGCCACGCCGATGATGCGCGCGCGCGGCGCCTCGGGTACGCCCGCGGCCGCCCACGGCGCCGCCGCGGCCAGGCCGGCGCACAACCACAGCGCC
>NZ_LXSD01000292.1:0-13053 GCF_017168095.1 Lysobacter enzymogenes | reverse complement strand
GGGTGCGGCGCCCGCCGAGGCCAAGCCATCGCGCTGCACTTCCCGGCCGGCCATGCTGGCCGCGCGCACTGACTCGGGCTGCAGCCACCATCCGGCCAGCGTCACCGCCACCGCGGCGGCGACGCAGGCCGCGCCGAGCCGCCGTGCGCTGCGCGGCGAAGGCGCCTTGGCGACGACGCGCAGGCCCTCGCCGTCCGCGCGGGACGGCGAGGCGTCTTGCCGGCGGCGTTCGCTCACGAGCCGATGCTCCGCCGCGTCTTCATCGAAAGCGCGTGCGTCACGGGTTCGCCGGCTGATAGACCGACAGCGCCCAGCCCATGCGCTCGTGGCCGTACTGGTTCCAGATCGGAGTGCGGCCGTTGCTGATGCTGGGATAGCGCGACGCGCCGGTGCCGGTGCTGCCGCCCCACAGGCCGGCCGAGACCGTGCCGCCGGTGTAGGTCGGATGGGTGTCGTCGGACTGGATGTAGTCGTACGAGCTGGTGGACGCGACGAACTTGGTGTTGGCGTCGCGCAAGGTCGCGCGCAGCGTCACCGCCGTGCGGGTGACGTAGCTGGCCTCGGTTTCGCCGGCCACGTAGCGCAGCGCGTCGGAGTCGATCTGGCCGTCGCCGTTGCTGTCGTAGTCCGCGCCCATGTACTGGGCGAAGCTGTCGGCGCACTTGAAGCCCTTCTGGCGCGCGTATTCGCACATCCAGTAGTTCATCTTGGCGATCGCCGGCAGGAAGCGGTCGCGCAGGTTCACGGTCTGGCCGGTGCCGGCGTCCTTGCACGAGCTCTGCACGTTGTCGGCGGCGTAGCCGGGGTAGTACAGATTGGAGACGATCTTCAGCTTGGTGTTGGCGTGGGCGTTGGCGTTGATGTAGTCCATCGCCGCGGCGACGTAGGTCTTGCAGGAATTGATCGCCGCGTCCAGGCCGCTGTAGTCGCAGGTGCCGGTCTGCGACTTGAACGCGCTGCGCGCCTGCAGGCCGTCGTTGCCGCACATCTCGAAGCTGACCACGCGGGTCGAGGCGTCCTGCATGTAGGAACGCTCGGCCACGATCTTGTTCTCGTAGACATCGCGCGCCACCGCGCCGGACTTGGCCCGGCGCACGCTTTCGATATCCGCGTTCCAGCGCGCCGACAGGTACTCGGCGTCGACGGTCGGCGCCGAATACTTGGCCGCGTTGCTGATCGAACCGTTGTAGCCGGCGAAGATCGAATCGCCGTAGGCCACGACCCGGTACTTGGCGGTGGTGCCGGCCCGGTCGACGGTCCACGACACGTTCTGGTTGAGGGTGCTGGCCACGGCCGGAACCGACAGCGCGAGCAGCGCGGCAGCCGGGATCAGCCGCCCCGCGGCGGTGCGGAACGAAGACTTCATCCTTAATTCCCCTTCGAGATGATGCGCGCGGCGGACACCCGCGGGCGCCCGATGAGAAAAACCCAAACAGCGGTACACGGCGAACCCGGTACGCAGGCTCGCTTCACGACAAGTCCGGCTTGTGACAACACACGGCCGCGACGGATCCGGCCGCGAAAAGTGCGACCGCAACCGGATGATCGCGACGGATCCGCGGCCCGTCCCGACGACGGACCGGCTGCAGCGCGCGGCGTCGCTTCTGCCGCCCCCGGACGCTAGCGTACGGTTTCGCGGCGACGCAATGTGCGCTGCAACAGCCGCGCCGGGCTGCATCACGTTTTCGCACACGCCCTCGCCATCGCGGCGGCCGGGCATGGCCCCGGCGATGTTCGATCGAACGCGCCGGCGACCCGGGCGAGCGCCGAGCGCGCACCGCCGCGCTCCTCCATAATGCGCGCCGCCGCTTCGACTCCGATGCCGCGCGATCGTTTTTCAGGTGAAGCAGACGTAATGGAATTCGGGATCGAAGTGATTGCGCTGCTGATGGCGGTGGCGTTCGTGGCGGGCACGATCGACGCCCTGGCCGGCGGCGGCGGCCTGCTGACGATCCCGGCGCTGATGGCCGCGGGCATCCCGCCGGTCGCCGCGATCGCCACCAACAAGCTGCAGAGCAGCTTCGGCACCGCCAGCGCCGTGTACGCGTTCGCGCGCAAGGGACGCATCGACTTCCGCCGCTTCCTCAAGCCCGCCGCGGCCGCGTTCGCGGGTTCGGCGATCGGCGCCTGGACCCTGCAGCGCGTGTCCCCGGCCTTCCTCGGCGGCCTGATTCCCGTGCTGCTGATCGCGATGGTGATTTACTTCGCGCTGGCGCCGAAGGCCTCGGAAGAAGACCGCCACAGCCGCCTGGGGCCGGCGGCGCTGATCGGCTTCGTCGCCGCGATCGGCTTCTACGACGGCTTCTTCGGCCCCGGCACCGGCGCGTTCCTGACCACCGCGCTGGTCGCGCTGTTCGGCATGGGCCTGGTCTCGGCCACCGCCCACACCAAGTTCCTGAACCTGTCCAGCAACCTCGCCGCGCTGATCGCGCTGATCCTCGGCGGCAAGGTGCTGTGGACCCTGGGCCTGCTGATGGCGCTGTCGAGCGTGCTCGGCGGCCAACTCGGCGCGCACCTGGCCTTGCGCATCGGCGCCAGGGCGATCCGCCCCTTGCTGCTGGCGATGTCGCTGCTGCTGACCGCCAAGCTGCTGTCGGATCCGGCCAATCCGCTGACGCGGTTCGTGTTGGGGCTGTTTTGAAATCGGGGGCGGGCGCTTTATCGCCCGCTGCGACGCCCGGCGCGCCGCCGATTGCGCCGGCGCGTCGCGGCGGCTATCGGATTCCGGATAGCGCGCCGGTTGCGTATTCGGGGCAAAATTGACGATCTCGCCTATACCGCCGATGACGGCAATACAGTCAGAGCAGGGCCGTCGCCAGCTTCGGGCGGCGGCGCGTGCCACCTTCCAGGACCGTTTACTTTCCAGGCGCCGCTTCAAATTCCCCGACCTCGCCCTCGGACTGCCCCGGCGCCGCACGATGGCGTGCCTAGCCGGCCTTAGCTGTCCATACTTGCCCTCACCGCGTCAAACTGAAAAATTCTAAAGCCTTGAATCAAATGCAAAAAACCCAGAAATCCAGCCCGGGCAAGGGGTCCGAAGAACACACCCCCCTGATGAAGCAATACTTCGCCGCCAAGAACGAGCACCCCGACGTGCTGATGTTCTTCCGCATGGGCGATTTCTACGAGCTGTTCTACGACGACGCGCGCAAGGCCGCGCGCCTGCTCGACATCACCCTGACCCAACGCGGCGCTTCGGCCGGGCAGCCGATTCCGATGGCGGGCGTGCCGCATCACTCCGCAGAAGGCTATCTGGCGCGATTGGTGGCGCTGGGCGAATCGGTGGCGATCTGCGAGCAAATCGGCGATCCGGCCCTGGCCAAGGGCATCGTCGAGCGCAAGGTGGTGCGCATCATCACGCCGGGCACGGTCACCGACGAGGCGCTGCTGAACGAGCGCCGCGACACCTTGCTGCTGGCGGTCTCGCGCGGCAAGAGCGGTTGGGGCCTGGCCTGGGCGGATCTGGCCGCGGGCCGGTTCCTGGTCAACGAAGTCGCCAGCGAAGACGCGCTGGAAGCCGAACTGGCGCGGCTGGAGCCGGCCGAAACGCTGATGCCCGACGAAGACGGCTGGGGCGCGTTCGTCGCCGAGCGCAGCGGCGTGCGCCGGCGCGCGCCGTGGCTGTTCGACGTCGACAGCGGCCGCCGCCAGTTGCTGCGCTTCTTCGGCCTGCACGATCTGTCCGGCTTCGGCCTGGAAGACAAGCCGCTGGCGGTCGCCGCCGCGGCCGCGCTGCTGGGGTATGTGGAAGAAACGCAGAAGCAGCGGCTGCCGCATCTGACCTCGATCGCGGTGGAATCCGGCGACGGCGCCATCGCCATGAACGCGGCCACCCGCCGCCATCTGGAACTGGACAGCCGCATCGACGGCGACAGCCGCACCACCCTGCTCGGCGTGCTCGACAGCACGGTCACGCCGATGGGCGGGCGCCTGTTGCGGCGCTGGCTGCACCGGCCGCTGCGCGACCGCGCGGCGCTGCGCCATCGCCACCAGGCGGTGGCCACGCTGATCGAAAGCCGCGCCGGCGACGATGTGCGCGAGCGCTTCCGCGCGCTCGGCGATCTGGAGCGCATCCTCTCGCGCATCGCCCTGCGCAGCGCGCGCCCGCGCGACCTGTCGACGCTGCGCGACGGCCTGGGCCTGCTGCCGGACGTGCGCGGCCTGCTGCGCCCGCTCGACGCGCCGCGCCTGAGCGCGCTGGCCGACGAGCTCGGCGAGCACGACGCGCACGCGCATCTGCTGGCCGAGGCGATCGTGCCGCAGCCGCCGGTGCTGGCGCGCGATGGCGGCGTGTTCGCGCCCGGTTATGACGCAGAGCTCGACGAGCTGCGCACGCTGTCGACCAACGCCGACCAGTTCCTGATCGACCTGGAAGCGCGCGAGCGCGCTGCCAGCGGCATCGCCACGCTCAAGGTCGGCTACAACCGCGTCCACGGCTATTACCTGGAAATCAGCAAGGCCCAGGCCGAGAAGGCGCCGACCCACTACACCCGCCGCCAGACCCTGAGCAACGCCGAGCGCTACATCACCGAAGAGCTCAAGCAGTTCGAGGACAAGGTGCTGTCGGCGCGCGAGCGCGCGCTGGCGCGCGAGCGGCTGCTGTACGAACAGTTGCTCGACGCGCTCAACGAACGCCTGGAACCGCTCAAGCGCTGCGCCGCGGCGCTGTCGGAACTCGACGTGCTGTGCGCGTTCGCCGAACGCGCGGCCAGCCTGGACTGGTCGCAACCCGAGCTCACCGAAGCGCCGGGCCTGTGCATCCTGCGCGGACGCCATCCGGTGGTCGAAGCGGTGCGCAAGGATCCGTTCGAGCCCAACGACCTGGTGCTCGACGACAGCAACGGCCGCCGCATGCTGGTCATCACCGGCCCCAACATGGGCGGTAAATCGACTTATATGCGGCAGAACGCGCTGATCGTGCTGCTCGCGCACATCGGCAGCTTCGTGCCGGCGTCGCGCGCGGCGATCGGCCCGATCGACCGCATCCTCACCCGCATCGGCGCCGGCGACGACCTCGCCCGCGGCCAATCGACCTTCATGGTCGAGATGAGCGAGACCAGCTACATCCTGCACCACGCCAGCGACCGTTCGCTGGTGCTGATGGACGAGATCGGCCGCGGCACCTCGACCTACGACGGCCTGGCCCTGGCCGAGGCCTGCGCGCGCCATCTGGCCCATCACAACCGCGCCTACACCTTGTTCGCCACGCACTACTTCGAACTGACCGCGCTGGCCGAACCGGGCAACGGCATCGCCAACGTGCATCTCGACGCGGTCGAGCACGGCGAGCAACTGGTGTTCATGCACGCGGTCAAGGACGGCCCGGCCGACCGCAGCTTCGGCCTGCAGGTGGCGGCGCTGGCCGGCCTGCCCAAGTCGGTGGTCAAGCAGGCGCGCGGGCGCCTGATCGAACTGGAGAACCAGGGCCGCGATGCGCCCAAGCCCTCGTTCGCCAAGGCCGCGCTGGACGCGCCGCAGCAGTTCGGCCTGTTCGCCGCGCCGTCCTCGGCGGCGCTGGACGCGCTGGCGGAAATCGATCCGGACGAACTGACGCCGAAGCAGGCGCTGGAGGCGTTGTATCGGATCAAGGCGCTGGCCTGACCTTCGCTGCGCCTGCGGGCCGCATGTCGTTGCGAGAGGGCCCTCGGGCCGATGCAGTCATGGGAGAGGCCTTCAGCTCGATGCAGTTGTGGGAGGGCCTTCAGGCCCGATGCTTTCCGCTCCGCTCGCCGCGCTCAGGAACAAAGGCATCGGGCCCGAAGCCCTCCCGCCAAAGCCGAGCGCGCACGCGCCGCGCTCGGCCCATCGCCCAATCTGTGACCGCCGCAACCCCGCCGCAGACCGCGAACGCCACCCGCTAAACTGTGCGCCGGAACGGACACCGGAGCGCATGTGGAAGCCCTGCTATTCCTCGTCGGCATCGTCGCCGGCCTGATTCTCGCCCGCCTCTATCGCCCGGCCGCGGCAACCCAGGCCGCGCCGCCGGCCGTCGCGATCCAGCCCGAATCCAGCGCCGCCGTCGGCGACGACAGCGCGCCCGCGGCCGTCGAAGCAACGCCCGCCGACCCCGCGCCCGCCGCGGAAGAATCCGCGCAAGACCGCCTGTTCGCCCTGATCCGCCGCATCGACGCGGTCGACGAACGCATCCAGCGCCCGCAGGACCTGCTCGCCCTGCCCGAGTTCCACCAAGGCGTCGACCTGCTCGCCAGCGACGCCTTCGGCCACGAGGAACTGACCCGCCAGCTCAGCGGCACCGGCTACGTGCTGCAGTCGATGATCGTCAAAGCCGCCTCGCGCCGCGGCGACATCGCGCCGGAACGGCTGATCGAACCGGCCGGGCAGTACGGCGGCTATCCGCTGCATTTCCTGATCGAACACCTGCAGACCCTCACCGACGCGGCAACGCTGCCGCAGCTGATGCGCCACGCCCAGCCGTGGTGGTGGGAGTTCGCGCCGGTGCGGCAGATGTTGCGCGATTACCTGCGCTGGGCCGGCGAACGCGGCCAGGCGCTGCCCGCGCCGGCGCTGGACGAGCTCGACGAGAACAACGCCAAGCAACTCAGCGAAACCCTCAAGCGCTTCGACTCGCCGCTGCTGCAACCGCTGCTGGACGAAGTCGAGCGCGCCGCCGGCGCGCGCCGCGAGAACCGCGTGCTCGGCGCGTTCGGCCGGGTCAATCCGGCGCCGAAGCCGGCTCAGCGGATCGTGCACGAGGCGCTGCGCCAGCAACTGGATCAACTCGAGGAACTGCTGACCGGGGCCGATGCGGCTTCGGTGTTGGTCAGCGGCGAGCACGGCGTCGGCAAGAGCGTGCTGATCGACCTGCTGTGCCAGCGCCTGCAGGCGCAAGGCTGGCTGGTGTTCGAGGCCAGCGCCGCGGAAATCCTCTCCGGCCAGTCCTACATCGGCGAGCTGGAAGAGCGCGTGCGCGAGATGCTGTCGGTGCTGCATCGCGACAAGGCGCTGTGGCGCGCGCCGGAGTTCTTCGACCTGCTGTCCAAGGGCGCGTACAAGCAGGATCCCACCGGCGTGCTCGACCTGGTGCTGCCGGCGATCGAGCGCGGCCAGCTGCGGGTGATCGGCGAGATCAGCCCGCGCCAGCTGGCGCAGCTGCAGGTCGCGCGGCCGGTGATCAAGCACCACTTCGACATCCTCAGCGTCGCCCCGCTCGATCCGCTGGCGCTGGCGCCGCTCGCGGCCGAATGGGCGCGCGTGGAAAGCCAGCGCGCCGGCCGCGAAGTCGCCGACGCGCGCACCCTCGCCGAGGCCGCGCGCATGGCCGCGCAGTACTTCCCCGAACAGCACGAACCCGGGCGCCTGCTGCGCCTGCTCGACGACGCGCTGCGCGGCGCCGAGGCGCAACAGCCGCCGGCGCTGCCGATCGACGGCGAGCGCCTGCTGTCGACCATCGCCCAGCGCAGCGGCCTGCCGCTGGAGGTCATCGACGACCGCCAGAGCCTGGACCTGGAGCGCCTGCGCGCGTTCTTCCAGCGCCGCGTGCTCGGCCAGGACGAGGCGGTGGACGCGCTGCTCGACCGCATCGCGATGCTCAAGGCCGGCCTCACCGACAACGGCCGCCCGATCGGCGTGTTCCTGTTCGCCGGCCCCACCGGCACCGGCAAGACCGAGCTGGCCAAGGCCCTGGGCGAGTTGCTGTTCGGCAGCGACGAACGGCTGCTGCGCCTGGACATGAGCGAATACCAATCCGAAGACTCGGCCTGGCGCCTTACCGCCGACCAGGGCGGCGCCGCCGGCGTGCGCTCGCTGACCTCGCGCATCCGCGAGCAGCCGTTCTCGGTGGTGCTGCTGGACGAGTTCGAGAAGGCCCATCCCAAGGTCTGGGACTTGTTCCTGCAGGTGTTCGACGACGCGCGCCTGAGCGACGGCAGCGGCCACACCGTGGATTTCCGCCACAGCATCATCATCCTCACCAGCAACGCCGGCTCGACCATTTCGCGCAGCGCCGGCCCCGGCTTCACCTCGGTGCGCGGCGGCTATTCGCGCAGCGCCGTGGAGAAGGCGCTGTACGAAACCTTTCGCCGCGAGTTCATCAACCGCCTCGATCGGGTGGTGCTGTTCAACCCGCTCGACCGCGCGCTGATGCGCGAGATCCTGCACAAGGAACTCGGCCGCGTGCTGACCCGGCGCGGCCTGCGCAACCGCGACTGGGCGGTGGAATGGGAGCCCTCGGCAATCGAGTTCCTGCTCGACCGCGGCTTCACCCCGGACCTCGGCGCGCGTCCGCTGCGCCGGGCGATCGAGCACTACCTGCTGGCGCCGCTGGCTCGCAGCATCGTCGAGCACCGCGCGCCGCAGGGCGACCAGTTCCTGTTCGTGCGCAGCGCCGGCGACAAGCTCGAAGTCGAATTCATCGACCCTGCGCCTGCGCCGCCCGCGTCGGCGCCGGCCGGCGAGGCCGCGCCGGCGCAGGGCGAGGACGACCTGCGCGATCTGGTCTACGCGCCGTCCGCCGACGCCGCCGCGATCGCGCGCCTGGACGCGCGCCTGGCGGCGCTGGAAGACACCGTGCTCGGCGCGCAGTGGCGCGGCGAGCGCGAAGCCGATTACGCGCGCATGGCCGCGGCCGGCTTCTGGGAATCGCCCGAACGCCACGCCGCGCTGGACCGGATCGAACGCCGCGACCGCATCGAGAGCGCGCTCGACACCGCGGTGCGGCTGCAGCAGCGGCTCAGCCGCGACGGCGGCAACGCCAGCTTCGCCCAGTCGCTGGCGCAGTTGCTGTTCCTGCTCGGGCTGGCGGTCGACGCGCTGCGCGCCGGACGGCCGCAAGATGCGCTGGTAGAGATCGACCTCAGCGATTCCGCGCAGCGCCAGGGCGAGGAACTGCGCCAGTGGTGGCAGCGCGTGCTGGCGATGTACCAGGGCTGGGCGCAGCGCCGCAACATGCGCGTGCAGGTGCTGCGCGAAGACCGCGAACGCGGCAGCGCGTGGCTGGCGGTGAGCGGCTTCGGCGCGTTCGACCTGCTCGAACACGAAGCCGGCCTGCATGTGTACGAAGACAAGGCCGAGGACGCCACGCAGCGCCTGTCGGTGCTGGTGCAGGTCGCGCCCGACCTGCCCGGCCGCGCGCGCCAGCCGCAGGCCGCGCAGGCGCCGGCGTTCGAGGCCGAACGCCGCATCGCCCGCCGTTATCGCCGTTCGCCTTCGCCGCTGGTGCGCGACGGCGTGCGCGGCTGGCGCAGCGGGCGCATCGACCGGGTGCTGGCGGGCGAGTTCGATGTGATGAGCGAGGATTGAGGTTCGCGCGGCGCGGCGCGCAATCGCGCGCGCTCGGATTGCGATGGGTTCGTCGTTGTCGGGTTTTCGCGGTCGCGGCTTGCGCCGCTCCTACAAGGGCTGCGAATCGCGCATGGGCTACCTGTAGGAGCGGCGCAAGCCGCGACCGCGCCCCCGCAAGCGCGCAGCCGCAACCCGCACCGAACACGCGCATTCAAGGCAACGAGCAATCCGACGTGCACTGCCGATACTGGCGCCCGCAATGCTGGGTGCTGCCGCCGCCGGCCTGGGCGATGCAATCGTTCAACTGCTCCATGCACGCGCTGTAGCAATCCGGATCCGACGCCGACGCGGCCGCGCCGAAGCCCAGCCCGAACACCAGCGCCGCCATCGCCATCCAGCCCATCCGCATCCCTTTCGCTCGAGTCCGTCCCATCGCCCTGTCTCCTTGTCCGTGAATCGCACGGCGCCGGCCACCGCGGCCGGCGCTCGCCGCAGTGTAGGCAGCGTCGCGTCCCGGCCGCCGTGCTGCGCAGCAACAAGCGCGGCGTTGCGCGGCGCGCGTCGCGATTTCCGAGCGCGGTCACGTCGCCGCCATGGTCCGGCTCGCATGATCGGGCGGCGATGCGGGCGGCAGGCGCGGATCCATAGTCGATTTCTATCGGATAGGTCGAAAGGATCGATTTAACATCGGCATCGCGCCCGTCTATCGTCGCCCGTACCCCCACGATTCCGAACGCCAGCGATGCGCCAGCCGGACGATCCAACTCAGCTCGCACACGCCGACTGCGGCGCGCCGGGCATCGGTGTCTACGCGTTTGCGCATCCATGCTCGCGGCGGCGACTCCCGCTCCCCCCTGCTCCTGATCCGCACTCCTGACTCGCGCAGCGCCGTTGCGCGCGGCCGACGCCGCGCGCCACCGCAACCCGACCGTTGGATCCCACCGTCAAAGGCACGCACCCATGTCGAACCCCAGCAAATGCCCCTTCAACCACGCGGCCGGCGGCGGCACCTCCAACCGCGACTGGTGGCCCAACCAGCTCAACCTCAAGATCCTGCACCAGCAGGCGCCCGCGACGGACCCGATGGGCACGGACTTCGACTACGCCGCCGCCTTCAACAGCCTCGACCTCGACGCGGTCAAGCGCGACCTGCACGCGCTGATGACCGATTCACAGGACTGGTGGCCGGCCGACTTCGGCCACTATGGCCCGTTGTTCATCCGCATGGCCTGGCATAGCGCCGGCACCTATCGCATCTTCGACGGCCGCGGCGGCGCCGGCGCCGGGCAGCAGCGCTTCGCCCCGCTCAACAGCTGGCCCGACAACGGCAACCTCGACAAGGCCCGGCGCCTGCTGTGGCCGATCAAGCAGAAATACGGCAACAAGATTTCCTGGGCCGACCTGCTGATCCTCACCGGCAACGTCGCCCTGGAATCGATGGGCTTCAAGACCTTCGGCTTCGCCGGCGGCCGCGCCGACGTGTGGGAACCCGAAGAAGGCGTGTACTGGGGCGCGGAGACGCAGTGGCTCGGCGACAAGCGCTACAGCGGCGACCGCGTGCTGGAGAATCCGCTCGGCGCCGTGCAGATGGGTTTGATCTACGTCAACCCGCAAGGCCCCAACGGCAACCCCGACCCGATCGCCGCCGCGCGCGACATCCGCGAAACCTTCGCGCGCATGGCGATGGACGACGAAGAGACCGTCGCCCTGATCGCCGGCGGCCACAGCTTCGGCAAGACCCACGGCGCCGGCCCCGAATCGCACGTCGGCCGCGAGCCCGAAGGCGCGGAACTGGCCGACCAGGGCCTGGGCTGGGCCAGCAGCTTCGGCAGCGGCAAGGCCGGCGACGCCATCACCAGCGGCCTGGAAGTCACCTGGACCAGCACGCCGACGCAGTGGAGCAACGAGTTCTTCGCCAACCTGTTCGGCTACGAATGGGAACTGAGCAAGAGCCCGGCCGGCGCGCACCAATGGATCGCCAAGGATCCCGCCGCGGCGAACAAGATCCCGCACGCGCACGACCCGAACAAGCGCCAGGCGCCGACCATGCTCACCACCGACCTGTCGCTGCGCATGGATCCGGCCTACGAGAAGATCTCGCGCCGTTTCTTCGAAAACCCCGACCAGTTCGCCGACGCCTTCGCCCGCGCCTGGTTCAAGCTGACCCATCGCGACATGGGCCCGCGCGCGCGCTACCTCGGCAAGGAAGTGCCGGCCGAAGAACTGATCTGGCAGGACCCGATTCCCACCGTCGACCACCCGCTGATCGACGCCGGCGACATCGCCGCGCTCAAGGCCAAGATCCTCGCGTCCGGCCTGAGCGTGTCCGAACTGGTCTCCACCGCCTGGGCCTCGGCCTCGACCTTCCGCGGCTCGGACAAGCGCGGCGGCGCCAACGGCGCGCGCATCCGCCTGGCGCCGCAGAAAGACTGGGAGGTCAACCAGCCCGCGCAACTGGCCAAGGTGCTGGCGACGCTGGAACGCATCCAGAACGACTTCAACGCCTCCGCCGGCGGCGGCAAGAAAGTCTCGCTCGCCGACCTGATCGTGCTCGGCGGTGCCGCCGGCGTCGAACAGGCGGCGAAGAACGCCGGCGTGTCGGTCGAGGTGCCGTTCGCGCCGGGCCGCATGGACGCCAGCGCCGAGCAGACCGACGTCGACTCCTTCGCCGCGCTCGAACCGCTCGCCGACGGCTTCCGCAACTACCTGCAAGGCCAGTACAAGGCGACCGCCGAAGCGCTGCTGGTCGACCGCGCGCAACTGCTCGACCTCAGCGCACCGGAGATGACCGTGCTGGTCGGCGGCCTGCGCGTGCTCGGCGCCAACGCCGGCGACAGCAAGCACGGAGTATTCACCGACAAGGTCGGCACGCTCAGCAACGACTTCTTCGTCAACCTGCTCGACATGGGCACGGTGTGGAAGCCGACGTCCGACGCGCAAGATGCGTTCGAAGGCCGCGACCGCAAGACCGGCGCGGCCAAGTGGACCGGCACCCGCGTCGACCTGGTGTTCGGCTCGCACTCGCAACTGCGCGCGATCGCCGAGGTCTACGCCAGCAGCGACGCCAAGGAGAAGTTCGCACGCGACTTCGTCGCGGCCTGGAACAAGGTCATGAACGCCGACCGCTTCGATCTGAACAAGTAAGCGCCGCGGCCGCGGCAAGAAACCCTGTGCGACACCTCTGCGCCTGGCGGGCCGACCGCCAGGCGTTTTTTTCGTCGCAGTCGCCGTGTCGCGGTAGCGGCCCGCGCCGTTCCTGCATCGGCTACCTGTAGGAGCGGCGCAAGCCGCGACCGCGACACCTCAACCACCGCGCCCCCAACTAAAACGTCGTCCTGCACCGCCCCCAAACCCAGCGCAAAGACCGCTTCGAATCCCCCGCAAAACCACCGCCCATCGCCGCTCTCGCCCCCGCCCTCCACCATCGCGGTGCCAACGCAAAAACGACCAACCACCACCGAACCACGCTCAAGCCACCGCCCTTTCGCACCCCCGCCACACAACGCCGCCGGCATCACTCCGCACTAACGGGCCGGCGCTAGCATCTGCACTCCCCGTACACCGGAATTTAACGATGAGCGCCTCGCTGACCGACGATCTCCTCAACCAGCTCCAGGGCCAGCCGCTGGCGCAGATAGGCAGCCAGCTCGGCCTGTCCGAGGCGCAGACCCAGGGCGCGGTGAGCCAGGCGCTGCCGCTGCTGCTCGGCGCGCTGGGCCGCAACGCCAGCCAGCCCGAAGGCGCGCAGGCGCTGTTCGGCGCGCTGCAGCGCGATCACGCCGACGCGGGCGGCGGCGCGGCCGGGCTGGACCT